>CAYNKD010000014.1:0-17813 GCA_964397735.1 uncultured bacterium | reverse complement strand
AAACATTTAAATGATTTTTAATTTTTTAAACTTAATTTTTCAGATTCAAATAAAAGAAGGCAAGGGACCTGTTTTCCTCGTTTTCCTTTTATTCATTTGTGCTCTTCTTTTCTTTTTAGACAAGGCAAGGAAGGGAGCAAATTTCAAGATTAGAAAAATTGCTGGCCTTGATGCTGTTAATGAAGCTATAGGACGAGCTACTGAAATGGGAAAGTCAATTCTTTATACAACTGGCCTCGAAACTGCAAGCCATATAGCAACAATTGCTTCATTGACTATTTTGTCTAGAGTTGCTAAACGGGCTGCAAGGTATGGAACAAGATTGCAAGTACCATCGTTTGACCCAATTGTTATGACTTTAAGTCAAGAAATTGTTAGAGAATCTTATCTTGAAGAGGGCATGATTGATAGCTTTAGAAAAGATGATATCTTTTACCTTACGCAAGAGCAATTTGCATACACCGCAGCTGTTGAAGGTGTTTTGATAAGGGAAAAACCAGCAACTGTTTTCCTAATGGGTTATTTTTATGCAGAATCCTTGCTGTTGGCCGAGACAGGGAATTCAATTGGAGCTATTCAAATTGCTGGAACAGATGCAGTTACACAACTTCCATTTTTTATTGTTTCTTGTGATTACACTTTGATTGGAGAAGAACTGTATGCAGCCAGTGCTTATCTTTCAGAAGATTCAAGCATTATCTCTTCACTCAAAGCTCAAGATTTTGGAAAGGCCTTGTTGTGGATATTCTTATTCCTAGGAAGTATTTTTACTTTTTTTGGATCTACTAAATTCATTTCAATACTGGGAGGTTCAAATTGAGCAATAGAGGACCCCTTTTAGTTGCATTTGTTGCTGGAATGTTGATGATAGGAGACTATTTTCTTGATTGGGCTCCATTGAACAATTATGCCGAATGGGTTCAAAAGTATTACATAATAATTGCTGCATTTGCAATTGTCTTAGGGGTTGCAAGCTTATTTAAACTTCATTTAGGGAAACTTAAAAGGAAAGAAGAAGGTTGGAGATATTCGATAGTTACTTTTTTTGGATTCTTTGCAATGATCATCACAGGTTTGTTTATGACAAGCGGTGACCTTACAGGAACTAAGCATCCATGGAATGCTTGGTTATATAACAATGTACAACTCCCTCTAGGAGCTACAATGTTTTCCCTTCTGGCCTTTTTTATTGCGAGTGCAGCTTATAGAGCATTTAGAGCAAGGTCTTTAGAGGCTACTCTCCTTCTTTTAGCAGCATGTTTGGTCATGCTTGGGCAAGTACCGATATTGACTGGAGGAGTCTTTGAAAGTCTTCCTGAAATTAAACAGTGGATATTGGATATTCCGAATATGGCAAGTAAAAGGGCAATCATGATTGGTGTTGGTTTGGGAATGATGTCAACAGCGTTAAAAATTATTTTTGGTATTGAAAGAACATATTTAGGTGGAAGTGAAGAATGAACATTTGGGATAGGTTGCAATCCATAGACAGGAGATGGATTTTTTTGGTGATGTTTGTTGTTATCATTATCCCTTTGATGAATCCAAAAAGCTTAGAGATAAATGTAAGTGAGCCAACAAGAAAAGCTTTTGAGAGAATTGAAAATGTTCCTAGTGGGAGTAATGTTTTGGTATCTTGGGATTTTGATCCAGGAAGCCAGGCCGAACTTCTTCCTACTGCGAAGGCCATGCTTCATCAATTATTTGAAAAGAATGTCAATATTGTTGTCATAACTTTATGGCCTGCCGCTCCAACATTAGCAGACACAACTCTTAATGAAATTTCATCTATCCACAATAAGAAAGAGGGAGTTGATTGGGTAAATCTCGGCTTTAAACCGGGATTAGACATTGTTGTAAAAAGTATAGGTAGCGATATTTATGAAATTTTTCCTGCAGACGATAAGGGAAGAAGAATTGAAAATATCCCACTCATGAAGGATATAAGAAATTATGACGATTTTAATCTGGTCATTGATTTAAGCGCTGGTTCAAGTGTTGATTTTTATGTAGAGCAGGCTCATGGAGCCTATGGTGCTGACCTTGTCGCTGCAGCAACTGGAGTCATGATTGGAGATTTTTATCCTTATTTAGAAGCTAACCAGCTGCAGGGGTTGGTTGGTGCTCTTGTAGGCGCTGCTGAATATGAAAAACTCATGGCGGAAGCTTATGGACTAGAACCGGACAAAGCTACTGCTGGAATGCAGGCTCAAGCAAAGGCTCATTTAGCAATAATTATTTTTATAGTTCTTGGAAATATTGGATTTTTTGCAAAAAGAAAAAAAACTTCACCAAAATTGGAGAGCCTGAGTAAATGATTTTCAATCTCCTTGTTGTTGACCCTTTGAGCCCTGAAGGTATTGGGGTTTGGATTGCAGCTATATTGACAATAGGAATTTTTTCTTTCCTTTACAAGGACAACCCCTTATTTAGATTTGTTGAACATCTTTATGTTGGTGTGGGTGCTGGTTATATTGTTGTAGTTGCTTGGCATAATGATATTGCAACAAATGTTATTCAACCGATGAAAGACGGAATGTTGGCAATTCAGAATAATGACCCGAGTGGTTGGTCAGATGTGATTAATCCAGTTATGGCATGTTTGATTGGAAGTTTTTTATTCTTCCCTGTAATTGCTCCAAAACTTAGATGGCTTACAAAGTATGCATTCGCTTTCATATTAGGTGCTTTTTCTGGTGTTAAAGTCGGTCCTGTTATTAGTGAAAAATTAATAACCCAAGTCTCCTCCACATTAAACCGTATCTGCGCGACTTCTAGTGAGTGTGCAGCACAATCAGCCTCTATAACCCATACACCCGAAGGATCAGCGCTTTTTAATGCAATCTTCATACTTATTGGCGTCTTGTGTGGATTGATTTATTTTTTCTTTTCTCTAGAGCATAAAGGAGCAACTAAAATTGCAGCTAAAACTGGTATATTAATTTTAATGATTGGTTTTGGTGCGAGTTTTGGCCTCACAGTAATGGGGCGTGTTTCTTTACTAATCGACAGAATCCAATTCCTCTTAGGGGATTGGTTAGGCTTGATTGGTTAATCTTATAAATTAATGACTGAAGAACAAATTTCTATTCCTTTAAAAAACCCCAATGAGGCTTTGAGGATTTTGGGAATTGGTGACAAGAATGCCAAAGAGTTAAGGAAGAAATTCGGAGTAATTCTTTCCTTTGACAACAATGAGTTGTTGATTCAAGGAAATACCATTAATACAGAATTAGTCAAAACACGTTTAAACAAGGCTGTTTCAAAAATGAGAAAAGAAGATGATTTAAATTCAGATACGCTTGAAGGTATTTTGATTGGGCAGAAATTTAATACAGATAATTTTGAAATAAATGGAGAAATCATTGAACCCAAAAGTGATGGACAGGCATTGTTGATTAAAAAAATCCTTAAGAATCCACTTGTTTTAGTTTCAGGGCCACCTGGCACTGGAAAAACATTTTTAACAGTTGCTTGTGCCTGTAAGTTACTTCAAGAAAAAAAGATAGAAAGGATTGTGTTGTGTCGTCCCGTCATTGAAGCTGGTGAAAGTTTAGGATTTTTACCTGGGGATATTGATTCAAAAGTATTTCCTTACTTTAGACCTTTGCATGACTCTCTTGTTAAGGTTTTGGGATTTCCTACAACAAAAAGAATGTTTGATTCTGGCATTATAGAAATGGCTCCTTTGGCTTACATGCGAGGAAGAACATTAGAAAATTCTTTTCTCATCCTGGATGAAGCTCAAAATACGACAATTCCCCAAATGAAGATGTTTTTAACAAGAATGGGAAAAGGTTCGAAAGTTGTTGTTACAGGAGATCCAACACAATGTGACCTTCCCAAAAAGAGAAAAAATGGTTTAAGTTATTCTCTGAAATTTTTGTCTGAAATTAAAGATATAAGTGTAATTGAGCTAGAGGGTGAAGACATGGTTAGACATCCCTTGGTTGAAAAAATAGATAAAGTATTTGGAGTTAATTCTTGATGAAGTTCAAAATAAACAAAAAATCTTTTTCTTTAGTTATTTTTTTAGTTTTTTTGGCATGTCTCGTTTCGCGAAGTTTGCATGTTGTTTATGGAACTGTTGTACTGAAAGAAGATCAACTTGTAGAAAAAACCATTTATGCAAAGCATTCATTTTCTTTAGAGGATGGAATTCATTATGATTCAGGAGATTTGATTATTGCTGAAGGAGGTTTTGCAGAAAAGGCAATTATCGATGCTTTGAAGGCCGACAAACAACTTAGAAATCCTGATTGGTCTTTTAGGCTACTGTCAGATGCTCTTTACTGTTTGCTTTTGCTCTCTCTTGTTTGGATAGCCGTTGAAAAGATTGGATATCCAATAAGTAATTTTTCGCATAATTTAAATTTTTTAGCATTTTTAGCAAGCACTCTTCTTATTGCTACTTCTTTATTCTCTTTACTGAATCCAGGATTTAACCCAACTTTCCAATTGGCTATCCCGATTAGTACTTGCTTATTAACTTTGATAATACTTTATCCATTTCGTTTTGCTTTAATCTATTCCCTATTGCTACTTTATCTTTTGGTACCAATACTTCCTGATTTGGAGATTAGAAATTTAGTAGGAATATTTTCTGCTTTGGCAGCAATAGTTGGTATAAAAGATAGAAGCAAAATTAAATTATTTGAGTCCACTTCTTTTTTGGTTTTATTTTTATGGCTTCTTGACTCATTAATGAATTTTTCAAAAGACGGAACTGCAACTTCTATCACTGACGTAGTTTTGAAAGAGAGTTTGCCAGGAGCACTCCTTACTGGTGTTTTTGTTTTTTCTTTGGTAACATTCTTTTTGAAAGTTGCGAAGAAGGTTTTTTTACTCTCAACTCCAGAAGCATTGATTGAACTGTCCGCTCCAGACCATTCTTTGTTGTCGCAATTGGCAGAAAAAGCTCCTGGAACAATGGCTCACGTACATGCTGTTCAGGAGATTGCAGAAGCTGGATGTGCAGCAATTTCTTCAATGTCAAGTTCTTCAAGCTCTCCTGTGAATCCTTGGTTGGTTAGAGCTGGAGCTTTATTTCATGATATTGGAAAAATTGAAAGGCCTCATTTTTTTAGCGAAAATCAAAAAGATGGAGAAAACCCTCATGAAGATCTTTCTCCTCAAATGAGTGCGAGGTTGTTGATTAGTCATGTTAAAAGTGGTGTAGAGATTGCAAAAAATTCAAAACTTCCGGACAGGGTAATTTCAATTATAAAAAGCCATCATGGAGAAACTTTAGCAGGTCATTTTTACACGTTGGCAAAAGAGCAAGCAGAGGCTGTAGGAGCCACTCCTCCAAGTGATAAGGATTTTAGATATTCTGGACCAAAACCAAAAGCCATCGAAGAGGTCATTGTTTCTCTTGCTGATGCAGTTGAAGCTATTAGCAGGTCATTGCGAGATCTTCCACCAGAAGAGCTTTTAAAGATATTAAACGAAGAGGTTAGTGCTAGGGAGATTGAAGGGCATTTTTCTGATTCTGAAATTACAACAGCCCAGTTTGCAGTATTGAAAAAAGCTGTTTTGGATGAGGCCGTGTTAAGACATCATAGAAGAATAGGTTATATAAAAGAATCTTGAGCATCTTTATATCAAATTCAAACATGAGCATAGAGCATGAAGTTAAGGCATTGTATGCAAAAGTCAAAAAGGGTCGATTGTTGGAAGGAAAATCATCCAAAGGGGATGTTTCGTTGATTTTTGTTGAGAAAAAGTATATCCAAAAATTAAATTTAAAATATCGAAAAAAAGATATTCCAACAGATGTTTTGACTTTTGTTTTAGATAAAGATTTATTTGAAGGGGAAATTTATATATGTCTTGATATATGTGAAGAAGAAAATCCTAAAAAATGGGTTTTAGATAGGGTGATTCATGGGTTGCTCCATCTAGATGACTGTCATCATGATACAAAAGAAGAAGCAAAGATCAATGAAGATAGGCATAGATTGCTTTTGACGGAAACTTTTTCATGATTACATCTTTACTCCAGCAACCTTTCTCTTTTCAATGGGAAATATTCATACCAATTTCCCTTCTTGGATTCTCAGCATTTTTTTCATTTGCTGAAGCTGCAATTTTTGCAATATCAAGTACAGAATTTTCTTCAAAAAATTCTTCTTCTGCAAAGATTTTAAAAAAGATTATTTCTGATCCTGAACAATTGTCAATGTGTTTGATGATCGGTTACAACTTGGCGAATATAAGTTTGGCATTGCTAACCACACAATATGTTATTTCTTTTACGGAAGGCTTCAGTAATCAAAAAATTATTTTAGCCTCAGTTGCATTGTTGAATTTTTTCCTTGTTACAACTTTTGCAGAAATTATCCCAAGATTGCTAGCGATTAAGAATCCTTACAAGTTTGCTTTGCGAATTGCACATCTTTTGTATTTTTTCACATTGATACTCAAGATTCCTGCATTTTTAATCAAAAAAATAAACCATCTATTTTTAACAATCATAAAGGTTCCTGAATTAAGTGAAGGTAAAACAATTGAGAGGGAGGTTCAGTCACTAGCAAGTGATGAAGTTTTTGCAGCAAGTGTTGAGGAGGATGAAGTTGAGATGATTCAAGGTGTTCTTAACTTGGAAGATTTAAAAGTTAAGGATGTAATGGTCCCTAGGATTGAAGTTGATGCCATAGAAAAATCACTAAAGCTTTCAGATGTTTTTCAATTTGTTTCTGAAAAATTTAGAAGTAGGTATCCTGTCTATAATGAAAGAATCGATAACATCGTTGGAGTCCTTCACGTTAAAGACATCTTAGGAGAAGACTTATCTAACCCAATAGAGTCTTATATCAAAGAACCCTTAATGCTTCCTCCAGATGTACCTTTAGACAATGCTTTCAAATCCATGAGAAATAACAGAAAACATTTAGCAATAATTTTAGATGAATATGGAGGAATGGATGGGATTGTTACTGTTGAAGATTTATTGGAAGAGGTTGTTGGTCAAATAGAAGATGAGTACCAGCTGGAGGATCCAGACCTAGTTGAGGCGAATGAAGATTTGCTGATTGTTCGACCTGCCCTTAGGGTTGCAGAAGTTATGGATGCATTGGATTTGTCATACATTGACCCACCTGCTGACCAAGTAGGACCGCTTGTTTATAAAATCTTAGGGAGGGTTCCAAAAGAAAAAGACTCAGTCGAATGGGGAGGTTTGCTTTTCAAGGTTGTTGATATGGATGGAACCCAAATCAAAAGACTAGAAGTCATGAAGAGTGGTAAGGATTCATCATGACTATCGCCCTAACAATTCTTTTTATATTGATTTCTGGTTGGTTTACCGGTCTTGAAATTGCCTTACTTCAAACTGACAAGGTTGAATTGTCAAACAACAGCAAGAAAGAAGACTCTCTCTCAAAATCTTTATCAGAATGGATGTCAAATTCTTCAAAACTTTTTACAACAATATTATTAAGCATTAATTTTTCAAATCAGATTTCAGCTGCAATTTTTTCATATTGGATTTATCAAAATCTCATGAATGAAAACAGGATTTACCTTAATCTTTTTTTCACCTTGACAATTTTTATTTTTGCTGAAGGGTTGCCAAAAATGTGGGCGATTAGAAGTCCTAGATTTTTTACCAACGGCGCAAGTTTAAGCTTGAAAATTGCAGGCTGTATTCTTTCTCCTTTTGTGAATTTCTTTTCTCTCCTTCCCAAGAAAATGAAAATGGATTCAACAGGTCTCATTAGGGTTTATAAAATACAAAGAAAAGAAATTATAAAAATAACTGACAGAGCAATGGAAGAAGAGGTTATGACTGACGAAGCAAAAAGAATAAGAGGGGTTCTTCTCTTGGGAGAGAAGACAGTTGAGTCATGCATTGTTTCACGAAAAGATATTGTTGTTTTGGGCCCAGATATGAAGATTGATGATGTTATTAAGGTGATAAAGAAAACAGGGCATAGCAGAATTCCTTTCTGTTTTAAGAATTTAAATGATTCCAGAACATACCTACATGCAAAATCATTATTTAAACTTAAAGAGGGAGAAGATTGGAAAACTGTTTTGAAACCCCTTGTAAGGCTTAAAAGCGACACTTATTTAGATGATGCAATGGACTCGATGAAGCAGGGTGGCGGAATTGCGGTTGTTGAAAACAAGAATAAAACACTTGGAGTGGTGTTTTTAGAAGATATATTGGAATTTGCTGTTGGAAAAACTGCAGATGAGTATGACGAAAAATTAAATTGAAAAAAGATTATTCATCATTCAATAGAATTTAGAAATGGAGCTATTTGGCATAATCGTTTTATGTGTATCTGCATGTATAGGTAGTTTTTTAAACGTTGTTATTCATAGGTATTATTCAAAAGAGAGTGTTGTTTTTGGATCTTCTTACTGTCCGTCATGTAGAGAAAAGATAAGATGGTTTGATAATATTCCTATCATTTCTTGGATTTTATTAAAGGGAAAATGCAGATCATGCAGTAAAAAGATTTCAGCATCTTACCTCTTAGTGGAGCTAGCTACAGCTTACATTGGGTATCATTTATTTTTTATAAATGATAATTTTTTTATTTCAAATATAGAAAATTCTTGGAGTTTAATTTTGACGATATTGAGTTTTGTTTTATTTTGTTTGTTTTTAGTAATCACTGTTATTGACCTGAAATCCAAAATTATCCCCGATAGATTTTTGTTATTTTCAGGTTTGATTGTTTTTTTTATGCATTTTTCTACAGAGGCCCCAAGTGAATCTTTGTATGCCGGACTGGTAGGAATGGCTTTCCTTTCTTTTTCTCTAGCAGCAGTTTTATGGCTTGGAAGCTTGATGTTGAAGAGGGATGCTATGGGCTGGGGAGATGTGAAAATGGCTTTAGTCATAGGTTTTCTTTTGGGTTTTGATTATGGTTTTTTTGCAATCTCTATAGCAATATTTTCGGGAGCAATTTTTGGATTAATGATGATGCTTTATAAAAGAGTAAGAAATGAGAATTATAGGAATTTAGAAATGCCATTTGGCCCATTTTTAGCGATTGGTACCTGTGTGACTTTTTTAAATGGGATGTTAGATATTTCTTTTATAAGCAGGTTCCTTTCTGGAACTTAGTTTTTTTATAAAATCATCATTTTTTTTAAATTTTTCCTTTAAATACTTAAGTATTTAAAAATATCCTTTTTGGAAATATGCTTTATACTTGATAGGTTTGAATGGATTTGTTCGTATTGTAAAAAAAATAAAAAAGCTTCAAGATGAAGCTTCAAAAGGTTTCACCCTTGCAGAAATGTTAGTGGTTCTTGCAATTGTGGGGATATTAATAACAATAAGTTTGCCATCAATCTCCCAGGGAAACCATAGAAGAAAATTTGACTCCTATTCAACTAAGATCTTAGGTGACCTGAGGTGGGCTTTTAACGAATCTAGCTCAAAGGGAGAAGAGTTGGTGATAGAGATAATTGGTTTTTATCACAACAAAGACAACACCGGACATCCTTTTCCGCTAGAAGACACAATAAGGGTTTGGAAGAAAAAAGATTGGGAAAAATATTTAGATATGTCTAGCCATAAAGCTCCAAATAACTTTTCTCTGGAGTTTTCTCCACCATACCTTGTTTACGATTTGTCTGAAGGTTCAACATTAAATGAAAATAGTTGCATCTTGGATGGTTCGGATCAATCTTCAAATCTTGTTGATTGTGATTATGTTATTGGAGAGGATGAGTTGCCAGTTCCTATAAGGGAGTATGTAAGAGAAGACTATAAAGATCCTCCTATGCTTCTTGAAACTCCCGAATATCAAGCAGTCTTGTCAAGCAAGAAATTCAAACGAATTAGGAATATTCCAAGGGAAATTGATTTAATTGCTCCATATGTTGATCAGTCTCTCTACGATGGAAGCGGTTTAATAAATTATGAAAATTTAATTTCTTACGCAGTCATAAGGCCTGAAGGCAATTCAGAAAACTCAACAGGTGTTTTGACATTTGCTTTTATGCTGAAGCCTGAGTATTTTTCAAAAAGAGTTTTGAGCCTTTCAAATAAAATGGTTGCGAATTCAGATCGTTTTAAGTGCGCAATGGAAGCAAACTTGCAGAGTAGATCGAATGGCCGGACTGTCCAATTGATGCTTGCTAGTGGTGGAGTAAGGGTAACGGAGGCTGCTCCTTCAGATTATATGGATCCGAACAGGCAGTCTTCCTGCAGTGTTGAAAACCCTGATATTCAATGGTCTGTGGAATTTGATAGAGGTCCTGGATGGAGATGAGATTTAAAAATTCAGGTTTCACTCTTGTTGAATTGCTTGTCGGTATAAGTATTTTGATTCTTGTCTTGCTTCCAATTTTGACAGCTATAGGGAAGACGGTAAACAGAAGTGAACAAAGTCAATCTATGAATCAAGCATTGAACCTGGCTGAAGAACGTATGAGTGTTTTGGAAACCCACCTGGGAACAGAGGCATTTTATCCTGGGGGACTTCCTTTTGATTTTGAAGGGGGAAGTACATCAACTGATGATTCAGTTGATGTTTCTAATGACGCTGAATTAAGTAACTA
This sequence comes from uncultured bacterium, assembly GCA_964397735.1. Taxonomy (GTDB): domain Bacteria; phylum UBP7; class UBA6624; order UBA6624; family UBA6624; genus UBA6624. The sequence continues at coordinate 7,286 of CAYNKD010000014.1, read as the reverse complement.
CCTTCCTGGGGAATGGTACAGGGGACAGCTAGAGACAGAATTTGGAGAAACTGCTTTATACATGAATCCTTCCCGTTATGGTTGTGATAATCAAAATGCAATTGGTTCTGAAGTTGAAGATGGTTACCTCAATGACAATATGCATATTTGTATTGATCCACATAACCCCAATAATCTAGTTGATATGCAGGGATCTGATTTATCTAATGAAAAATACAGGGTTGCAATGGCAACGTTTGCAGCAAGAATGGATCCTGTAGATGCATTGGCAATTTATATGCCTGAATTACATCCTGAATTTTTTAGATTCAATAACTTAAATACATGTAATACAAACTCGGAAGGAGATTGTCCAAGGATTGACGGAATTGAAGATTTTGGAGAAATTATTGACAAGGCTTATTTTGAAGAGTCTTCTGACTTTACTTGTTTTGGGGCTGTTGATTCTCATGTTCAAAGAAATTGGTTTGATTTTGGATATTTAGCATCTAGATTTGATAATGAAACATATTCTGACAATATTGCCTGGCCAGGCTATGCGCAATATTGGAGAATGATTGCTGCAAGTGGTGTAAGTAGAGCTAATCCTGACCCTACAGACGATAACAGAAATGAATGTGCATTAAATCCAAACAAAACAACATCTTCTATTTCATCCAAGATTTCAAGCTCTTTAGACACTTTTCAGAAGTTCAGAAGAGAAACACAGGTTGCAACTGTTTATTTCCCAGGCGGAGGTAGGGATTTGACAGAATTAATTGACCCACAAGATGCCAGATATTACAGATCTTCTGAAGGGGTTTTGGGACGCTTAGTTAGAGTCTCTGTTGTTTGGAGAGCTGGAGAGGGATGCTCTTCAAACAATGATCCTGCAACTCAAGGTGTATTTTCAAGATGCTCTGACCCAATTGCAAGTATACGTAGGCAGTTGAGTTTAGGTGATTCGAATATCAACTTGAGAAGCAAAGTTTCTTTAAATAAAGGTATTGAATTAAGGAGATTCATCCCTGACCCAGATCAAGATCCGTGTGATTTCATGGGGCAAGTGCTTGATCAAGAAAAAACAAGCAAACTATCTTGGTCTTTGCATGACGGGGATCCAACAAACACTTCAAATATTTTTGAAGAATGTTGGTATAAGGATTCGTAAATATGGAGGTTTTAAAAATGAAAAAAGGTTTTACATTGACTGAACTATTGGTAGTTATAGTCATAATTGGAATATTGATTACGTTGGTTGTTCCGAGTGTTACAAAAGCAAGGAATAAAGCAAAGGAAGCTCAAGTTAAGGCAGGTATCCATGATATTGAAGTTGCTTTAAGTTCTTTTTCTGCTGGGAATTCTGGATGGTATCCCGGAGTTGCTTATGACCCTAGTGGGACACAATCATTACAGGCAAATATGCTTGGAATTTCAGGGAGATCTGGAGTTTCTGTACCAGATGGAAATGAAGTTGTTTCAAGTGGTATTGTTGGTGGAAGAATGGATTGTATGGTTGATCCAAGAAAATGTGGAAATGACACTCCGACTGAAGACAAATATCTTGATGACTACTGGAGATGGGACAGATTGTATCTAGAAGGAGTTTTAGATGAATATCCAACAAACCCTTTCAGTAGTGCAAAGGCGGGTAATTCAAGCGTCAAAAGAGGGATGCATAATATATTTGTAGTTGCTATATTACCTGTTTCTGGTACAGGTGGTGCAGATTTTGTAGGAACATGTTTATCGAAACCTGCCGGCGATGCAGAAGCTTTTGCTGGTGGTGGGTCTTGGTACAGTTATGAAGATTACAACACTGTTAATGGAAGACTTTCTTATGGTTGGGATGATGCAAGTACGTCAACTCCAGCTGTTTGTAATGCTGTTACTGGAGATGACAATAATTCCTGGGAAGTAAGCCCAGATCTTTATCCGAGGGGAGATTTTTCATACATACCATTAGACCCTGTTGACAGAAGAGTTTATACAGATTCAAGTGGAAATTTAGCAAATGGAGAATATATGGCCTTTGTTGAGAATTATTGGATTGTTGGGTATGGAGCAGAGTCTGCGTGGAAGTCTGATATCTTTGATGTAGAAGCTTTATCTTCAGGAAATAATTGTGGTTTAAAGTTTCAACAGCCTCTAGGTAGGATTGACCCTGCATCAACTGCATCTTTTTTGAACTGTAATCCAACAGAGTATGAAAATAGGGCTTTGGAAAGTCTTAGAGGGGCAATTCTCTTACAGGGAACTGCTTACACGGAGCAGGCGTTTAGCGAGTAAATCTTAATGAAGTTCAAAAGTACAACAGCTGGTTTCACAATGACTGAATTATTGGTCTCCATAGCAATACTCGTTGTTGTTATGACTCTTTTACTAACTGTGATTGAATCAACTTTCAAGACTTTGAGAGTTGTGACAGGAGAGGCAAATGCATCTAGCCGTGCAAGAATAGCAATGGATCAGGTTGTTTCAGAATTAAACAATGTTGATGAGTTAGCTTTTGTTGACTTCCATATTCCAAGGATAAAAAAGTCAAGAGCTCAGTATTTGAGTGGTATAAACAGTGCAGCATCTGCAGGATGTGATATTTATTTAGAACTTCATCCATCCGATACAAGTTTTTCAAATGTTCCATATCCAAATTCAAAATTATTTAACCAGGATTTAAATTACAACTGTTACATTGAACCTTGGGAGGTTGTAGATCCAGATCCAACCTGGACAAGAAGATTCTCTGAAGGAGCAGCAAGTACTGATGCCCCTGCTTCATGTAATCAGTATCTTGCTGAGGGAGTCTTATCAATGCCAAACGAGACTTCGTCAATATCCTGCAATGGAGGCCCTTGTCCAATAGGGCTGAATGATAGAAATTTAAATCCTGATGACCGAATGGCAGAAAGTGATCCTTTTGAGTTATGGAGGGCTGAAGCTGAAATCCTAAAACCTTCATGGAGTGAACTTTTTGGAGAGATGTGTTCCGAAGATTCTTCTGGGGGATTTACAAGTACATATAACCTGACACCTTATATTACCTCAAGAGAAGATTTAGATGGTGACGGCGTTGTGACAGGGCAAGAGGCATTTTTAAGAACCCTTGTCTTTAAAACAAGAAGTCCAAAATATTCTTCTGACAGATCTTCAAATACCCCCAATTTAAGTGGTTCTTTAAATTCAAATACGAATATTGAACAACTGAAGCATAGGGTTATAACTTTTGCCCATACATGGAAAGAAAAAGCATTTGCTATACCGTTAAGTGAAAGCTTTAATGGTGGTTGTGATCCATCTAACTATTCTCACCTTTCTTCAGATTTTGTTCTTTACAAAAGAGAATCAAAATTTTATTCTGATGCTGTTTTGAATATGGATCTTGATCGTGATGGAAATCCAAGTGAGGAAATTGAAGATGAGTGTCTCAGGACAATTGAAACACCTGTTTCTGAAGGCATTGTTGACATAAGGTTCAAACTTTTTAATCGTAATGAACAGATTAATGCTGGAAATCAATATTACTATTGGTTTGACAGGGATCCAAGTGACAACAACCCTATTAGCCCTCCAGTAACATCGCTACATTCAGTCGATGCTGTTGAGATATACATACTAACAGCAAGTGATGATATTATTTCAGTTTTGAGAGGGTCTATGGAGGATGGTAAATTGTTCAGTATAACAGGAGGAAAACCTGGAGAATTAGCAAGATTAAATTTTTTAAGAATCCAGGGATTGAATCCTGAAATATACAATCCTAACAATTTTGTTCAGCTGAGGCAAAGGGTTAATTTGTATGAATAAAAATAGAGGTGTCGCATTGGTTACAGTTCTTATATTTCTTGCTTTAGTCTTACCTGCCCTAGTCCTTATTCTTAGTTTTGCAAGAAATGAAATAGAGTTTGGATCTTTAGACTGGGAAAGGAAACAGTCAGAGGAGATGGCTGAGTCAGGATTAGATACTGCTGAAAAGATTTTAGAATTCGGTTTTTACTCAAGTCAAGATGGTTTTTTTAGACACGAGATGTTTAGATTCCCAATGGATAAAGACGGGAACGGCACACTTGATGATATTGATGGTGACTTGACTTTAGATGAATGGGGTTATGCTTTTCCCTTTTCCACAATAGATCATCTTTCTTCACCATGGATCAAATACCCTGTTTTGTCAAATGAAACTTGGTTTTCTAGGGATTTGGTAAGTCATTCTGGTTTTTCTACAGCGCAATTAAATCGTCCATCTGGAAGTCTTCCAATTTATCCTTTATTGAAAGATAACAACAACACAGGCTTTGTTGACTATTCCTCATATGAGCACTCTGAATATGATTATTTTGACCCATCGTTTGGATGTGCACAAAATACAACATCTTCATGGGAGCCCCACCCATGTCTCGTGATGCCTTTTTTACCTTTTGGGAAAAAAGAAGACGTTTCGCCAGTTACTTCTTCTCCGCTGGAACTTATCAATGCTGATCTAATGTGGAACGGCTCTCCTTACAATTCAAACAATTCTTATAATCCTTCCCAACTAAGGAATAATGATTTTGTTTCTGAGTGGAGTTATAGTTATTCGATAACTGGAGATCGTGATAAGGCAACTGCACATACTCCAAATAATTTCCCTTCATTGGGAGCGGAGCTTTTTAACCCTTATGCTGAAAGGCTCAAACCTCAAACAACAACATGTAACCCGAGTCAAGATGAATTCTTTATTCGTGATCTTTTTTTAGGATCCTCTGGATTGAGCTATCCTCTTCAGTTAGACAAATCTTATGAAAACGAAACTGAATCTAGAGTCAATTTTGGCTTGCCAAGTATGCCTGATTCCTATGTTATGTTTGATCCAAGAACCTGTATGCCTGTTTATTCTTCCCAAAATGCGGAGGTTGATGGAGGATACGAGGTTGTTGTTTCTGATGAAGGTTCAAGGTTTCCAATCTATGGATTTTTACATAATCCAGACGATCCAATGTTCAACAATCCAATACTTTTAGAAACCATTAATGGCTTGGGGACAAATTTTAGTGTTGCCCCTGAAACTACTTTTGCAGCAAGGATAACAGGTTCAGATACGAATCAGAATGGTGAATTTTCCCACCTTTCACAAAGAGGGATAATTTCATTACTTGCCCCATTCGATCGAAGAGATTACAACACAGGGCATGCAGCAGCAATTATTTCCTATATAGGTTTTCATGATGTTGGAGATGTTTCCTCTCTTCCCGGATCTGTTTGCCCCAAAGGGAATTGTCCTGATGGCGAAAGGTTTGGTTTGGGTTTCGAGACACCAGGAAAATGGCCTGGAACCCTTAAAGATATTCTTGATGTTGATTTAATAAAGATGAAAAATAGTTCAGATCAAACCTTTAAGATTGATGACAGGAATTGGAAAGATTTGCAGAGTCGGATTTCTTTATATTCCGTACCAACAGAGAAAAATACTCTTGGAGAAACTTTAACTGTTGACACAGACCCAAGATATTTTTTAAGACCTGCTTTACCATCTAACTCTTACCCTTCTCCAGAGGTAAAAGACCCTGTGATAAAGTGTGTACTTAATGGAATTTCTGGTGATGAGTTTTGTCGTGGGGAAGCTTACAAGGTTGACTTATGGCAGACTCCAAAAGAATGGCCAACTGGATCCCCATCAGACCCAATTACAAACCTTATAAACCCTGTTGTAAATATGGACTCTGCTGATTGGGTCTCTTCAGGTTGTTTTGAAAAATTCCAAACAATAGATGATATAGAAAATTATTTTTCTGTCCTAGGTAGAGAAGACGCTCCTTCAGGATTTTCTTCAAATGATTTGCGTGATTCGATGTGGCCGGAAGAATTTTATTGGTTTGTTAACTGTTTTTGGACTGATGATGTTAGGTCTGAACTAGAGGAAAAAAAAGTAGAGTTGGAGGAAATTTTTAGAGATCTTTTTTACGATGTTGGTTCTTTGAAAAATATTTGGAGAACTGATAATTCTGATGATTTCCCTGACTTGATAGCGCAGAAGATTGTTGGCCATTGGGCAGCATGGCAATATTTCTATAGATATTTTGACGATGAGGATGATTGCAGGGATATTTCTCCAGAATTTTATCTTGATGATTCTTCAGCAATAATAAACCCTCAGCTGATGCTTGCAGAAAGGCATGCAAGGTATCATGGTCCAGCTGATTTGGGAATGCCTATAGGGAATGTAAAGAGTATGCTTGGATCTGCTCTTATTCCTTACCCAGAATTAGTTGGACCTTTTTGGGATCCTGGAGATGTTGGCTCAAATGCAAGTCCAAGCTGTGGCCTTTCTTCTCTCGATGGAGATGAATTCCCTGATTTGATAACTAGTATTTTTGTACAACGTTCAGGAGAAACTAATAGAAATATTGATTTGAGTATTGAGAAGATGAATGTTATGCCTGCTGTTTGGATACCAAACAACAGGCCTACTTTTTATAGTGAAGATCCTCCTTATGATGATTTTGATTTTGGAGCCACTGAGCCTGGTTCAGGTTGGCCAATCTATGACCCATTGGGTATAGACAGTAGAAATAAGGGCTTAGGAACATCAACCCAATCCTTCCTTGACAGGAGAGATGACTCTCTAATTCTTCATCTAGTTAGTTCAATTGCATTTTTTGACAGCCCTTACTCTACTTATTTTGATGATCCTCATATCAATGAGCCGTGTTTGGTTTCTGATGATTTTTTTGACCCTGTTGTGGGAGCTTCTAATGGAACCACAGACCCTTGGGACAATGTTATGGGCAGTGGGTCATTAAGTGCATTGGATCTAAGTTCTAATTTTGGGGGATGGTGGGAAGCGGATGGAAGAAATAACGGAGGTTATAGCGAGGGGGATTGTGGAATATCTGACCCATCTACAGAAATTGGAATTAGTCCTCTGGAGTGGAGGCCTTTAAAATTGAGAGGTAAGGTTAACTTAAACACAGCAGCATTTGACGTCCTTCATGCATCTTTTGCAAAAGTATGTGATTTTCAAAGTGGTATGGGAAACGATATTTTTAATGGTTCTTGTGCCTCGCTGCCTTCAGCAATAGCTTCCATACTTGCTTATAGAGAATATTACCATTCAGACCCCAATGAACCTTTCTCAGATATATCTTCACACGGGACATTATTTTCATGGTTGCCAAATGGGGTTGATTTACATGGTGCGAGTTTTATAGAGCAATTTTTTGATGATATTCAACTTTATTCAACTGGAGATTGCAGGAACGGAGCTTCTTCGGGAAGCTGTGCTTTACAAAATACAGAGGACATATTGTGGGATTGGCATACTGGGGAATGGA
>CAYNKD010000013.1:0-18874 GCA_964397735.1 uncultured bacterium | reverse complement strand
TCTGAAGCTCTTTAACCCATGTCAAAACTAAGGGAGTCAGTGGCTCCATTTCAAAGTGAGATTGAAGATGTTGATAGGCAGCTTTCTGACCCAGCCGTTATTGCAAGTCCCCCAAAGTTAAAAGAACTTGGCTTAAGGCGAAACTATCTTGAGGAAATTATAAATATTGCAAAAAAGCATTTCGAAGCTGAAAAATACTTTAATGAACTTAAGGAAGTGTTGGGCGATGAAGATGAAGAGTTGGTCCAGATGGCTGAATTGGAAATTGAAGATGCAGAGGAAAAGTATTCAAAAACAAAAGAAGATTTAGAAAATGCCCTTTTGCCGCCAGATCCAGATGCACATCGAAATGCTTTATTGGAAATAAGAGCGGGGACAGGCGGAGATGAAGCTGCAATATGGGCAGGAGATATTTTCAACATGTACCAAAGGGCTCTTACTTCAGAAGGTTTTGTTGTAAGGGTTTTAAATAAATCCCAGGCAGAAATGGGAGGATTTAAGGAATTAATATGCCAGATTAAAGGTCGTGGCGCATATGGATTTCTTTCATCAGAAAGTGGAATCCATAGAGTCCAAAGAGTTCCACAGACCGAAAGCCAAGGTAGGTTACATACTTCCGCTGCAAGTGTTTATGTTTTGCCGGAGGCAGATTCTGATGTCAATATAAATATTGATCCGAAGGACTTGGCAATTGATACATACAGGGCATCAGGTGCAGGAGGGCAGCACGTAAACAAAACGGATTCGGCTGTCAGGATAACCCATAATCCAACAGGTATTGTTGTCCAGTGTCAAGATGGCAGAAGTCAACACCAAAATAAGGACACATGTATGAATATGCTAAAAACAAAACTTTATCAACTTGAGATAGACAAACAGGAACAAGAGGGAGCCAGAAAAAGAAAATCAGCTGTTGGGAAGGGAGATAGGTCAGAGAAAATAAGAACCTATAATTACCCCCAAAATAGAGTTACAGACCATCGTGTTTCGGTAAGCAACCATCAATTAAATTCTTTAATGATGGGGGAGGTTCCAGACTTTTTCAAAAAAGTGAATACGGCTTTGAGAAAATTGGAGCTGGAAGATATTTGAATTGTTGATTGGTAAAAATATCAATGAAACCATCAAGATGGCAAGAGATGAGTTTGAATTGAACGGCATTGATTCTCCTTGGCTGGATGCAGAGCTTCTTTTAGCTGATGTTATTAAATTCAAAAGAGAAGAAGTTTTAACAAGAGGATACGAATCTTTTCCTGATGAATATAAAGAAAAGTGGGCTGAGGTTGTTTCGAGGAGGGTTAAAAGAGAGCCTGTAGATCGAATCTTAGGCAGAAAAAGATTCAGAAAGTTAGATTTTTTCCTTAAGCCAAATATCTTTTCTCCCAGATACGAAACGGAAGAAGTCTTAAGTAGGGCACTTGAGAGAATCCCGGAAAATGGGAATTTTCTAGACCTTTGTTGCGGAACTGGCTGTATTGGAATCAGCATAGCCAATGAAAGAAAGTGTAGTGGTATTTTGTGTGACATTGATGATTACGTTGTAGAGCATTGCAGGAGTGAAATAAAAAGACTTGTTCCAAATTCAAAACTCAAGGCTATGCAAAGCAATCTTTTTAGCAATATTAAAGATAAATTTGATCTTATAGTTTCAAATCCTCCCTACATTTCAACAAACGAAACAGAAAATCTTCCACCAGAGGTTCTTGATTTTGATCCAAAAAAATCTCTATTTTGTGGGGAAGATGGGTTGTCTGTATGCAGGAAAATCATAGAAGAGTCTCCTGTGTATTTAAATAAGGGTGGATGGTTGATTTTAGAGTTCGGATTTTGCCAAAAAGAAGACCCTATTTCTTTGTTTTCCTCAGAATGGACGAATATCAAAAAACGCAAACCCTGGGGGGCTCCAAGGTCTGAAAAAGAATTTTATTTAGAGGCTCAATGGAGTCCTTCATGACGGTCATACACCCTCCAAGGAACCCGCTTTTTGATGCCGCAATGTACATGAAATACGGAGTGCTCCTTCTTGAAACAGAAACTGTTTTTGGGCTTGCTGCAATTCCTGAAAAAATAAATGATCTTTTTGAAATTAAATCAAGAAATGAAACAAAGGCAATCTCTTGGGTTTTTCCTCCTGAACCAACTTTTGCTGATGTTCAAAGAAAGGATGCGCATAAAACATTCGATGATTACTGGACTTGTTCATCACCATTTCACAGGGAACTTGTTAATTATTTTTTCCACATAAAAAATCCTTTGACAGTGGTTGTCCCAGGGGATTCAAAAACAAAAGAATGTGCTTCCCCGGGATCATCAAAAATGGGGATTGGGATGAGGTTTGGAAATTTTGGGCTGAATCAACTTGCTCATCTTGTAGGGCCGTATCTTCTAACAAGTGCAAATATTTCAGGGCAAAAATCTCCAAAAATGATCGAAGAGATTGATTTGGAAATCTTGTCAAAAGTAGTGGGTTTTTACAATCTTGAAGATTTGTTTATCGAGAATGAGGAAAATATCTATCCAGGGGCTTTTGAAGATTATTTCATTAAAGGTTTAAACAAATACCATCGTGTTCTTGAGGGAGAACCTTCCCCCGTAATTTACCTCAATGAGAATACAATTGAAATCATTAGAGGAAATTTATCAAAAGGGTTCTCAAAGAGACTTTGCAAAGAATTTCCAAGGCTTAAAGTTAAATGAAAGTATTTTTTGAAAAATATAAATTATGGTTTGTTGGCTTGGGTTTGCCAGGTTTGTTTTTATGGGCTTTTTTTGAGGCGATATTTTTCCCTCTTCCGCCAGATATCGGTTTGATAATTTTCGTAAAAGAGACCCCAGAAATCTGGGTCAATCTTGCATTGATTACAACTATCGGCAGTGCTTCTGGAGCCATGGTAGGGTGGTCAATAGGGAGGTTTTTCAAAAGTAAGTTAGAAAAGAAATTTTCTGGTAATCTTAAATATGAGAAAATACGAAAGAATTTACTTCAATATGGGGGAGAAGCTATTGTTTTTGCTGGTTTTACACCGCTTCCCTACAAGCTTTTTGCAATAACTTCTGGAATTATTGGACTTCCCCTAAAAACTTTATTTTGGTGTTCGGTCCTTGGAAGAGGCGCAAGGTTTTTATTGGTTGCTTATGTTACAGCAAAATTTCAAGATGGAATAAAAGCTTTTTGGTCATCTCCAGCTGGTTTGGGGTGGACAATTGGAATAATTTTTGTTATATTTGGCTATTCATTTTTAAAGACAAGGAGAAAAAACATGGAAGACACTTTTTTAATTATCAAACCAACAGCCTTTGAGGCTGGATCCGCTGAGGGCATTTTGAAAATGATTGAAGATCATGGATTTGAGATTGTGAAAAAAAATATAACTTCAATACCCAAAGAGATAGCAATGGTGCATTATGAAGAGCATTCAGAAAAACCATTTTTTCCTGGCTTGATAGAGTTTATTACGGGAGGAGAGGTTGCACTTGTACACCTCAGAAAAGAAAACGCTGTTGCCGAGTTGAGAGCCCTCATGGGAAATACAAATCCAGAAAAAGCAGAAGAGGGGACAATAAGGAAGATCTTTGGCTCATCAATGACTGCAAATGCTGTTCATGGATCTGATTCAAAAACGTCAGCTAAAAGAGAACTTGAAATTTTTTCTTCTTTGATGTGAATTTTTGACAAAAAAAGTACACTTTTTTTAAAAAAAGACTTGAAAAATTAAATTAAAGAGCATATACTTTCAATTACCCAATAGCTCTCCTCGCCCTCGGCGGAGAGAAGAATAAAACAACGAGCCTGAGGGGTTTCTTGTGTGATTTTTCTAAGCGGAGCTTTGGTTGAATAGTTATGGCAAAAATTTATAAAATTGGAAATAAGAGTTTTCTTCTAGACGAAGAAAAAGCCAAGGAAGTCTATTCCGCAAAAAAGGTTATCAATGGACACGAAACAATGACCTTCAATCTTTTGCCACTCAAGTATTCATGGGCTTATGAAATATATCGAAACATGAAGGCAAACCACTGGGAGCCTGAAGATGTTTCAATGCAGAAAGATATCGAACAGTGGAAATCACAAGATTTCTTAAGTGATGTTGAAAGGTGGATTGTCATGATGGGCATAGGTTATTTTTCTGCTGCAGAAGGAATTGTTGGAGATAATATCTTGCATGTTGTCAGAGAGAATGTTACTGCCCCTGAGCTAAAACTTATTTTAGGGAGACATACACATGAAGAAAACATTCATGCAGACAGTTTGCTTTACATGATTAGCTCCTTGGGAATCAATCCCCACGAATGTGAAGCAATGTTTGAACAAGTTGGAACAATCAAAAGAAAGAATGCTTTTGTTACCAATGTCTCAAAAGAATTAAGACGAGATTTAGACTTGACGAAAAAGGAAAACAAGCAATTGTTTGCAAAAAATATTTTTGTTTTTGGTCAATGCATGGAAGGTACACAGTTTTATGGGTTATTCGGAATGATTTTGAGCCTGTATAGACAAAATAAATTTCCAGGGATAGGTCAAATGTTCAGATATACACTAAGGGATGAATCCAACCACATTGAGTTGTTGAGGAACCTATTCATGGATCTTATAGCTGAGAATCCTGAAATATGGACTCCAGAATTTAAAGAATTACTCAGGTCATTGATGAAAGAGGCTGTTGAATTAGAGAAAGATTTTATTGACGACTGTCTTCCTGTTAGTTCTATTGGTTTAAGCCCTAGTGAATTTAAGCAGTATATTGAATATATAGCTGACCGTCGACTCAAGGGTTGTGGTTTAGAAGAGTTGAACCCTGGAGTTTCAAACCCTCTGCCTTGGTTGGCAGAATTGATGGACATAAAGAAAGAGCAAAACTTTTTTGAAGGGAGGGTAACAGAGTATCAGAAAGCATCTTCACTTGAAAATGTTGATGATGATGAATTGTAATTTTTAGGAGAAACATTATGGGTAAAAATATATTTGAAGAAGATCAGCATTTGGAAAAAATGATTGCAATGGGAAAGGGTGAAAAGCCAAATTTCGATTGGTCCGAACTGTTTGAAGAGGAGTCTGCGAAAATCCCGTATGTTGTTGTCATGAAAGATGGCGAAGAGGAGATGTTTAACTTAGGTGAAATAGCTACAACAATTGGAGACGCCCTGACTGATCTGTTATTGTCGAAAAAAGAAGAAGATATTTTTAACGAACAGAACAAAACATTTGTTTCGAGTGTTGTAAAACTAGTGTCCGAAAAGCTAGCTGGGAAAATAAAGAATGAAAAATCATTGAAGTTGACGAAAAGAGAAGTTTCTTTGCTTGTTGAAAAGGTTTTGATTGAAAGGAATGCTCACGATGTGGCAAAAAGCCTGGTGTTTAAAAGATCTTTAAGTACATCAAATCGAATTAATGATTTTTCAGGAAAAATGAAACTTATAAGAAGAAATGGACAGGTGGTTCCATGGAACGAAAGAAAAATAGAGAGTGCTGTTAGAAAGGCATTTCTTTCCATTCAAATGGATTCAAGTCCTGCTGTTGAGATTTCTAAGTCTGTTACCAAAATAGTAATAGAGAGGGCTCAAGAGTTTATTCAAATAGAAAATGTTCAAGATTATGTACAGCAAGAACTAATGAGGCAAGGATATTACAAGGTTGCCGAAGCTTATATCCTTTATAGGGCAGAAAGAAGATTTACAAGAACCTCTCCTGAAAAAGAACAAGGGAGTCAACCTGCTCTCATTTCTGTAAAAAGAGATGATGGATCTACTTTCTTTTGGGATGGCGAAGACTTAAGAGAAAGGATAAAGTTTTCATTAATTGGTTTAGATTTAATCATGAACGAGCATGACCTTGAAAAAGAATTAAGAAGGTCTGTTTTTGCTGACATCAGCATGGAGGATTTGAAAAAAACCATAACACTGAATGCGAAAGCCTTGATTGAAAAAGATTCTGGTTTCAATAAATTTGCGGGAAGAATCCTTCTCACTTACATTTATGAAGAGGTTTTGGGTTGGGATATTGTTAAAGATGGAGTCGGGCAATTGAAAAAATTCCACGAAATAGCGTTCAAGAGAAATTTAAAAAGAGCCTGTGAGATCGAAAGGGTGAACCCCAAATTGCTAGAATACAACTTAACAAAATTAGCATCTTCTATTGACCCATCCTCTGACCTTGGTTTTGATTATCTCGGAATTCAAACTTTATACGATCGATATTTGATAGTTGATAAAACCGAAGGTTCTCACAAGAGGCTTGAATGTCCACAACTTTTCTGGATGAGAGTTTCTATGGGTTTGTTTTTAGAGGATAAAAACAGAGAAGAGAACGCTGTTCAGTTATACAAGATGTATAAAAGTCGAAGATTCTGTTCTTCAACTCCGACATTATTCAACTCAGGGACATTGCACTCTCAACTTTCTTCATGCTATCTTTATAAAGTTGATGATGACTTGAAGTCAATCATGGAGAGAGGTATTGCCGAAAATGCATATTTGTCAAAGTGGGCTGGTGGATTGGGTGGTAGCTGGACAGCAGTTAGGGGAATGGGCTCTTATATCAAAGGCACTAATGGAGAAAGCCAAGGAGTTATCCCTTTCTTGAAGTTGCACAATGATCAATTGGTAGCTGTGAATCAAGGAGGAAAGAGAAAAGGTTCCGGATGTGCTTATTTGGAAACTTGGCATAGTGATATTTTTGATTTTTTGGATTTGAGAAAAAACACTGGAGACGAGAGGCGAAGAACACATGATTTAAATACAGCAAACTGGATCCCAGATTTGTTTATGAAAAGAATGGAGGGAAGGGAAGACTGGACTCTTTTTCATAGTAACGAGGTTCCGGAACTTCACGATCTTTACGGTTTGAATTTTGAGAAAAAATATCTTGAATCTGAGGAGTTAGCAAAAGAAGGAAAAATCCATAGTGAAAAAGTTCCAGCAATAGATTTATGGAAAAAAATGTTGACAATGCTATTTGAGACAGGGCATCCATGGATCACTTTTAAAGATGCCTGCAATGCAAGGAACCCTCAAGATCATGTTGGTGTTATTCATAGTTCAAATTTATGTACTGAAATCACTTTAAACACCGGCTTTGACGAGACGGCAGTTTGTAATTTAGGCTCAGTTGTTTTAGAAAACCATTTAGATTCAAACGGTAAGCTCGATAGGAAAAAGCTCAAAGAAACCATAACGATAGCAATAAGAGCTCTTGACAATGTTATTGATATTAATTTTTACCCGACAGACCCAGCTTCAAATTCGAATAACAGGCATCGCCCTATTGGCTTAGGGGTTATGGGTTTGCAGAATTCTCTTTATATCCAGGATATCCCATTTGATTCGCAAGAAGCAATAGACTTCAATGATGAATTCATGGAGGCAATTGCGTACTATGCCTATGAAGCATCCAGTAACTTAGCAGATGAAAGAGGCGCCTACTCAAGCTTCAAGGGGTCCAAGTGGGATCGTGGAATTTTGCCATTAGACAGTTTGGAAATTTTAGAAAAAGAAAGAGAGATGGAGATAGAGGTTCCAAAAGGAAAAACTATGAATTGGGACAGCTTGAGGAAAAAAATTCAAAAACAAGGAATGAGAAATAGTAATGTTTTAGCAATTGCTCCAACCGCTACAATTTCAAACATCATGGGAAGTTCTCCATGCATAGAACCTACATATAAAAACCTTTTCGTGAAAAGCAATCTTTCGGGAGAATTCATTAGTTTGAATCAGTTCTTAGTCAATGATTTGAAAAAATTAAAACTCTGGGATCAGGAAATGCTAGATCAGTTAAAGTATTTTGACGGAGAATTGGAAGATATTGTGGAAATTCCTGAAAAGATAAAAAATAAATATAAAACTGCCTTTTCAATCAATTATGAGTACCTCATTGATGCTGCAGCAAGAAGGCAAAAGTGGATAGACCAATCTCAATCCGTTAATTTGTTTTTGGCAGAACCACAATTAAAGACACTTTCTCATATGTATAGAAGAGCATGGCACACCGGCTTGAAAACTACATATTATCTCAGGACACTTGCAGCTTCAAATATAGAAAAGGCAACTATTGATGTGAAAAAAGAGATGAGAGGCGTTGTGAAGGAAGAAGGGGCATCCGCCCCACAAAGTTCATGCAGTGTTGATGCTTGGATGAATGGCGAAGAGTGCGAATCCTGCCAATAGTTTCTCATGTCGGTAAAATCAGATTCCTGGATTAAAGAAATGGCCCTACGGGAAGATATGATTTCTCCTTTTCTCTCCCATCAAGTAAGAGAGGAAAAAGGTAAAAAAGTAGTATCTTACGGACTTTCTTCATATGGCTACGACATTAGAGTAGCTGATGAGTTTAAGATTTTTACAAATATACATTCAAAAGAAATTGACCCAAAAGAAATTAAAAAAGATTGCTTTGTCGAAGTTAAGGCAGATAACATATTGGTACCACCAAACTCCTTTGCTCTCGCTAGAACTGTTGAATATTTTAAGATTCCAAGAAAAGTAATAACTCTATGTGTTGGGAAATCAACCTACGCAAGATGTGGAATAATAGTTAATGTCACACCTTTTGAACCCGAGTGGGAGGGGTATGTGACTCTTGAAATCAGCAATACAACACCATTGCCAGCAAGGATTTATGCAAATCAAGGAATTGCTCAGGTTTTGTTTTTTGAAAGTGATCAAGAGTGTGAAATCTCTTATAAGGATAGAAGTGGTAAGTATCAATCCCAAACAGGGATAACTTTACCCTCTGTTTAGGGTTTTTTACTACAATCAAGTTACCTTTGGAGGATAAAAATGATAAATAAAGTTATATTGATAGGCAATGTTGGGACAGATCCGGAAGTAAGAACTTTTGATAGCGGTAGGAAGAAAGCGAGTTTCGCTCTTGCCACCTCTAAGAGATGGACATCAAAAGATGGGGAAGATAGAGAAGAGACGCAGTGGCATAATATTGAATGCTGGGGCAGAGATGCTGACTACGTAGGAGAGTTCATTTCCAAGGGAGCTAGACTATATATTGAAGGAAAAATTGAATACAGAACTTTTGAAAAAGATGATGGACAGAAGAGTTACTTCACTTCGATTAACGCAGGTTGGCCAGATGGCTCTATAAAAATACTAGATAGAAAAAAAGGAGGCGGAGGGCAGTCTAAAACTGATGATTCAGATGAAATCGATCTAAGCAAAGACATTCCCACTGTTGATTTTGGCGATTTGCCCCCAGTGGAATAAATGAATGATTTAATAGAAAAAATTGGTAAAAAACTTGAGTTAAAAAACTGGACAATTTCTACAGCCGAATCTTTAACAGCAGGTTTGCTCAGTGCATCTTTTTGCAATATTGCAGGATCTTCAAGATGGTTTCTTGGAGGTGTGATTTGTTATAGCAATCAAGCAAAGGAAATGCTAGGCGTTGATGTTGATTTTATAGAAAAGCATGGTGCTGTAAATTGCAAAACAGCATATGCATTAGCAAAGAATGTTTCTAAAAAGTTCAATACTGATATAGGAGTTTCTTTAACCGGCATTGCAGGCCCTTCTAGTGATGAAAAAAACACTCCAATAGGAACAGTGCATATCGGGTTTTTCTCTAATGATGATTCGGAATGTCAAAAGTTTTCAATTAAAGGAAATAGAAATCAAATTAGAGAAAGGGCGGCAGACGAGGCAATAAAAATGATTTTTAAAAAAATAACAAAACAGGGAGATCAAAATGGCAAAGACAAATAAAAAGAAAAAACAAAAAGGAAGTGAGCTGGACAGGGTTGTTACTCAGATTGAAAGCAAATTTGGCGCAGGTTCTTTAATGAGACTGGGGGCAAAGCCTTTAACAGATATTCCATCAATTTCAACAGGTTCCCTCCAACTAGATTACATTCTTGGAATTGGAGGTATCCCTTGTGGGAGAATTGTGGAAATTTTTGGACCTGAGGCTGGTGGGAAAACAACATTAGCATTAGAAATAGTAGCGGCTGCTCAAAAACAAGGAATGGAAATTGTTTATATTGATGCCGAGAATGCTTTAGATCCAAAATATGCTCGGGCTATAGGGGTCAATGTAGATAATATGTTTATCAGCCAACCGGAAACAATGGAAGCATCTTTGGAGATTGCTGATGAAGTTATCAGGTCTGGTGAAGTAGGAGCTGTAATAATTGACAGTGTTGCTGCGATGGTTCCAAAAGCTGAATTAGATGGCAATATTGGAGATAAGCATGTTGGACTTCAGGCGAGGTTGATGTCCCAGGCTCTACGAAGGATTGCTGGAGCGGCTGCAAAAAATGGGACAGTTGTTATCTTTATCAACCAGATAAGAGAAAAGATTGGGATTATGTTTGGAAATCCAGAAACTACCCCTGGAGGAAGAGCTTTGAAGTTTTTTTCTTCAGTGAGAATAGATATAAGAAAGGCCAAATCAATCGTAGAGGGAGAAGATATTATTGGCTCAATGCATAGAGCAAGAGTTGTAAAAAACAAAGTGGCTCCGCCATTTAGGAATGCTGAATTTCCACTTCGTTATGGGTATGGAATTTGGAGCGAAGCTGAATTGGTAGAGTTGGGGGTCCATTACAAAATCATTCAAAAATCAGGTTCTTGGTACAATGCGAAAGATGGGAGCGTTACCCTTGGGCAAGGAATGAGAAAAGCAGCAAACTATCTTGTGGAAGATGCTGAACTTCGTAAAGAGATTGAAACGATCCTTAAAGAAAAGCTTGGAATGGCATAAGTATGGATTTTTCATTTTTTTCTAATCTTTTATTAGTTGAAATGGTTCCAACTCCTTTGATGGTTTTCATACTTGTTGCCCTTGGAGCTTCTATATACCTGTATATACAGTCATTAAGAAAATTAAAGACAATTCACAACAAAAAAATAGATCAAAATATAGCAGAAATATTAGAGGCAAAGTCAAAATTAACTGCTGAAAGAAAAAGAAAACAAGAAGAGATTTCTTCTTTTCAAAAAACAAAAGAAGAGATGATTAAAAAAGAATCAGAACTTTTTGCAGAAAAAAACATTTTTCAATCACAAAAAGAAAATTTCAAAATCCAAAAAAATGAATCTTTGGAAAAGATAGAAAAATTAGAAATTTCATTGAAGTCAAGAGAGGATAAGGTTATTTTTGACGAAAATCAGATTGTCGAAAAGCTAGAGGATTTATCAAAGATTACCAAAAAAGAAGCGAAGGAATTTGTTCTAGGGGCAGCAAAAAAAGCAAACAGGGATGCCTTAAAGGCTATTTTCAAGGAAGGGGAAGAGCAAGCATTTTTACAAAGCCAACAAAGAGCACAGAAGCTTTTACTAGATGCTGTGCAGGGGATTAATGTTCCAAGTGTTTTAGGGAATGATATTTTAGGCCGTATTGAAATTTCAGACGAGAATCTCAAAGGAAGGATTATTGGTCGCGCTGGAAGGAATATTAAATATTTTCAAGAAAGAGCCGGGGTTGATCTAATTGTTGACGAAACACTTTTCCTAACAATTTCCTCTTTTGATGGTGTCCGTCAAGCAATTGCCACAATTGCTTTGGAACAATTGATTAAGGATGGGAGAATTCATGCTCCCGCAATTGACAGAGAGGTTAAAAAAGCAACTGATGAAGTCATAAAAATGGTTAATGATTATGGTGAAAAAGCTGCAGAAGAAGCTGGAGTGCCGGGGTTGGACAAGACTATCATTAAGATGATTGGAAAAATGAGCTTTAGGTCCAGTTTTGGGCAAAATCTACTTCAGCACAGTGTTGAATGTTCTCGTATAGCAGGTCAATTGGCAAAAGAGCTAGGCCTGGATCAAAGCATTTTAAGAAGAATTGCTTTGCTGCACGACATAGGGAAAATACTCCCAAGTGAAGGAGAGACCCATTCTCATGCTTTGGCAGGTGCAAAATTATTAAAGGAACATGGAGAGTCTCAAAAAATCGTCAATGCAGTTGCATCACATCATGGGGAGGAGGAGTGCCAAAGTGTAGAGGGAGAAATTTTAAAAATTGCAGATGCTCTTTCTGGCGCAAGGCCGGGGGCAAGGCGAGATACTTATCAAATATACATAGAAAGGCTCAAAAGGATAGAAGAGATTGGGAACTCTTTACCAGGCGTTATTCAAACCTATGCTGTTAGTGCCGGAAGAGAGGTAAGGGTTATCCTTGATCCTGACAGAACTACTGACGAAGACCCAATTGCATTAGCGGGAGAATTGCTAAAAAGGATTAAAAAAGAATTAGACATTCCTGGAAAAACTACAATTACTGTAATTAGGGAAAAAAGGGATTCGGTTCAGGGATGATTAAGGTTTTAGCCATTGGGGATGTTTTTGGGAGACCGGGGAGGAAACTCTGCAGGAAGGTTATTCCAGAACTGAAATCAAGATATAAAACCGATCTCATTATTGTCAATGCTGAAAATGCAAGTGGCGGAAAAGGGCTTTCCGAAAAAAACTATAGAGAAATGATGGAGACTGGTGTCGATCTCATAACATTGGGGGATCATATGTTTGACCAAAAGTCAATCAAGACGATTATGGATGATTCTAAAAATCCAATAATTCGTCCTGCAAATTACCCAAGTTCAGAAATGGCTGGAAGTGGTGTTTGGACAAAATCCGTGAATGGAGTTGAAGTTAATGTCGTTTGCCTCCAAGGAAGGATATTCATGAGAGAGGGTACAGACAATCCTTTTGGAGTCTTTGATGAAATTTATGAAAAATTGAATTCCAGTTCAATCAATCTAGTCGAGTTCCATGCTGAAGCTACAAGTGAAAAACATGCAATGTTTTGGTATCTTGATGGACGTGTTTCAGCTGCATGGGGGACACACACTCATGTTGCAACAGCAGATGAAAGGGTTTATCCACAAGGTCTTGGCGCAATTGCAGACTTAGGCATGACCGGACCTCTTGATAGTGTTATTGGTGTTGATTGTGAGAGTAGCATAAAAAGATTCACTTCAGGGATTTATTCAAGATTCAAGGTTTCGGAATCTGAAAGAGTTGCATTGAATGGTGCTTTATTTGAAATTGATGAAAAGACCAAAGAGTGTATAAGTGTAAAGAGAATTCATGAAGAGTCTCTGGTTTAGTTTTTTTTAGGAAAAAGATTCCAATTTTTAATTTTTTAAAAAATCAATAACAGAGGGATCTGCCAGTGTTGATATGTCTCCAAGATTTTCTGTATCTCCTTCAGCTATCTTTCTCAATATTCTTCTCATGATTTTTCCCGAACGTGTTTTTGGAAGGCCAGGAGTGAATTGGATTTTGTCTGGAGATGCATGTGGCCCAATTATTTCTCTAACCTTCATGCGTATTTCATTTTCTGTATTTTCATTTACCTCTTTCCCTGTCATCAATGTTACAAAGGCATGAACGCCTTGCCCTTTTATATCGTGGGGGAAACCGACAATAGCTGCTTCTGCAACATCTTCATGTTTTCCTATTGCACCCTCAATTTCAGCTGTTCCCAATCTATGCCCGGAAACATTGAGAACGTCGTCAACTCTGCCCGTAATCCAATAGTATCCATCTTTATCTCTTTTTGCACCATCTCCAGTGAAGTAGTATCCGCTGAACTGGGAAAAATAGGTGTCAAAAAATCTTTGATGGTCTCCATAGATAGTTCTCATTTGTCCCGGCCATGATCGCTTAATTGCAAGCAGCCCCTCAGCAGGGTTTCCTTCCACCTCTTTGCCATTTTCGTCAAGTATCACAGGTTCAATTCCATAAAGGGGGTTTGTTGCAGACCCTGGTTTTAATTTTGTAATATTCGGAAGGGGCGTTATCAATATCCCTCCAGTTTCAGTTTGCCACCACGTATCAATTACAGGACATCTTTTCTTTCCTACAACCTCGTAATACCAGGTCCATTCAGGTTCCTTGATTGTTTCTCCAACTGTACCAAGAACCTTCAGAGAATCTCGATTCCATTTGGTTACGAAGTCATTTCCTTCTTTCATTAATGCTCTCAATGCTGTTGGAGCTGTATAGAAAATATTGACCTTATGCTTTTCTACAACTTGCCAAAATCTCCCAAAATCAGGAAAGTTTGGCACACCTTCAAACATAATTGTTGTTGCACGATTTGATAATGGCCCATAAACAATGTAAGAATGTCCAGTAATCCAGCCAATATCCGCAGTACACCAATAGATATCCCCAGGCTGATAATCAAAGACTATTTGGTGAGTGTATGAAGCATAAACCATATATCCACCAGTGGTATGCAAAACAC
The DNA here is from genome assembly GCA_964397735.1 of uncultured bacterium. Lineage (GTDB taxonomy): Bacteria > UBP7 > UBA6624 > UBA6624 > UBA6624 > UBA6624. The sequence goes on along the minus strand of CAYNKD010000013.1, from coordinate 4,680 downwards.
CTTTCGGCTTTCCTGTCGATCCTGATGTGTACAAAATGAACAAAGGGTCTTCGGCATCCATTTTCTCAGGGGGGCACTCACTTGACATCTTGTCTATTTTTTCATGCCACCAGTGGTCTTTTTCGGGATTTATTTTTACATCAGCCGCTGTCCTTTTGACAACTAGGACATTTTCAATTGAAGGACATTCCTTCAATGCTGAATCTCCATTTGATTTCATTGGGATGTCTGTTTTCAAACCCCTTACTCCCGTGTCTTGGGTTATTAGAAGTTTGCATTTTGAATCATTGATTCTGTCTCGTAATGAATCTGAAGAAAATGCACCAAAGACTATTGAATGAACTGCACCAATCCTTGCACAAGCAAGCATTGCTATCGTTAATTCAGGAATCATTTGCATGTAAATGCAAACCCTATCTCCTTTTTTTATATTTATTGATTTAAGGAAGTTTGCACACTTTGAAACCTCATCAAGAAGTTCCTTGTAGGAATAGGATTTATCTTCATTCGGGTCATTCCCTTCCCATATTAAAGCAGTGTCATCTCCATTTCCGTTTTCGACATGACGATCAAGACAGTTATAAGAAGCATTTAGCTTTCCACCTTCAAACCATTTGATTTTTCCTTTTGTGTAATCAACATCCGAAATATTTTCCCACTGCTTGTACCAGGTTATTCTTTTTGCAATATTTGACCAAAATTTACCTGGGTCTTGAATTGAATTTTTATAAAGCTTCTTATACTCAGTCGTCATGTTTTTTTATTCTGGGCCATGAGCAAAATCTTTTGCCCAGTACTTTGCCGAAAGTTGCTCTCCGGTTACCTCTTCAACCAAGTTATCCCATCTCAATCTCGACCCAAAAGAGAACATGTTTGCAAGATATTTTCCTGCTTCTTTGTTGTTCAGCAAGCCCTTCCCAGTTTTCTTGACTATATTGTGTTCAAGTTGGCTCGCTGTCATTTCGCCAAGCATGTAGTTGTGATAATAAACAGGAGCTGTAGCTATATGGTTTTTTGCAGCCCAGTCTGGCTTATTTCTTCCCTTGGGTTTTTTCATGCATTGGTATTCTTCTTTAAGATCCCACCAAAGGCTATTTAAATCTTGTTTTGGATTTGAATAAAGTTCCTGTTCAAACCTGCACATGACTTGTTCCCACCTGCTAAATGCAAGCATTTTGAATCTTTGCGAATCTATTAGTTTTGGCGCTGCAGCATTGACCTCTTCTTGATTAGCTCCAAGAAAACCTATTAACCAACTAGGACTTAAAGCTTGCCTGCCAAAAATCATTGCAATTGCTTCAGTGCTGTTGATGTGTGCTGGACCCTGGAGGAACCAAGGCAGGTTATCTGTCGATAAAAGATCATAAATGGCATGTCCAAATTCATGAAGAACAGTATCTCCCCATGTTAAGTTGTTTCTAAGATTACAGAGAACCCTGACGTCTCCATTTGGGTCATCAACACCAAGACAAAATGCATGTTGGGATTTCCCTTCCCTTTCATACAGGTCAGATTGCTCAATCGAACTTCTTATGTCAAGCCCACAGCTATCAAAGGTTTCGATCGCAAGTTTTTCCAAACAGTCTTTTTCCTTGCCATCGAACCACTTGTCTCCAATACTTGTGTCAAAGGGAACACTTTGGAAGAATGGGTTTTCATAATTCCACGGCATCACTTCGTTTTCCTGGATACCAAATCTTTCAGCTCTTTCTTTGTCGTATTTACGTTTATGTTCTGTGAAGGGAGCTCTTGTAAGAGTATCAAGTTCGTCTAGAAGGTTGAATAAAAAGGATTCATCAATTTCTTGAGTAATGAGCCTCATTGAGTAATAATTTTTAAAACCCATCCTCTTTGCACAGCTGTTTCTTATTTCTACAAGGTTTAAAAGTTTATCTTCAACTTTTTCACCAATTGTCTTTGTTGCTTCCCATGCTTTTTTGCTCAATGAATTGTCAGAACTCTGCTTGAGGATATCGGATAAATCGTTAGATGATTTTTTCTCACCATCAACAATCCCTCTGTGCTTTACATAGTCAGAAGAGATTTCAAGTCCAAGCTTTACACTGTCTGATATTTCTTTGTCAGTTTTTTGGCTTCCTATTGCTGAGAGATAAAGTGTTTCAATAATTCTCTTGGTGTCGGTATCTTCAATATTTTCAATTTGAGAATGCCAACCCTTGATTTTTTCAAATCTTTCTTTGTCAGCAATTCTTTTCTCCATTGTTTCAGAAAGAACCTGGGCGATTTCATCATAGTTTTTTTGACTGGTTGTTTCTTTTCCCCACCATGCCAATGCCAATGCCTTCCATAATGGTCTACTGAACTTCTCCTCATCAGTTAAAAAATTTCTTATTTCTTTTTGCATAAAAATCCCTCCAAAGTTTATATCCTAGTCTTAGGATAATCTAAGTGAAGGATATTATTATTATTGGTGGTGGAGTTGCAGGAATGGCTATTGCTTGGGAGGCTCAAAAGAGGGGTTATACGGTTTTGTTGTTGGAAAAGGATTCCTGTGGTGGTGGAGCCAGCCAAGCGAGCGCAGGAATTTTATCTCCTGCTGGGAAATCTTGTGGTGATCCTGAGCTGAACAAACTTTGCTGGGAGGGGATAAGGATGTTCCCTGGCTGGGTAAAGGATTTAATGGAGATGTCAGATTCTGATCCAGACCTTCAAATGGAAGGCGTTTTTTATCCTGAAGAAGAAGGCCTGCCAAAAAGAATAGAAAGCCTTAAGAGTGTACATGTGAAACACTCATGGCTTTCATCAGAAGATATAGAAAAAAATTTTTCATGGCTAGGTGTTGACAGAGTTGTTTTGATTGAAGATGAAGGAAGGATCAATCCGCGTAAGCTTATGTATTTATTGAAAGACGCATTGGTTGCAAAAGAAGTTGATATTCGTGAGAATTCTGAAGTTTTGAAAATTTCTAAACATCAAAATGGCTGGGAGGTTTCTTTAAAGGGTGGTGAAAGTTTCAAGTCTGACAAAATTGCAATGTGCACAGGAGCTTGGGCAAAGGGTGTTGAAGGGTGGGTTCCGCCTGTAAAACCGATGAGGGGTCAATTGATAGAACTTTTTGGGGAAGGGGAAGGGTTTCCAACGCACACAGTGCATGGAGAGGCTGCATACATGGTTCCCCAATCAGGAAATTACTGGATTGGCGGGATTGTCCAGGACAGGGGTTTTGATGACTCCATTGACAAAAAAACCTTATTCCAAAAAGTTGCCACAATGACAAGATGGGTTCCAGGTTTTGCAAGGGCAAAACTTGGTGAGGCATGGTGTGGTTTTAGACCAGGGTCTCCGGATGACCGTCCAATTATTGGAGAGAAGGAAGGGCTTGAAGGCATTTTTTGGGCGACAGGTTTATTTAGAAATGGTGTTTCTCTATCTCCAATTGTTGCAAAAAAATTTATCTCATGGATGAAAGGAGAATTTGATTCAAGTTTGAATTCTCCCTTTTCCCCAAACAGGTTCTCATGAATTTTTTTCCGCTAAAGACAAAAAGAATAAGCAATATATGCCATGTGGGAGGAATCCCAATCGGCGGCGGGAATCCAATAGTTGTTCAATCTATGACAGATACAGATACTGCAGACATTGAGAAAACTGTAGACCAGATCATTTTGCTCGCAAATGCAGGAAGTGAAATTGTTCGAATTACTGTAAACAATGACGAATCAGCAAAAGCTGTGCCAGAGATTGTGAAACGCATAAAAGCAAGTGGTTGCCCTGTCCCTATTGTTGGAGATTTTCATTTCAACGGGCATATTTTGTTGAAGAAGTATCCTGAAATGGCAAAGGCGCTTTCTAAATTACGAATTAATCCCGGAAATGTTGGGAGAGGGCCAAGACACGATAAAAATTTCGTTACTTTCGTTGAGATTGCAAAAGCTTTCAACAAGCCAATTCGTATAGGGGTCAATGCTGGAAGTCTAGACCCTGAGGTTTTGGCAAAAAGAATGGATGAAAATGGAAAAAATAATTTTCCGCTTTCTTCGGAAGAAGTTGAAATTGAAGCGCTGGTAGATAGTGCTTTAAGCAGTGCTGAAACAGCAATTGATTTGGGTTTGCCTGAAGATATGATCATTATTTCTTGCAAGGTTTCAAGGGTCCAGGAGATGGTTGCGGTATATAGAAAGATTGCTGAAAACTGCAATCTTCCTCTTCATCTGGGTTTGACCGAAGCAGGAATGGGGTTAAAGGGCGTAGCATCCACATCTTCAGCACTTTCAATTCTTCTTAGCGAAGGTATTGGAGACACAATTAGATCAAGTTTAACTCCTGAGGTTGGAGGAGACAGGACGAAAGAGGTTAGGCTTTGTCAGGAAATATTACAGGCATTGGGCTTGAGAAGTTTCAGACCTTCAGTGACAAGTTGTCCGGGGTGCGGGAGAACAACTTCAACTTTTTTCAGGGAATTGGCAGAAAATATTCAAAATGAAATTGATTCAAATATGGAAAATTGGAAAAAGATTTTTCCAGGAGTTGAAGATTTGAAGATTGCAATTATGGGATGCATTGTTAATGGTCCTGGAGAATCTAAATCTGCCGATATAGGAATTTCATTACCAGGAACTGGAGAAGATCCAAAAGTCCCTGTTTACATTGATGGAAAACTGGATAGAACATTGAGCGGATCTTCAATATCAGACGAATTTGTTGATATAGTAGAAAACT
>CAYNKD010000012.1:0-18915 GCA_964397735.1 uncultured bacterium | reverse complement strand
AAGAGTTTTTATAGTTGGGAAACCTCCTTCCCCAAAAAAGTTTTCTGATTGGGAGGTAGTTGAAGATGAGCTACCTGGAGAAGGGATTCTTTCTGGACTGTATACAGGCTTGAAGGCATGCAAGACAGCATGGGCATTTTGTGGTTGTTGTGATGTGCCAACCGTACATAGAGATTTGCCAAATATGTTATGGGAAATTGCTGATGGTAGGGATGATTGTCTAATGCCGCATGCTTTAGGGTTCCCCCAACCAACACTTTCTTTGTACAGAACATCAATACACAAAGATGTACCAAGATACCTAGAGAGAACAACAGAGTCAAATTTACGAAGAAAATTATGGGGTTTTTTAGACCGAATAAAAATACAACTTGTAGAAGAAAACTATTTCACGTCCAGGGGTATTCCGAAGATATGTTTTCATAATAATAATGATATTCATGATTTAGATTTCCTTATGAAGGAATGGGAGAAGACAAAATGAGCGTACTTTTTAATGAAGCACAAGATTTAATTGACAAGAATGTTAATTCTTTGAAAACGGAAGAATTAAGTATTGAGAAATCTAGTGAGAGATGGCTGGCAGGTTCAATTAATTCAGAATGTGATAATCCAAAAAAAACAGTGAGTGCAATGGATGGCTGGGCTGTAGATCATCAATTGCTTATGGAAGCTACAAATTCTGAACCCATTATTCTTGATATTGGAGAAGCAACTCATGCTGAAGATGAAAGAAAGGTTTTAGAGGGGGACGTTTGTGCATGGGTTTCAACGGGTGCACCAATCCCAAGAGGGGCAACTGCCATTGTCCCGTGGGAAAAGGTTGTTAAGGAGGAGGATGGAAGAATTGCTTTTTCTCAATGCCCAAAAAGGGGAGAATTTTTTAGAGTCAAAGGGGAAGATGTTAGCAAAGGAGATCTTGTACTAGCGAGAGGAAATCGCTTGAATCATTGGGCAATCCAATCATTGATTTCCTGTGATGTCAAGACCGTTACAGTTTCCAAAAAGCCAAAAATAGCATTGATTGCAAATGGTAATGAATTAGTTTTACCTGGTTCGAAAAGAAAAGGTGTTTCATGTGGAAATTTACAAGCAATTGGACAAATTGTCACATCTCAGGGAGGGGAAGTAGTTTATTCCGAGCTGATAAAGGATGATTTGGAATCTCTTAGCAGGGCAATAGGTGATGCAAAAAAGAAAGCAGACTTGGTAGTAACGCTTGGAGGAGCTGCAGATGGGGAAAGAGACTATGCTAAAAAAGCTTTTTTAGAGAATGGCGGCAAGACTATCTTTGACCGAATTGAAATGAAGCCTGGTGGACCAACTTTTTTCATGAACCTTCCAGAAGGGGTATTGGGTTTAGGTGTTTCAGGGAATCCGCTAAGCTCCTTAATTGTTTTTGAGCTTTTGGGAATACAGATTATCAGATTGATGGTTGGTGCAAAAAAATATAGACCTTTGCATATGGATGCCAAAATTGACGAATCAATAATATGGAATTCTAGAAAAGAAGGGTTTATTCCTGGAAGAGTCACATCTTTAAATCCCATGAAGGTTGTAAATGTCCAACCTCATGGAAGTCACAGGGTTAAAGGTTTGTCTGATACAGAATTTATCATTAGGCTTTCTGCTGGAGTCGAGGAATGCTTACGTGATTCAGATGTAGAGGTTCTAGCTTGGGACAGGTGAAAAAGTTAGATCGTGTATGTGATTTAATTTACAAAACAGCAGAAATTTCTAAAAGAAGTTTCAGGTCTCTGAAAAAAAAAGATATTTCAAGGAAAGTTGGTTTTGATGTCGTTACAAAAGTAGACAAGGAATCTGAAGATTTTCTGAAGAGAGGTTTAGAAGATATTGATTCAACCGCAGATTTTCTAGGAGAGGAAACCGGTTACGACGATTACGGTAATCAATCTAAAGGAAAGAGCGTTTGGATAGTTGACCCACTCGATGGAACAAGAAATTTTGTTCAAGGACTCCCCTTTTTTTCCATCTCTGTTGCATTTTCTAAGTCTTCTTTAGAAGATATTGAACTAGGTGCAATTTACGACGTCATTCATGATGAAATGTTTATTGCTTCAAGAGGACAGGGAAGTTGGTTGATACAAAAAAACAAAAAAATCCAAATAAATACAAGTGATATGGAAGGCCTTGAAGGCTCAATGATTGCAACGGGGTTTCCTCATAAAGAAAAATATAGAATAAAAGAATTTTCTCAACAGTTTGAATCTCTTTTCAGCAAATGTGGAGGAATTCGTAGAATGGGTTCTGCAGCTTTAGATCTTGCATACACTGCATGTGGACGGTTTGATTGTTTTTGGGAAGCTGGACTATCTATATGGGATATAGCTGCTGGAGTTTTGATAGTTAAAGAGGCAGGAGGTGCTGTAAGTGATTTTTCTGGCGGTAATTCTTATTTGAAATCAGGCGATATAGTTGCAAGTAACAATAATTTTCACGATGAATTATTAAAAGCAATCAAGGTTCATTGATGGATAATAAAATTTGCTTTATTTCTGTTTCAAGTTCTCATGGAGGGAATCTCAAGGGTTCGGAGCTTGCTCCAGAATCAATTACAAACGCCAATTTGCTTGTTCCACCAAGAGGATCTTGTTTTTTCACCCTGGATTGTGAAAAGTTAAAAAAAGAGAATTTTGTCAAAAGTGTTTGTTCCAAACTCCGATTGAAAACTCTAGAAGTTTTAAAAGAGGGTTTTTTCCCTTTTGTTATTGGGGGGGACCATTCTATTTCTGCAGGTTCTCTAAGTGCTGTTTCTTCAGTATATTTTAAAAAAAATAAACAGAGGCCCGGCTTAATTTGGTTTGATGCTCATGCAGATTTGAACACTCATTTAACATCTCCTTCTGGGAACATGCATGGAATGCCGTTGGCTTCTTTGATTGGGGAGGATGTTAAACATCTCAGCGAAGTTGTTGACTCTGGATTCTTTGACACTGAAAAAGTAGTTTTTTTAGGATTGAGAGATCTTGATCCTGGAGAAAAAAGTTTGTTGGAGAAAAAGAATATAAGTCATTTTAGTGTGGAGAAAATAAGAGAGGAGGGTGTTGAGAATATTGCAAAAAAGGTAAATTTAATAGTAGGTGATGATTATTGTTTAAGCTTTGATGTTGATTCACTAGACCCATCATGTGCACCTGGAGTAGGAACTCCTGTGTTTAATGGATTTCATCTTGAAGAGGCTATCTCTCTTTTGCATTTGATATTGAAAAAAGGAAACCTCATTTCTCTAGATTTTGTTGAATACAACCCCTTAAGAGATATTAATAACAAGACTCAAGAATGCGTAAAAAGGCTTTTAAGCTTTTTCATCTCTGAAATAAGTTAAATGCACTCCATTACTGTTTTCAAAAATCACTTTTTTACTACTTGCAGTAATTTTTATAAAAAATTTTTTTTGAAATTTTTCCTTTTCCACAGGTTTAAAAAAATATTTATCTTCAACCTTTTTCAAGGAAAGTCGTAAAAATATTTCTTTAAATTTGAGATTTTTTGGATTCCATTTATCTTTGTCTCTTATATGCATATGGATAATCTTTTTTTCAGAAATTGCCTGAAAAACAATTAATTCAGATTTCTCTAATTTCCAATCTGGAATTTGAACACTTGAGGAATTCTGATAATATTCCAATTCATCTGAAACAGATTTGCTAGACCAAACCAGGAACTGACCCTTCCATGCTATATCCAACAGGCTTGTAGCTTTAAAATTTTCAATTTTTCCCGATCCAATCCAGGTTCCCTCAAGAAAACCCAATTCAGATTCCAGTATATTTTTATTCCTAGTTTGGTTTTTTAGCAAATTTCTTGAATCGTGATTCATTCTCTTTTTTTATTCTAGTTTTAATAAAAAATGGGCACCCCGAAAGGTGCCCATTAGGAGGTGAATAAGAACAATCAGGCAAGAACCTAATCACAATTAAATACCATGAAATATTTGAAAAAGTTTCTTTTTTCATTTATGAAAGCCTAGGATTGGGTTATGAAAATAACTATTACCGGGGGAGGTGGATTTTTAGGTTGGCATTTGTCACATTATTTTTCAAATGATGAAATCTTGCTGTTTGACTTTGATGAAACTCTTTTTAAAAACATTCCAAAAAATGCTTCTTGTTTTAGAGGTGACATAAGGAATAAAAATCATTTAATCTCTGCAATTTCAGATTCAGATATTGTTATCCATGCAGCTGCTGCTTTGCCTTTAGCCCCTAGAAAAGAAATATTTGAAACAAATGTAACTGGAACAAAGAATGTTTTGGAGATTTCAAAAAAACTAGGAGTTGACAAGGTCATTTATGTTTCTAGTACAGCTGTTTATGGCGTTCCTGACCATCATCCGCTGGTTGAGAGTGACGAGATGAAGGGTGTTGGCTCTTATGGCGAAAGCAAGGTTTTGGCTGAACTTGAATGCATCAAGCAAAGAAAATCGGGAATGTTTATATCTGTTGTTAGGCCAAAAACTTTTATTGGACCCGAAAGGTTAGGTGTTTTTGAAATACTTTTTGATTGGGTTCATGATGGCAAGAAAATTCCTGTAATAGGTGATGGAAAAAACAAATATCAACTTTTAGATGTTTTTGATCTGGTTAGTGCTATTGACCTTCTCATGAATTCCGAAAAAGAAGAATGCAATGATTGTTTCAATGTAGGGGCTTCAGGATTTAATTCTGTAGAACAGGATCTCGAATCTCTATTTGATGCTTCGGGGAAAGGGTCAAAGGTTCTTCAAACTAATGCTCCTTTTGCCAAATCAGCACTTGCTTTTCTAGAATTTTTGAATTTATCACCTCTTTACAAATGGGTATATGGAACTGCGGATCAGGATTCCTGGGTTGATACATCTAAACTTCAAAATCTTGGATGGGCTCCGAAGTACAGCAATTCTGACACCTTGATAAGGACATATAAATGGTATCTTGAAAATAGAGATAGTTTTTCGGATGCTGGAACTGGACACAGAGTACCTTGGAAACAGGGTGCATTAAGCTTGATCAAGAAATTTCTTTAGTCAAGAAAAAATAGGCTCAAAGCAACAAGAACAAAAATAAGACCATTAACTTTTCCCTCATGATGTTCCAGCCAGTGCAGCTTTTTTGATAGTTTTTCCTGAATTTTCAATCCTAAAAAAACAAGAATCACAATAAGAGGAACAGTGATTAGAAGGTAAATAATTGAAACTTGAAATATGCCAAGCCAACCTAATTTTGCTGCATAAAGATAATAACTTTCAAGCTCTATGCAAGGGGAGAGAAACATCGCCAACGCTAAACCAAGTAGGTTTGTTTTCTTTTCTTTTTCTTCATGCTCATGATGATGGTGATCTCCATGATGATGATGATGTCCCCCTGACTTTAAAGATTTGTAACCGAGGTAAAGGAGGATTGTTGCAGCGATCCATTTAAATACAGTTTCAGAAAATTCAAAAAGATTTATCCCAAGCCATCCAATCACGATTCCTATAAGTATTGAGCTTAAAACATGAGCCAGGCCAACAATCCCCGAATTGTAGAAAGTTTCAAATTTGGTCCATTTATCTCTTTTAGAAATGAGTATTAATGGAATCCAGTGATTTGGTATCAAGGCATGAACAGCTGCAAGAGATATTGCCCCTAGAAGGAATGTTTCATTGTTCATTGTTTAAATTTTTATTCTTAATATTTTTTTCAAATCTTCGTTTGTTAACATCTTGAAAGATTCTTCAAGACCTTTTTTTTGCCCTGGCCAGGGGATCTTTGAAATCGCCTCATCAATATAAAACCAGCCATATTCACTATGCTCTTCATCAAGAGTTACTTCAGAACCTTGTGTTATTGCTAAAAATACTGGAATGTTGTGTAGTGAGTCTGTTTCCCATTCATAAAAAGAATTTACAACCGGTACAGAGTAAAGTTCATCTATTTTCAATTTTGTTTCTTCTTTGATCTCTCTCAGGCAAGCCTCCCAGGCTTTTTCATTTTTTTGTATTTTTCCAGCTACCATCCTCCACATATTTTCATAAATTTTTCCTTTAGATCTTTTTAAAAGAAGGAATTTGTAATTTCCATTTATTTTTTGAACAATGAAACAATCGAATAAGAACATACTTGAGAGTAATATAACTCATCATTGAATTAAGGTGATTGTTTTTGCTTATGAAAGGAAAAAGAGTAGTTATTCGTAACCCGGGGTCTTTGGACAGTTTTGTCTTTGAAGATTTTTCTATTGGAGAGATTGCTGCTGACGATGTTGTAGTTCAAATGAAATATGCTGCCATGAATCATTTAGACCTTTGGGTAAGAAGGGGGCTCCCAGGAATCAAATACCCAATTGTCCCATGCTCTGAAGGGGTTGGGGTTGTTGTCAGGAAAGGAGCACTGGTAAAAAAATTAGAAATAGGGCAAAGGGTACTTCTTTCACCGGGGATAGGAGATCATCTTTCAGAAAATTATGGAATCCATGGTGAAACATGTAATGGAACCTTGTCAAACTACGTAAAACAGAAATCTAATTTATGGATTCCTTTGCCTGATGATATTGATGACAGGGTTGCAGCAGCTTTTTCATTATCCTTTTTAACTTCCTGGAACATGGTTGCAAAAAAAGGGAATTTGCAAAAAGGGGAATTGGTTTTTATTTGGGGTGCCGCTAGCGGTGTAGGTCATGCTGCAGGTCAAATTTCGAAACATCTTGGTGCAAGAATAATTGGAACAGCAAGAGGGGACAAGGCTAGACAATTGGATGCAGGTTTATGGGATATTCTTATAGATCCCGATACTGAAAATGTTTTAAAGGTGGTTAAAAACTTTTCTCCAAATGGTGTTGATCTTGTAGTGGAGCATACTGGGGAAAAGACATGGGAAACAAGTCTAAGAATTTTGAAAAAAAATGGAAAACTTGTAACATGCGGGGGAACTACGGGAGGCAATGTTGCAATCAATTTACCTCATCTTTTTATAAAAAATCAAACTATCATGGGGAGCACAATGGGAAGTTTTGATGATCTGAAAAATGAAATCCTACCCAGGGTTTCAAATGGAGATTTCAAAGTTCTTATTGACAGAGAGTTCAGCTGGAGAGACGTCAAGAAGGCCCATGAACATTTAGAAGGATCAAATGCAATAGGAAAGGTTTTGTTGAAAATAGATGAGTCATAAAAAAGTAATAAGTGGAATATTTAAACTTGAGGCATATCTTGAAAGTGAGATAAAAAAAATTCTTCATTATCCTCAATATACAAAATTACAAATCAAAGTGTTGCTACAGCTTGACAATGAAAATCAGTGGATTGGCCTTAAGGATATATCTTTGAATTTGAAAATTTCCCAAACATCTATAACAAGAGTCGTTGACAAGATGCAGAAGCAAAGATTGATTCATTTTAAAGTTCCCCTTAGTGATAGGAGAAAGATTCTTATTAAAATTGCTCCTGCTGGTAGTGAATTGTTAAAAATGTTTTACCAGGTTGTAGATGATTTTTTAAAAAAAATCGATAAAGGGTTGAATAAAAGTGAAAAAAAGTATTTTTATCTTGTTTTTCAAAAGATAAACTTGACTGATTTTTTTTGAGATTTAGAATAAACTTTTAGTAAAAAATAGGAGAAATGAATGACAACTATTGGTATCGTTAAAGAATCACAAAATGGAGAAACTAGAGTTTCTGCAACCCCAGACACCGTCAAGAAGTTTGTTTCTGCAGGATTTGATGTTTTGGTTGAGTCGGGATCTGGTTCAGGGAGCTTAATAAGTGATGAAGATTTTAAAAATGCTGGAGCGAAGATAGTTGATACAAAAAAGTCTTTTGGAGCAGATTGTGTTTTTAAGGTAGGGTGTCCTTCGGAAAAAGAAATTAAACTTTTAAAAGAATCAGCAATACTTATAGGATCCATTGATCCTTTTTTGAATTTAAAAAGCATGAAATTGCTTGCTAAAAGAAAAGTAACCTCCATGGCTATGGAGTTTTTGCCAAGGATATCAAGAGCGCAATCAATGGACAGCCTTTCAAGTCAAAGCAATATTGCTGGATACAAAGCTGTTTTGATGGCTGCCAACCAATTGGCGCAAATTTTTCCAATGATGACCACTGCAGCTGGGACATTGTCTCCGGCAAGGGTGGTTATTCTTGGTGCAGGGGTTGCTGGGCTACAAGCCATAGCAACTGCTAAAAGACTTGGTGCAAGAGTTGAAGTTTCTGATATAAGGCCAGAAACCAAAGAAGAGGTTGAGTCTTTGGGAGGGAAATTCATTGAGGTTGATTCTGATGAGGATAATTCTGGCACAGGTGGTTATGCAAGACAGGTATCAGAAGATTTTTTAAAAAAACAACGAGAAGTTTTGACTCAAAGAATCTCTGTTTCAAACTGTGTCATTAGTACAGCTCTTGTACCCGGGAAAAAAGCACCTGTCCTTATTACAAAAGATATGGTCGAGCAAATGAAGCCAGGTTCAGTGATTGTCGATATGGCATCTGCGAATGGAGGAAACTGTGAACTAACAAAGCCAGGAGAGGATGTTGAATTTAATGGAGTACATATCCTTGGCCCAAAAAATATTCCTGCATTGACCCCTGTTCATTCAAGTGCAGTATATGCAAAAAATATTTTAAATTTATTTGTTCATATGTTGAAAGAAAACAAAGTCAATCTAGATCCAAAAGACGAGATTGTGGGACCTATGATGGTTACTCATTCCGGAGAGGTTGTTGAAGAAAGAATTAAAAATGTAATGGAGGACAATTGATGATTAGTTTATTTTTGCATCCGCGACTACCCTATCCAGATGAGGTTATTAGCAATGTTGCTGAACCCTCATTGCTAGACCCAATGACGCTTGGGCTTTACCTTTTGGTCCTAGGTTCATTTATTGGTTTTGAATTAATTACAAAAGTTCCTCCAACCTTACATACTCCATTGATGTCAGGTTCAAATGCTATTTCCGGAATTTCAATTGTTGGTGCTTTGTTGGCAATGAATGCACAGGGGGAAGCTGCAAAATGGCTTGCCCTGGCTGCAATTATGCTTGCAGCAATAAATGTTGTTGGTGGTTTTATGGTTACTGACAGGATGTTGCAGATGTTTAGTAGGAAGGGAAAGTAAATGTTTAATGTTCCTGATTATGTAATTAATTTTGGTTATCTTGTTGCTATAACGTTTTTTGTTATGGGCATCAAAAAGCTCGGCAGGGTAAAAACTGCCAAAAATGGAAATATGCTTGCGGCCTGGGGGATGTTTTTTGCGATCATTTTAACTTTGCCATTGATGAAAATTGTTACATGGGCTGAAGTAGGTACATTTGCATTGATCGGAGCTCTTGTTGGAGTTTATGCATCTAGGAAGGTGGCAATGACACAGATGCCTCAGCTGGTCGCTTTGTTTAATGGATTTGGAGGCCTTGCATCGGCCTTGGTGGCAGTGAGTTATTTTTTCTCAAACTTTTCTAATTCAGAAAATGCAGTTTCTGATTTAGGAGGATCTGGAAGCATGGTTGTTGTTTTTATAACAGTCTTGATAGGTGCGATTACTCTTACTGGAAGCTATATAGCATTTGCAAAACTGGATGGTCGTATGAACGGAAGTCCTATAGTCTTCAAAGGGCAGCATTTATTGAATGCAATGATAGTTATTCTCATTCTTGTCTTTGTGGTTATGACTTCAACAGGCTCTTATCCAATTGATCTTTCCAATTTTTATATTTTTATTGCGCTTACTCTGATTCTCGGTGTAACAATAACTATACCTATAGGCGGAGCCGATATGCCTGTTGTAATTGCCTTGTTGAATTCTTATTCAGGGATGGCTGCTTCAGCTGCTGGTTTTATTTTGTTGATGGATGGAAATGTTGGAGGCACAATTTTGATTGTCAGTGGTGCTTTGGTTGGTGCTTCAGGACTTATTTTGACCAATATTATGTGTGTAGCGATGAATAGGAGCTTGTTCTCGGTGATGCTTGGAGGATTTGGGCAAGAGGGGGGAGTTGCTGTTGAGGGTGGAGAGCAAATTCAATATAAGCCTGTTGGTTCTGAAGAATCAGCTATGATTTTTGAAGCAGCTGAGAAAGTTGTTATTGTTCCTGGTTATGGAATGGCGGTTGCGCAGGCTCAACATAATGTGAGAGAGCTTACGGAAGAACTTGAAAAGAAAGGTGTAAATGTTCAGTTTGCAATTCATCCTGTTGCAGGAAGAATGCCGGGGCATATGAATGTTTTATTGGCAGAAGCGAATGTTCCTTATGAGAGGTTAATTGAAATGGATGAGATCAACCCTCAATTCCCAGAGACTGATGTGGTTCTTGTTATTGGTGCTAATGATGTTGTCAACCCTGGGGCTCAAACAGATCCAAATAGCCCAATTGCTGGGATGCCGGTCCTTGAGGTTTGGAAGGCAAAAACGGTTATAGTTAACAAAAGGGGAAGAGGGGTTGGTTATGCCGGCATCGAAAATGAATTGTTTGGAAAGGACAATACCCTCATGTTGTTTGGAGATGGGAAGAAGATGATTATTGAGTTAACGAATGAACTTAAGGAACTTTGATTTTTTTAAGTTCATTATTGGATGTCTGTGAATTTTGATGTCATAATTATTGGAGCTGGTGCAGCTGGAAATGCTGCTGCTATAACCCTTGCAAAAGGAGGAGCTAAGGTTCTTCAGATAGAAAGAGGGAAAGCTCCTGGAGAGAAAAACTTAATGGGAGGAATAATCTACTCTTCCTCTCTGGAAACAATTGTTCCTGAGTTTTGGAAAAGTGCTCCCTTGGAACGTTCTATTAGTGAGCAAAATTACTGGGTAACTGACAAGAATTCGATAACAAAATTAGGTTATTCCGATGACATCTTCAAGGCAAAAACAGAAGCTCCAGCGCATGCTTATACTGTTTTGAGGAGTGAATTTGATAAATGGATGTCCAATGAAGCAAAAAAATATGGAGCAATGCTTCTTCCTGGAACTGTTGTTTTAGATTTAATAGTTGAAGATGGTAAGGTTGTGGGGGTTTCGACCGATAGGCCAAATGGAGATATTAGAGCTCCCCTTGTAATCTCAGGAGAAGGAGTTAATGCTTTTGTTTCTTGGAAAAGAAATTTTGGCAGTAGGCCAAAACCCAGCGAGGTAGCCTTAGTGGTCAAAGAGGTTATAGAACTTCCAAAAGAAGTTATCGAAGATCGTTTTCGAGTTTCTGAAAATGAAGGAGCTTCTTATGAGGTTTTTGGAGACATTACAAAAGGATGTTTGGGCTATGCTTTTTTGTACACCAACAAAACAACAGTTAGTGTTGGGGTAGGTTCACTTGTTTCTGATTTTGCAGAAAAAGAAATTGCTTCTTATGAATTATTGGAGTATGTAAAAAACCATAAAGCGATTCGCCCTTTTTTAAAGGGCGGAAAAACTATCGAATATGCTGGACATCTAATCCCTGAAGGAGGGTATAAAAAATTGCCGACATTGGTAACAGATGGTTTTTTGATGACAGGTGATGCAGCATTGATGGTAAATGCAGTTCACAGAGAAGGAAGTAATTTTGCATTTGTTTCCGGAAGGCTTGCTGGAGAGGTAGCTTTAGAGGCAATCAGGAAAGGAGATTTTTCATCAGATTCTTTAGGTGAATATAGAAAAAAATTAGAAAAATCATTTATCTTAAAAGATTTAAAATCTTATGAAGATGTATTCCCATTTTTTAGAAAAAGAAGAGATATATTGAATGAATATCCACAGTTAATAAGCTATGCAGCAAAAAGCTTGTTAACGGTTGATGGAACCCCGAAAGGAGAAAAGAAGAAAAATATTTTAAAAGGTGTTTTGAAAATGAAGTCACCTGCAAAGTTGGCTAAAGATTTGTATAATTTATTTAAGGTTTTAGGAAAATGACTAAACAAAAAAAAGAAAATAAAGCAGTTACAGAAACTGTTTCAATTGAGGATAAGCTTTTTACAATTAACTACGATCACTTTCATGAAACTCATATAACATGCATCGGCGACCCTAAAGATTGGGAGGTTTTAAACCCTCTTCAATGGGCGTGCCCAGCAAGAGTTTATACAAAAAATCAAGATAGCGGCAATCTGGATATTGATTTTGAAAATTGTATTGAGTGTGGTACGTGTCAAATATTATGTCCTGACCATATACTTTGGGTGTATCCGAAGGGCGGTCACGGTATAAGAAATCGTTGCGGCTAAGCTGATGGAAGGTTTTTAGTTAGAAATTTTTCGGCATTTTTATAAAATATTTTTTGAATTTCGGTATTATTGAAGCCAACCTTTTCAAGAGATTTGATTAATGTTTGTGTTTTAGAAACCTCTTCAACAACTGGAAAACTTGTTCCATCAAAGTCACTTCCAAGAACAATATTTTCACAGCTAGAAATTTCTGCAATATGTGCTGCATGTTTTGCTAATATGTCCATTCCATTTTTTAATTCAAAATTCCATTCATCTTTTGTTCCAGGTGGTGGATTTCCCACAAAATTTGGAACATAGACAAGACCTATTATTCCATCATGATTTTGTATTTCTTTAATTTGTTCATCAGTTAAGTTTCTTGGATGATTTCTTAATTTTCTAGAATTACTATGACTTGCTACAAATGGTTTATTTGAAATTTTTACTGTTTCCCAAAAAAGGTCATCACTAGCATGAGAAACGTCAATGATTATATTTTTTTCGTTCATTTTTTTTATCAAGTCTTTTCCAAAATTTGTTATTGCAGGGCCTTTTCCATTTATTACGCCTCTCCCTACTTCGTTATCACAGGACCAAACAAGTGTGATTAGACGAACCCCTAATTCAAAAAAGATGTCCAAGGTTTCAAGATTGCCTGAAAGTGGAGAGGCATCCTCTAGAGACAATAGCGACAAAGGACCTTTTTCAGCAAGGTCATTTTTTGTTTTTACCGCAGAGGTTCCGGAATCTTCTAAAAAAGATTTCCATTCTGACGCATACTTCATTCCAAACAAGGTTGCATCTCCTTTTTTATATTCCGGCGGTGTGAAAATTGCATGGACTTGAAGCTTCCCACCTGCCTGTAGGAACCTTGGCAAAGACCAATGCATTTTTTTGCTATTGAGCAAGCCTTTTGCTCCACCTTTCGTTAAGGAGTCGCAGTGAAAATCAAAAACAGGAATCATTTTAAATCCAAGCCTTTGAGACTCTGGGGGTCTGCTTTTCCTGGTGCGCCAGTAAGAAAGCATACTCCTCCTGTTGACTTCGGAAAGGCTATAACATCTCTGATACTTGAAGATTCAGAAAGTATCATTACTATCCTGTCTATGCCAGGAGCAAGTCCTCCATGTGGAGGTAATCCATATCGCATCATTTCCAAAAAGAAATCAAATCTCTCTTCTATGTCTTCTTTTGTGTATCCAATAGCTTGAAGTATTCTTAATTGAAGATCTCTATTATGGCACCTTATAGAACCGCTTGCTATTTCCTCTCCATTCATTACAAGGTCATAAGCGTGGGAAGTGACTTTTAGGGGTTCTTCTTCAATCAGTGGAATATCTTGTTCAACTGGAAGCGTGAAGGGGTGATGAGCTGCAGTAATGCCATTTTCTGTTTTTTCAAAAAGTGGAAAATCCGTAACCCAGCAAAAAGAATAATCTTTACTGGTCTTTTCTAGCAGTCCGTTATCTCTTAAATGCCTATGTATAGCCCCCAATGCATAATATCCAGGAGAATTTTCTTTTTGGGCATGTGCAACAATCAACAATGTGCAATTGTCATTCTTTTCAAATTCAGTTAAACACTTTTCCAAAGTGTCTTTTTTTGCAATTTTACTTATTCCCCCATTCCAAACACCATCCTTCTTGGTTGCAAAAGCAACTCCTTGAACATTGAACTTTTGTGCAATTTTTTCTAAATTCGAGATTTCTTTTCTAGAAGGAAAGAAATTTTTTACACACAACCCAACAACTATTCCTTCTTTTTCAAGAACATTATCAATAAATCTTATTTTTTCATTCTTGAAAATATCAGATATGGTTTTGATTGGATTAGGGTATCTCAGATCAGGTTTGTCTATGCCATAGTTTTCAATTGCCTCTTTGTAGGTTATTCTCTGGAAAGGGGTTTTTATTTTTTTGTTTTTAACTTTTGAAATGATGTTTTTAAAAATCTTTTCACTTATTTCAAAAATTTCATCTTCATCAGAAAAGGCCATTTCAAAATCAAGTTGTGTAAATTCAGGTTGCCTATTCCCTCGCAAGTCCTCATCTCTAAAGCATTTTGCTATTTGGTAATATTTATCGATACCACTCCCCATAAGTATTTGTTTGAAAAGTTGAGGACTTTGTGGCAATGCATACCAGTTTTTTTTATGCAATCGACTTGGAACAATGAAGTCCCTTGCCCCCTCAGGTGTAGATCTTGTCAGTAAAGGGGTCTCAACTTCAATAAAATTTTCATTATTTAAGGTGTCTCTGATTGTTTGAATTACATTATGCCTTGTTTTTAGAATTTCATTCCTATGAGGTCTTCTTAAGTCAAGATATCTATATTTGTACCTTATTTCATCAGGCTCGTCATCATCTTTGTCTGTATAAATTGGAGGTGTTTCGGCTTCGTTTAAAATTTTCAATCTAGTGTCTGTAATTTCGATCTCTCCAGAAGGGATATTTTTATTCGGATGAGGTCTTTTGGAAACTGTACCTATAATCTCTACAACCCATTCCTTTTTTATTTTTGAAAATTCAGAATCTAAAATAATTTGAACTATCCCTGTCGAATCTCTTAGGTCAAAAAAAGTTTTACCGCCAAAATCCCTTATTGCATGAATCCAGCCTTTTATTTTTATATTTTTGCCAAGACTTTTAAGGTTTAAATCAGATATATAGGTTTTTTTCATTTAAGGCTTAATCCTAATGCTGAAGCGATTTCAGAAACCTTCATTGGTATTTCTTTTTGATCTCCATCTTTCATATTTTTGCAAATAATTATATTTTTCTCTTTTTCTTTTTCTCCAAATATCAAAACGTACTCCGCAGATGCAGAATTGGCTCTTTTTAGTGCTTTTTTCAGATTGTTTTCATTCCAATGTGCCTTGATGGGGATTCCTTTATCCCAAAGTTTAGCGATTGTAGGAAAAGACAGTTCTCTACATTCTTCACCCAAGGGTAAAAAAACACAAAAAGGTCCTAGATTGTTCATTTCAATTGCTGATGCAATTCGATCCACGCCTGCTGCAAACCCTACGGCAGGAGATTCATTCCCCCCAATGTCAGAAACAAGGC
Organism: uncultured bacterium; assembly: GCA_964397735.1. Taxonomy (GTDB): domain Bacteria; phylum UBP7; class UBA6624; order UBA6624; family UBA6624; genus UBA6624. The sequence goes on along the minus strand of CAYNKD010000012.1, from coordinate 3,705 downwards.
TGTCATACCTTCCACCACCGCCATAGGCATCTTGTGCACCTTCGTGACCAATAGCTTCAAAAACTGTTGAACTGTAATAATCCAAACCTCTAACAAGGCATGAGTCTACTTCGTAATTTATATTGATTTTATCCAGTGTTGATGTTAATTTTTTAAACCTTTCTGAAGTCTCTAAACCCCAAAAATTGTGTATTTTTGGAGCATTTTTGACTAATGCGATTGTTGATTCTCTTTTACTATCAAGTATCCTTAACGGATTTTTGTCTATATTTGGTAAATCTTTTTCTGAAAGATCTTTTTCATTTTCTTTCAACCATTCTTTAAGGCTTTTTAAATAATCCAATCTTTCTTTGTCTGTACCTAGAGAGTTGATTTTTATCATATTTTTAACCTTGAGTTCTTTTAGTAATGTTGAAAGGAAGTAAATACATTCCGCATCGGATTCAAGGGAATTTGACCCAACAAATTCTGCTCCTAATTGAAAAAATTGTCTATATCTTCCTTTTTGTGGTCTTTCGTAACGAAAAAAAGGACCAAAATAGGAAAATTTATTGCCATTGTGCTCATTTAGCCAATTGTTTTCTACAGCTGCTCTAATTAGCCCTGGTGTACCTTCAGGCCTTAAGCTAAATTCTCTATTTTTACCATCTTGGAATTTATACATTTGTTTTGTGATTATCTCTGTTGTTTCCCCTGTTGATCTTTCAAAAAGCTTTGTTGATTCGAAGATGGGTATTTCAATATGGCTGTATCCTAGATCTTTGGATATTGCCAAAAATAAACTTCTTATTTCCTCAAAAATTTCAGTTGTTTTTGAATCAAGATCTCTTGTTCCTTTTGGTTTTCTGTACTGCAGCATATAGGTTATTGTAATTATTTCAGATTAACCTTAATTAAAAAAATCTAGAATTTATGATTATGGTGGGATGGCTGAGCGGACTAAAGCGCACGCCTCGAAAGCGTGTGGGCATATTATTTGCCTCGGGGGTTCGAATCCCTCTCCCACCGTAGAATTAAGAAAATGAAAAAATGTTTTTTATTTATTTTTTTTCTAGCAAGCGCTTTTCCAAGTGTTAAAGGATCGAATTGGATTTCTTCAAATCCTGAAATTGAACAAGGAAATTTTTCCTTAACGTATATTGAATCAAGGACAGGGCTTGAGCCCGAGGCATTAGCTTCTTTCCATTTTCATTCACATCTTGAGGGAAATGCTTCATGGGGATTTGGCAGCTTGCTTTCAGGTCAAAAAAATAATCAAAATTGGAATTTTAATGAAGGGCCAGTCGATTTTTTCTATAGAGCAAAGTATAAAAAAGAAAATGAAATTGCTTCAGGAGATTGGATTCTTAAGTTTGGGATGCCTACAAATGAGAATGACTCAATGTCTTGGGGTGTCGGCTCAAGAAATGGAGGGGTTTCTGATGGTTTTATATTCAATGCCCCCTTTTACTGGGGTCTGGGTTTTTTGTATGAGACTCATGTAGACAATCCTGATATAGAGCATTTGTGGAAAATTGGAGTTGAGGCTGTTTGGGAAAAAAAATACGATTATGGATTGAGGGCAGAGCACTTTGCAGCAATTTCATCAACATCTCCAAGAGAAGCGGCTTTAGATTGGTCTTTTTGGATTAGAGGAGGGGGTAGTGAAGCCTGGAAGTCTTTTTCCATAACATGGAGAGACGAGGCAACAAACACAAACTTAGAAACTTTATACAAGTTCTCTATGGGTTGGGGAGACTAAATGTTGAGGAATTTTTTAATCTATCTTTCAGAGTCAAAGTTTTCAGAGAGTTTTTTTAGATCTTTTTCTCCAACCAAAAAAGTCATAAAACGATTCATAGCTGGCGATAATCTTGAGGATGGAATTCGTGCCTCAAGAGAATTAAAGAAAATTGGAGCTGATTCAATTCTTGATTTATTGGGAGAAAGTGGAGATGAGCAAAAGACAAAAAAAGCGTTAAAAGACATATCATCAATGATCAGGCATTGCAAAGATGAAGATGACCTTTGGGTTGGCTTGAAGCCAACTCAATTGGGGCTTTCTGTTAGCAAAAGTTTGTTCAAAAAAAATTTGATTAACATTTACAAACAGGGATTAAAAGATGGTGTAAAAATTACTGTAGACATGGAAGACAGTGAAACTGTTGATGATACCTTGGGTGTTTTTGAAGAAGTGAAAAAAGATTTAAATTTAGGTATTTGTCTTCAGGCTTATTTAAGAAGGACGCAAGATGACCTAAAGACTCTTTTGAAAGGGGGTTTAAGGGCAAGGATATGCAAGGGTGCTTATAACGAAAATTCAGAAGTTGCCTTTGAGTCTAGAGAAGAAATAAATAAATCCTATATGAACCTGGCCAATCTTTTCCTAACGCAGGGTTTAGATTTTGGAGGCTATCCAGAATTTGCTACGCACGACCCTTATGTAACGGAAAATATTTTAGACATTGTTGAAAAAAGGAAAATCCCAAAAAGAAAGTTTGAATTTCAAATGCTTTATGGTGTAAATACTCCTTTACAGAATAAAATTTTAAAAGAAGGATGGCGTTTAAGGGTATATGTTCCATTTGGAGACAGCTGGTACCCTTATTTTATGAGAAGGCTTGCTGAGAGACCAGCAAATCTATCTTTCTTTTTAAGAGCTATTTTAAGGAGGTAGGATATGGCAAGAATTTCTAAAATTGTGACAAAGACAGGAGACAGTGGGGAAACCGGTCTGGGTAACGGGGAAAGGGTGAAAAAACACAATCCAAGAGTTCAAGCATATGGAGAAATTGATGAGGCTAATTCTGCTATAGGGCTCTCTTTGAGCCTTGGAGCATCTCCTAAAAAATATTTGGGAATTGTACAAAATGACCTTTTTGATATAGGTGGTGATTTGTGTTTCCCAGAATCTAAAAATAAAAAATTTATTTTTTCAGAAAAACAGTTAGGTATCTTGGAAAAAAATATAGAAGAGGAAAGCAGAGATTTAAAGCCACTTGAAAATTTTATTATTCCTGGAGGAATGCCTCCAGCTGCAGCATTACATTTAGCACGTTGTATTGTTAGGAGGGCTGAAAGGTCTTTTTGGGAACTTGCAGATAGTGAGAGTCCAAACCCGGTAATAGGCAAGTATCTAAATAGGCTTTCTGACTATCTTTTTATTCTTGCCAGGAAAAATGGAGGAGAAAGTCAGTCGACTTGGGATATGGGTAATTAGCCTGAGTGTCTGATAAGTATCAAATCCCCATTTTTTACAATATAACTTTTTCCTTGTAGGGTCCAAAAACCTTCTTTTTTTGCATTTGATTCCCCTTGCAGTTCCACTACTTTGTCAGATGGCCATACGTCACCTTTGATGAAGTTGTTTGCTAAATCTTTATGGATTGCTCCAGCCGCCTCTTGGATTGTTGAATTGATTGGTATGTCCCAAGCCCTAACTTCAGTAGGGCCTGCTGTATAAAAAAAATGTCTGCCGTTGATAAGGAATATTTTTTTTAAAAGGATATTTGAAATTGGATTCTTTAGGTTATATTCTTTTAAAAAAATCTCTTTTTCATCATCATCTAGCTCTTGCAAGTCGTGTTCCAGTTCAAGGCACGCATAGTCAAAAGTTATGCGATTCCATCTTTCTTTCAAGGAGGAACCCACTTCCTTGTAGATAGGTGAATTTATGTTATTTTCAGCAATATTAATTACAAAATGTATTGGTTTCAAGGAAATGAA
>CAYNKD010000011.1:0-19206 GCA_964397735.1 uncultured bacterium | reverse complement strand
TTTAAATAACAGCAAAGAGCTGGAAGGGCTTGAGAAGTTTGTTGAGAGAGTCGAAAGAGGCGTAAGGGATAAGTTCACTTTGGTAGGGGAGCTAAAGCTTGATGGCGTAGGGTTTTCTTTAAGTTATGAAGGGGGGCTCTTAAAAAGAGCTCTTTCCAGGGGAAATGGATTAATTGGAGAAGACATTACAGCAAATGTAAAAACGATAAAGAATATTCCTTTGAAAATAGAAACTAAAAAATCAGTTTTAGTAAGGGGGGAGATAGTTATCAAGAATTCTTTTTTTCTAAAGATGAATAAAAAAAGATCTAAACTTGGAAAAAAAACTAGATCTAATCCAAGAAATACTGTTGCTGGCGCTTTAAGAACAAAGGATCCATCACAGACAGAAAAAACACCTCTTTTTGCATTTTTTTATGACATTCCAATTTTTGACGACAGGGCGTTAAACACTCATTCAGAGTCTATGGACGTTTTGAAAGAATTGGGTTTTTATGTTGATTCAAATAGAGTCTTAGGCTCAAAAGATCAAATTGAAGAATATTACAAAAAAATATTAAAAATGAGAAGTGATATAGATGTTGATTGTGATGGGGTTGTTGTCAAGGTCAATGAAAAAAAATATAGAAATATTTTAGGAAGCACTTCCCATCATCCTCGATGGGCTTTGGCTTTAAAGTTTCCAGCCAATAAAACATTAACAGAAATTAAAAATATTGAGTGGCAGCTTGGAAGAACTGGAATACTTACACCTGTCGCAAAATTAAAATCAATAGACTTAGGAGGCGTTAACGTTGGAAATGCTTCGTTACATAACTATTCACTTTTTAAGTCTTTAAACCTAGCTCCAGGAGACACTGTTGAGGTTCAGAGAGCTGGAGATGTTATTCCTCAGATAGTTGCAAAAGTTGTTGATTCTGGAAATAGGAAATTCAAGCATCCAAGAGTTTGGAATGGCTCAGATACAAAAATTGACAAAAATGGAGTTTTTCTTTATTGTGAAAATCCAAATGAAGATTTGATAAATTATGAAAAGTTTAAATATTTTGTTAGCAAGTCGGGATTGGACATGGAAGGGGTTTCTGAAAAAACAATCAAGTTATTGATTGAAAAAAAATGGGTAAATAGTTTTTCAGATTTTTTTTCACTGGAAAAATATGAAGAAGAATGGAAAAATCTCGATAACTGGGGAGATCTTTCAGTTGAAAATACATTAAAAGGAATAAAAGATTCTGTAAAAAATTCTAATTGTTCCAAGATTTTAACTTCCCTAGGGATTCCTCTTGTTGGTTCTGAGGTATCTAAGCTTCTTTTGAGAAATTTTGATCATTCTATAGAAAAATTATTCAATGTAGATATTTCAAATCTTTTAGAAATAAAAGGCATAGGGCTTCAAACTGCAAAAAATATCGAGAAGAGTTTTTCAGATTCATCTTTTTTAAACGAATTGTTAAAGATGAAAAGATGTGGTTTTTCTCTATCTGAAGTGTCTTCAGACGGGGCTCTTTTTGGGCTGAATATTGTTGTTACCGGGAAACTAACTAAATCTAGAAATGAAATACGGAAAATGATTGAGGGCGAAGGCGGAAATTTTTCTTCAGCAATTTCTTTAAAGATAAATTATTTAATAAAAGGCTCTGGGGGTGGGGCGAAAGAGGAAAAAGCAAGAAAATTAGGAGTAAAAATTATTTCTGAAAATGATTTTTATTCAATGATTTCATAGGGAGATTCCAAAATATTTATTGAATATAACTCTTTTTGACTGAGCTTTTTCAATATCCATTAATTCAAAATGTATTTTTTGGTTTGGTTTTTTTTGAGCTAAGAAGGATAGGTCCAATGAGAAAATTGTACCAATTTTCGGATAGCCACCTATTGTAGGTGCATCCTTCATTAAGATTATTGGAAGGCCGTTATTTGACACCTGAACACTTCCACAGCTCATTCCTTCAGATATCATTCCAGAATCTTTCAAGACTATTGGTTTTCCTTCTAGACGATATCCAGCCCTGTTGCTTAGGTTTGTTATCGTGTAAACTTGTTCAAAGAACATTTTTTTTTGATGACTTGTAAATTTTTCAAATTGATAAGTTGGGATTATCCTTAATGATTTTTTATCGTATTCAGGTATGCTTTTAGAGGATTGGGATGTCAGGAATTTGCAAGGTTTAGATTTTAATATATCATTTTTTCTTAGGGCTTCTCCAATACTTTCACGTGTATTTGTTGACCTCGAGCCAAATAAGATATTCGTTTGAAATCCTCCTTTGACAGCCAAATAAGAATAAACTCCTTTAACAGGTTTTGTCCATCTCAAGGTGTCACCTTTAAAGACTTGGATGTTTTTCCATATAGGCATTTTTTTGTTGTTTATTTCAAAACCTAAATCTGCACCAGTCACAGAAATAAAGGTATTAATTTTCACCTCTATTTCAAGTCCTCCAAAAGCTGTTTCAATTACAGCATCTTTAAAGTCATTTTCTAAAAGACGATTAGCTTCACAGTATGCTATTTCATCCATTGGTCCGGATTGGTTTATTCCATATTCCTTATAGCCAATTCGTCCATAATCTTGAACACTCGAAGAGAAGCCAGGGTTTATTATTTTAAAGCTCATAATTTCCCACCATTTTTGATAAAGTTTTTTTTATCTATAGGTTTGAATTTAACACGATCGCCTATGTTGAACTTTTCGATATTTTTAGGATTATTTAAAGAAATATCTAAAAAAGTTTTTCCAATAATGTTCCAACCACCTGAAGAATTTGTTGGATATACAGCTGTTTGTTTTTCTGCAATACCAACACTTCCAGCTGAAATTTCAATTCTTGGAGTTTTTAGCCTTGGTCTTTCTATTTTTTTGTCAATTTTTCCCAAGAATGCGAAACAAGGACTGAAGCCAATTGCATATACAAGGTATTCTTTAGATGAATGTATTTTTATAAATTCATTTAAAGTCATTTTTTTTTCTTTAAGGATCTTTTCAAGATCTAATCCAACTTCAAAACCGTAATATACAGGGATGTTGATTAGTTTGGATTTAAAAAATACTTTATTTTCTGGTATTTCTTTTATTGTTTTGAGAAGCTCATCATATTTTTCCTCATATGAATCTAAACTGTATGTTATATGTAATGTTGTATAAGAAGGTATTGTTTCAATAACAAATTCCGGAAATTTTTTTTTCAAGATTTCAGAAATATTTTTTATTTTTCCAGGAAGAGTGGAATTTATATTTTTTCCGAAATAAATGAGAATTGAATTTTCTCCTGCAGCTACGACTTTATACATTTTTTATTTTCTTTAATGCATTTACTGAATTTAAATTGTCTCCATGAAAGCAAATTGTATTGATTTTTATTTTTTTAACTTGATTGAATTTTTCATATTGTTGAATGATTTTTTTTACATTGTCAAAAACTGCTCCTGGTTTGTTTCTTGGAATCATCTTCATTCCGTCATAGGCTCTATCAGCAAAAACCTCATAGAGGAATTTGATATTCTCCTTTTTTGAAAATTTTTCAAATTTATTATCTTTTATTCCAGCTTGAACAATTAATTTAAGATTCATATTTGTTTTTTTTATAACTTTTACAATTGTTTTTAGTACATTTTTTTTATGCATCATGTCATGATAAAGTGCTCCATGAGGCTTGATATACTTAAAATCAGCATTATTTTGCAAGCATAGTTTTTTAAAGTTTTTTATTTGGCTATAAATATCATCAAAAAGTTTTTTTTCATCAAGATCGTGACTGATTCGTCCAAAATTTTTTTTATCAAGATAGCTAGGATGTGCTCCAATGCTTACTTTATTCCTTACTGCAAGTTTGATTGTTTTTTTAATGCTTGAATCATTTCCTGCATGTCCACCACAAGCAATATTTGCGATATCAACTAATGGCATTAAATCTTCATCAGGGTTTGAGCTTAAGCACTCACCAATATCGCAATTTATCTTAAGTGTTTTATTCAATCTGGAACAATTGTTTAGAAGGAGAAGTTAAATCCAATCCAGGGAGAGCTCGTTGAGTCATTGCTTCCAAGATTGAAATCGATACTCCTCCAAACGAAAGAAATTGTCGTTGAGTCCGAATACATGTAGTCCCATCCAATCATTGTTGTGTCGGGAACAATCATGTTTCCAGTCGCAGTTCCGTCTTCCCAACCCTGCCCATACCAGAACCACATTGAGCTTTGTTCGGATACTGGAGCTATGTATTGTGCTGTGAAAGAGGTGCCATCAATATTGTCTCCAGTGTAATAATCAAGGCCCAGGAAAAGGTTGCCCGAATTCCAGGTAGTTCCAATTGTTATTGCATCTTCTTGTGTTCCGTCTAGGTCAGGGGCCCAGCTTCCAAATTTCAACCCTAAAGATTCAGAATACATATAGGTAAAATCAAAAACTGTGTTTTTGTACTCATGTGAGTGAAAACTGTCATCAAGGTTTGAAAAATTTAAAGTAGTATTTTCAGATATTGAAAAATTCAAGAATAAAACTGTAGCAGTTTCATCTCCAGTTGAAGTAGCAAAACTTAAACCATTAGCATTAAGAGCTTGAGATGATGAAAATATAGCAAGGATTAAGGATAGTGTAATAAAGTTTTTTTTCATTTTTGCCTCCTCAGTTCATTTTAACCTAAATCACCAATACTCTTCGTAATGGATATTTCCAGGATTTTTAACACCTCTGTCAGATCTGTGACCCATTCCTTCGAGGACCTCGATTACCCCTAGAGGTTTTGGGTAGCTTTCTTCACCTGTTTCTTTATCTTTGACTGGAACTCCAAGCATTTTTGGATTTCCACAAAAGTACCATTGTGAAGATTCGGGAGTAGGTTTGTACCCAAGTAAATCATCAAGCATTCCCTTGGATATGTAATCTTGAATATAAACCTTTTCTTTAACTTCCGGATCTCTTGTTGCAAGACCGATATATTTATAATTTGGATACTCAGCCATAAGTTTTTTATGAGTTTCAATATATCCAAAATCTGCACTAGATCTACAAACTTCCAAACAGACTATGTCACCTTTGTAATCATTTGAAAGCAATTTTGCAATCATTGCCATATGAGGAGCCTCTCCTGTGCCCGTCCCACCAAGAACAATTGTTTTTGTAGAATCGTTTACATGATGCAGTGTGTAATGGCCCACTGCCTTTTTCCCTATGTGTATTCGGCTGCCTTCTTTCATTTCAAAAAGCCTTGGAGTTAGTCCAGGGGCAGGGTTTCCTTCACCATTATCTCTAACTAACACTATATAAAATTCAAAAAAATCATCATTTCCAGCTTCAACCAATTCTTCGGTTTCATCATCAAGAATTCTGTGAGATATCGAATATGCTCTTTGGACAAATGTGTCAAATTCTGGTTTAGGTTCTTCTTTTTGTGTTCCTTCAAGCCTTCCTTCAAAGCCATAAAGACCGAGAGTTGTATATTGTCCAGGTTCATAAGTTGCTTTATCTCCATCAGGTTGAACCCTGAAAACAGCTAGATCATCATGTGTTCGCTTAATGCTAACTACACTTGCATTGTATTTTTCAGTTCTGAACTTTTCTTTTTTCTTTTCTTCTTCTTCTCTTAGTCTTTCTTCAAGTAATTCAGGTGGGAGACTTATAAGGTCTTCTCTGACTTCAGTGCTTCCGGAAGAGTTTGTTATGGTGTAATAAAAAAACCATTTTGCTCCATTTAAATGGACTCTCCAATTTTCTATAGTTCCTTGATCGCCAGACTCAAGCTTTACAAGGTCTCCTTTTCTAAAGTTGTTTGGCATGAAAGTCGATTCTAAAACAAGAAACCATTTTTACGCTTCTTGTTTTTTTTATATTCCCTTAAAAGCTTTTCCACATCATCTTTAATTGACAGGCTAGGGTAAGCTTTTTGCTTTACTATCATTCCATTTTGGTCAATTAAATACATTGTGGGGATGCTATTAACTCTGAAAAGTTCAGATATTTCATTATCCCAACCCTTCCCATCAAAATGTTCTTCCCATCTCATTTCAGGATTATCTTCAAGGTATTTATTTAATTTTTCTTCATCTGAATCAAGGCTGATTCCAAGCATTGCAAAGTTTGGCCCTTCTAGTTCATCGTAGAGTTGTTGGATTTCTGGAGCCATTCTTATGCAAGGACCGCACCAAGTTGCCCAAAAATCAACAAGAACAACTTTGCCTTTAAGCTTTTCGAGCGATATTTTTTTACCACTATGAGAAACAAATGAAAAATCTGGCGATTTGTTTCCAGGTGTCAGGTAAGGCTTGTTAGGCGCTTCTTTTTCAGATTCTTTTAAAATCATTTCTGACCCATTTTCACTTATCGAATCTATAGCCCAGGAAATCCCTCCAAATTCAAACAGTTGACTTCCTTTGTATCCTTCGGCTGATGATGTAGATCCATCCAGCTTTCCATCTTGATTCCTGTCTATTGCGAATGAGATGTTATTTAAATCCGCAAAAAGACCATCTGTATTGTCATCAGCTAGGGCTATTTTGTATTCTTCATTATCTAGGATTATTATTCCTGACTTGTTGTTCCAGCGATAACATAAAACCGAATCTTTTCCTTTGACTGTAGTGTTGAGCTTATAACATTTCACTTTATAGGAAAAAATTTCATCTGACTCTCGGTACTTAAGGCTGATGTTAGCTTCTGTATTAAAGGTTCTAGAGGTTTTAGAAACCCATGAGCCATCGCCATCATTTGTAAGGTCATTATCATTGTTCGAATCAATATAAATCCTTGATTCAAACTCATTAAACCACTCATCGTTGAAATCTGTTGCATTTTCATTTCTGCAATTGATAATTTTTCTAATTTCTTCTATTTTTTCTTCATCTTCTTCTGAATCTAGGCTTTTGTTTAATTCTCGAATAGTCCCCATTGTCACCTCTTTATCCAGTAGGGAAAGTTCTATTTTTTCTAAACACATGTTTTTGATGGCATCAGAATCTTGAGAATGGAAGGCCTCTGAGTCAAGAACAATTGTTATGCTATTGTCTTCTTCAGGATTTTGATTCTCATTCCTGCAATCTATCAAATCTTGAATTAAGTTCGATCTTTCAGAATTCTTTGGCTCTTCTTTCTTTGGCTCTTCTTTCTTTGGCTCTTCTTTCTTTGGCTCTTCTTTTTCCCCTCCTTCATCTTTTATTTTTTTGATTTTTTCAAGGTCAGCTTTCAATGGTTTCTTTTCATCTGATTTTGATTTCTTTTCATCTGATTTTGATTTCTTTTCATCTGATTTTGATTTCTTTTCAAATTCCTTATCCTCTTTTTCTTTCTCTTTTTCTATTTCTTCAATATTTGAATTTAATAGTTCTTTGATCTCTGAAAAATTTGGATTTTCTAAACAAGACTTTATTGTTGCAGGGGCATTTCTCGGATCTTGGCCTAATCTCAATGTTGCATACATTGGATTAAAGGTGTATGTTGGCTCTGCTAAAAGATTTTCTGAAGGGGAGTCGCTTAATTCGAATCTTTGAGGCCTGTAGCTGGTAAAAATCTGTTTTTCCTCCTGCACAAGGTCAACAGTAATGTTTGGAATTAGGCTTGCTAAAAGTAAGTAAATGTTCATGGTTTTGAACCTCCTTTTTGAAATAGTCTTAAGACTATTTTATATCTTTGGTCCATATCACTGAAACATATTCCCCTTTTGCACCATTTTCTAACATTTTATTGTCAATTTTTTTGACAAACCTCCATACAATTTTCGTTAAAAAATCAGGGACTTCATGATGGTGTGCTAAATGTATTGCAACGGGGAGCCTTTCTTTTATTTTTGAATTTTTTAATATTTTTTTAATAGCTGGAAGAATCTTGTTTTCCGAACAGTGTTCAAAAGGGGCATCCTCAATGATTTGAGTTTGTATTTTTGTATTTTCAATTTTAAGTTTTCTTTTAATTCGATATATTATGTGGGAAAGTTTTGCCGGAAGGGTATTCATTAGCATCTTTACAGTCTTTTCGTTTTTTTCATCAAAGCCTAAGTGGTCAAGAATTAAAATCTTTCCACCAGGTTTAAGTGAATTTTTTAATCTCAACAAAACAGTTTCAGGTTCCACAAGGTGATGAAGTACATCCCATATTGCAATAACATCATAAAAATTTTCTTTAAATTCGTAATTGTTTAAATCTGCAACTTGGTAGTTTATTTCTTGACCCATTTTTTGTGAATATTTTTTTGCAATATCTATACTTCTTTTTGCAAGATCAAATCCATCTACTTTAAAGCCTTTCCTTGAAAGTTCAAGAGAAAGCCAGCCCATTCCACAACCAAAGTCAAGAGCTCTTTTTCCTTTGTTTTCTTTACTTCTTGTGCTTCCTGCAGATTCTAAAAATTCTGTTTTGATATCTCCTCTTATTATTTTTTCAATCCTGGAATCATTAAAAGGGTTGTAAGGTCTTCTTTTTATGGGTATTGCATTTTGAAGATCAAGCCAATGGGGGATTCCTTTTCGAAGTGCATCTTCATTAAAATGAGCCCAAAATTTAGCTTCTTTCTCTAGGAGTTCTTTGAAATCATCTTGATGATTCATATGCTCTCCTTTTGTCTTTTTCTGATAATGTTAATGTCCATTTTTGATAAAGTGCAAGACTCTCTGGAAGGGCACTGTCAAGAGGCTTATATTCTGTATCTGAAAAGCAACCTGAATGACCTTCTGAAAAACTAAACAAAACAGAATCTCTTACAACTCTTTTTTTTTGTATATTGAATCTTGAAATCAATGCTGGAATAAGTAATTTTAAAAATCTAAAAAACAAATAAAGAGTTACCTTCCTCATTCCTTTCTCTACCCTGGCCCTATTGACCAATTGCTTGGTTCTTTTTACAAGCTCTTTTAGCACTTTCATTGGCTCTAAAAGTCTAACGATAGAAAGCAGTAGGTTGCTTTGTATGTAATGATACTTGAAGGAAGAAGGCTCTTCTTTCAGTAAAAATGAGTGATGGTGAATGATTTTTGCTGATGGTGCTGTCATGAAAATCCATCCTTTCAACCTTGCTCTCCAGCACCAATCAACATCTTCATAGTAAAGAAAAAACTCTTCCCAGAGATTCCCAACATCTTTAAATGCTTGTGTGGAGATTAAAGTACACCCAAAACATGATCCAAAAACTGGTTCAGGTTTGTCAAATTGGCCTATGTCTGGTTGGCCAATGCCTCTGTTTGCTGCTATTAGCCCTGGGTGAATGATTGTTCCTACGGAGTCAAAATGTTCTGGATAGTCATATAGGTACATTTTTGGAGCTATTGCAGCGATCTTTGATTTGGAGTCAAGAATTGACAGCATTTCTTTTACAGAATTTTTTTTCAATATGATATCAAAATTCAAAATCAAAACATGGTTCATATTTGATAATATTTCCATGCCCTTGTTGACGGCAGCTGAAAAACCTTTATTTTTTTTCATTTTTTTTATTTCAATTTTTTGATTTTCAAGATAGTCCAATCCCTTTCTTTTTGTACTGTTGTTATCGACAATAAGAATCCTTTTAATCTCTTTTTGGTTTTTTATACTTTTTAACAGTGATTTAAGGATTTTTTCTGGAGCATTGTAGGTTATTACAAGAGCAGCTGTATTACTCATTCTTATTTTTTTCTATAATTTTTTTTGTTGAATCTAAAACTATTTCTAAAGATTTCAAGCTTTCTTGATAAGAATTTTTTTGAATTATATTTTCTTTAAATTTTGTTATCTGTGCATCAATTGCGTCTGTCTTATTTTTTATGATTTTGAGTTCATTTTTTATATTTTCTTTTTTATTTATCTTTATTAAAGTTTGTTTTATATAGTCCCCTAAATATATATTTTCTTTTGTTGAAAGCAGCAACGTTCTGTGCCTTCCCTTTGTTTCCCACCCAGAAAAAAGATGTGCATACATGTTTTTTTTATTTTTCAAAACAACTTTAGCATTGTCAGGATATTCATCATCTCCTAAATTTCCATAGGCATCTTCAATCGAGACTTTCTCTCCAATGAATTGAAGGATAATGTCGATATCATGAATCATGGAGTCCAACACGACACCCTCATACATAATTCTTTTAGGCCTTGGTGCCCATCTTGATGTGTAAATTGATTCAATCTTTTCATTTTCAACTTCATTCAAGAGAGTTTTTATCATGGGGTTGTGTCTCTCTATATATCCAATCATTAAAACCTTATTCATTTTTTTTGCTGTTTTTACCATCTCTTCTGCTGATTGGATATTGTTTGATATTGGCTTTTCAACCAAGACATTAATATTTTTTTCTAAAAAATAATTTGTTATTTCTTCATGGTTTTTTGTCGGTGTTGCAACTATTGCAGCATCAAACTCTTCATCAATTTCTTTAAAATTTTTGTATTTTTTAATTTTTCCATCTATTGACGATAAGGATTTTTCATCAGGATCTATTACAGCTCTTAATTCAACATCTTCTCTTTGCAGGAGATGCTCATAATGCAATTTTCCCATTTTCCCGATTCCAGCAAGGACAAATTTCATCAATCCCACTTGTAATATTTTGTATTTGAATTTATAAATTTTTTCAAAACGAGTGCTTCTTGGTTCTTTAGTCTGTCAAGCTCATCAATCAATATTTTTTTGTCATTTTCAGTTTTAAGAAGTTTTATTGCTTGAACAGCATTTTTTCTTAAGTTTAAATCATCAGACATCCCTCTCCTGTTTATGCTGACGATTTTGACACCTGTTTCTGTTCCCGCAACCATAGAGTAGGGTGGAATAGACTTCAAAACAGGAATCATTGCTGCAACCATTGCTCTCGTTCCAATCTCCATTCTTTGATGGACCATTGTTCCACCACCAACAACAGCTCTTTCCCCAATGTTGACATGTCCTCCTAATTGGACAAAATTTGTGAGGATGACATTGTTTTGAAGATTGCAGTCGTGTCCGACATGCGAAAAAGCCATGAGATAGCAATTTTCCCCTATAGTTGTAGGGTTTTCACTTGTTGATCCGTGAACTGTTACAAATTCTCGGAGTATTGAATTATTTGAGATGGTTGTTGAATGTTGAAAATCTTTAAAAGATATATGTTGTGGCCCGCTAATGGTCACTCCTCTGTGTAAATGTACATTTTTTCCTATTTTCACATGTCCATCTAGCCTCACATTGTCTTCAACGACTGAGCCTTCTTTTATTTCAACATCTTTACCTATGACGGAACCAGGGCCTATAGATACATTTTCGCTAATTACTGAGCTCTTATGTATTGTCGCTTTTGGGTGAATCACCTTCTCTCCCTAAGCCATTTCGGAATTTTTTTAAGACTTGCCCATATTGCAAGTGTTATTTTTTTATTTCTTGCAGGGTACCCAAGGACTGTTTCATCGTCTTTTATATCTGAAATTATCATGCTTCCAACTCCAGCAGTGACATTTTTTCCTATATTGGTATGATCTGAGACTCCAACCCTGCCTCCTGCTTTGAAGTTTTTTCCAATTTTTGAACTTCCAGCTATTCCGCTTTTGGCAGCTATCAAAGAGTTTTCTCCAAGCTCAACATTATGAGCTATATGAACCTGAGAATCAGTTTTAACATTATTTTTCACCTCTGTTGAATCTATTAATCCTGAATCAACTGTATTCAATGCTCCAACTGTTACATTTTTTCCAACATTAACCCCACCTATGTGAGGCATTCGAAAGAGTTCATTTTCATTTTCATGTATATTGAAGCCTGCATTACCTATAACACTTCCAGGTCCTATCAGGGTTTTTTCACCTATTTCACAATTGTCCATAATTATCGAATGTGGCATTAAGCAAGAGCCTCTTTCGATTTTTGAATTGTTTCCGACAAAAGAAAAAGCATGAATCTCAACGTCTCTTCCAATTGTTGTATTTTCACCAATGAAAACAAAAGGTCCAATTGTTGTATTTTTGCCTATTTTTGCTGATTTGCTGATGTGTGATTTTTTATCTATCAGATTGTTTGAATTTTCAAATTTGGGTTCAATTTTTTTCATTATTTTTGCAAAGAGTGTTTTTGGATCTGGGTGTTGTATTCCTTTATGGGGTTTGTTTTTTGAAATTATGTAACAATCATGTTCCTGAAGTTTTTTTGATATTTTTTCAGTTAATGAAAATGCAAGAAAGTTTTTTATAGGTTTTTCAGAAGAACACAAGCCAAAGATTATGGAAGTCTCATCCCCTATAATTTTTCCGTTGGAAATTTCTCCAAGCTGCTTTAAACTCCAGGCCATTAAAACATATGTCCTACAGAAAAGTGAAATTTTGTATCATCCAAATCAGGGGAGAAAGCCAAGTCAAATCTAACTGGTGCAATTCCGAAAAAACCAATGCTGAACCTTACCCCAAGGCCATAACTTGTTAAAGCATTTTCAAAAGAAAGGCTTTCTGAATCATTTGATGATGATCCATGGTCTGCAAATAAAACTGCCGACCAGGGAGTGTCTTCCGGATGCCATCTAAGCTCTAAATTGAGTAGAGACTGATAGTTGCCTTTGCTTTCTCCAAGATCATATCCCCTTACAGAAGAGGTTCCTCCAGTCCAAAAACGTCTTGTTGATGGAGAGTCCCCTTCTATGACCCCAACCTTATATCTTCCTGCTAACAAGAATTGAGGATTCTTTAATTGTTTGTATTTCCTTATGTCGTAAGAATATTTCGTATATGAAAAATCATCAGAAGCAAAGCCGTATTCGAAAGACATGTCCCAGTACATTGAATCTTCAGTTGGGTCAAAAGGATTGAATCTTGTATCTTTTGTATAGCCTAAAGTAAGACTGTTTAAATCACCTGCAAGAACGCCTTTTTCTGCAAGAAGGTCATCACAGTCAGGTCCAGAAACATTGTTTGAAACGCAGATGTCATCTCCTGAATCTAATTGGTAATCATTTTCACTTGAATGGAGTCGGAAATTCAACCTTCTCATCCTGTCAAGTCTCTTTCCAAATGAAACTTCCCCACCTTTGCTTGCGAAGTTGTAACTCGGATCAGTGTCTTCTTCATAAAAGATTATCGATCTATCTGTATCAAAAACCCTTGAACTTAAGGACAGCCTTGTATCTTTATAACTGTCATCTGAGTAAGAAACATCATAAGAACTTCCTCTTTCTCCATATGAAACCATTGTTCCTAAGCTGACAGCATTTCCTCTGAAATTATCTTCTCTATAACTGATATAACCGCCTAGGCCCGATTGGTCTCCATAGAATGCTCCAAATAATAAGTTTCCAGTTCTTTCTGCTTCATCCAGAGAGTAAACAATATCAAAGTATGGCAATTTGTCATCATTGTCAGGTGGGTTTATTCTCACTTCAGGGATTGATGAAAAAAGCTTTGTTGCATAAAGGTCTTTTATCTCTAGTTGAATTGCTTCATATGTTATGGCATCTCCTTTTTTCATCCATAAAAATCTTTTCAAGGCATCTTCGTTTGTCTCGATAAGCCCTTCAAAAATTACATCATTAAAGATTGGCTCTATAAAACTTATAGTCAAAGAGTTATTTTCCCAGTTAAGGGTTTCTGATTCATTGAATATCCAGGGGTACCCTTCTTCTGCATACTTTGATTTTATTATCGTGTAGCTCTCTATAAGTTGATTTTTATTGAGAATAAACCCTTCTTTTACCGTAATTGCATTCAGTATTTCTAGTGGATCGAGCCAATTTATCCCTTTTAATACTATTGATTCAAGTATAGGAAATTCATTAAAGTTGATGTTAATGGTGATATTTTCTTCATTTACAACAGTCTCTGCAGTAGGGACTTCAACAAAGAATCCAGAAGAATAAAGCCTTTCAAGGCCTTGCTCTATTGCAGCTGTTGAAAATTCATCTCCAACCTTCACTCCAAAGACACTTGAAAGCCAATCTAATTCAAGGTTTCTTGCCTGTGGAAAATTTATCTCAGTTACATCTACCCCTTTGAGCATTGAGCAGTTAATGCATAATAGTATTAACAATAATGTTTTTTTCATTCTGAAACTCTCCCTTTATCTATAAACGAAATAATTTTACCTCCACTGCGTGTAAGAGTTAACTGAAAAGGATACTCTGGAGTTTCTATATTTTTCCAATTTCTGTTTGCATCTAGCCAGTAAATATCAATTTCATCAAAATCATTTGTCCTCAGGATGATGAATTCTTTGATTTTGAATTCTATTTCTTTTCTTTCTTCAACAATTCCATCAAATATTTTTTGACGATCTTTAATTACCTTCAAGTCAATGTCATTTTTAATTTCAATTCTGACCGAAAATGGTTCAGAGTGTATATTTTTTTCATCATATTTTATATATTCTTTTTCAATATTCTTTGAGTCCGAAAGGAAGGAAAGAAAGACTAGGAAAAGCATAAAGATGAAGACTGATATTTTTCTCATGTTTCAATTTTAATAAAAAGTAAAAAAAAATCTTCTTATTCACTATGTTTATACACATAGACTAAATTCTATTTATACACATAGACTAAATTAAATTGACAAATATAGACTAATTAAGTATAATTGCATTGTTTAGTTTAAATAGGTTTACAAAATCAGGAGGAAAAAAATGACAAAAATTATAGGTATAGATTTAGGGACAACAAATTCTTGTATGTCCGTATTTTCAAATGGGAGATCTGAAATTATCCCAAATGCAGAGGGTGCAAGGGTAACTCCTTCTGTTGTTTCTTTTCAGGAAGATGGAGAGATTTTAGTTGGAGATCAGGCAGTTGCTGCAATGACTATAGCTCCAGATCGAACATTTGCAAATGCAAAAAGGAGCATAGGGACGTCAAAGAAGTTTACTGTGAATGGAAAAGATTTAACACCACAGGACATTTCAGCAAAAGTTTTGATGAAATTAAAGACAGATGCCTCTAGCTATCTTGGTTCTGAGGTAAAAAAAGCCGTGATCACCGTTCCAGCGTATTTTAATGATGCTCAAAGAAAGGCAACAAAGCAAGCTGCAGAAATAGCTGGTTTGGATGTTGAAAGAATTATCAATGAGCCAACAGCAGCTGCTCTTGCATATGGCTTAGACAAGAATAATGATGAAACCATTGCAGTATTTGATTTTGGTGGTGGAACTTTTGACGTGACCATTCTCGAAATAGGGGATGGTATATTTGAAGTAAAGGCGACAAACGGTCATACAAAACTAGGTGGAGCGGACATTGATGACCTTGTTGCAGACTGGATAGCAGACAAGTTTTACACTGAGCATAAGATTGACTTAAGAAAAGATACAACAGCTTGGGCAAGAGTACTTGAAGCCGCGGAAAAATCTAAAAAAGACTTAAGTTCTGTGCCATCAAGTCAGATTAACTTGCCTTACCTGCATGAAGGTCTTCATTTAAAGGCAACATTAACAAGAGCAGAATTTGAAAAGATTTCTGATGTTGTTATGAAGAGGTTGGTCAAGCCCTGTGAAAATGCAATGAAAGATGCTGGTGTTTCTTCATCTGAAATAGATAAAGTCATCTTAGTTGGAGGGTCAACGAGAATTCCAAAGGTCCAGGATATATGTAAAAAGATATTTGGAAAAATTCCTGAAAAAAGTGTTAATCCTGATGAAGTTGTTGCTTCTGGAGCAGCAATCCAAGGAGGAGTTTTAGGTGGAGAAGAATTTGAAGATGATAAAAAAATTCTCTTAATCGACGTTACTCCTCTAAGCTTGGGTATAGAAACTCTGGGAGGAGTTATGACAACAATGATTAAAAGAAACTCTCCCGTGCCAACAGAACACAAGGAGGTATTTTCAACAGCTGCTGATAATCAGCCGGAGGTTGAAATTCATGTCCTTCAAGGGGAAAGGAAGATGGCTAATGACAATGCAACACTTGGAAGGTTTAAGTTGGTAGGAATATTGCCAGCAAGAAGAGGGACCCCCCAAATTGAGGTTTCTTTTAAAATTGATGCAAATGGTCTTTTGAATGTAGAAGCAACAGATAAAAAAACAGGAAAGTCTCAAAAAATACAAATCACAGGATCAACTTCCCTTACGGAGGATGATGTGAAACAAAAAATTGAAGATGCTGAAAAGTATGCAGAAGAAGACAAAAAGAAAAAAGAGTCTGTAGAAGTTCACAATAATTTAGATTCTGCAATTTGGCAAACAGAAACTGTTCTTGAAGAAAATAAGGATAAGGTTCCTGAAGAGGCGGCTAAGAAGCTTGAAGAGGCTATCAAAAGTGCAAAGTCAGCTTTAAGTTTAGAAGATATTGAAATGAAAAAGACAGCCCTTGAAGATTTACAAAAATCAGGGATGGAGTTTGGACAAAGCATTACCCCTGATGAAAATGAAGGAAATGTTGCAGAAGAAGGTAATGACACAAACAGTGAGGAAGTTATAGAAGGTGAAGAATAATCTTAAAAAACCGCAAGTTTTAATTAATCAGTGGATAAAAAAATCAAAAACTGATGAGGCTCTTTCTTGGGCTCTCGATTTGGCCAAGGATGCTCAAAAGAAATATATTGCAGTTAAAACAGAAGAAGAAAACCTTGCAAGAAGAAAGGACATTCAAGTTAGTGAAAGTTTTAGGAAGGGGAAGACAGAAGGAGCTGTTGCGCTAGTTGATTCGGTTGAATCTTTAGAACGTGCTCTAGAATTTTCAAAAGATGACGAAGGATTGGTGATGATAAGAGACGAATTGTCAAATAGGTTAAAAAGTTTAGGTGTCGAGGAAGTTGATTCGACTAAATTCAATCCATCTTTTCACCAGGCTGTAAAGGGCAAGGGAAAGTTTATTTCAAAAATCCTCAGAAAAGGATATCTTATAGATGGGAAGCTTTTAAGGCCAGCGATGGTTGAGCTTAAAGAAGGGGAAACTGATTCATGAGCATAAATAGTGATAATCTTTATGAGAGGTTGGGAATCTCTAGAAATGCCTCTGAAAAAGAATTAAAAAAGGCTTACAGGAACCTTGCTAGGAAACATCACCCAGATGTAAATCCTGGTGATCCTGAAGCTGAAGATAGGTTCAAAAAAATATCACAAGCATATCAGATACTTTCAGATCCAAAGAAAAAAGATCTTTATGACAAGTATGGAATGGCTGCATTTCAGCCTGGTGGACCAGCCTCACAAGCGGGAGTTAACATGGAGGATTTTGGAGACATGTTTTCAAATCTTGGCCTAGATGATATATTTGATACTTTTTTTGGTGGTGGCTTTTCTGGCAGATCTCAATCCAGGAGAAGAAGTCAAGGTAGAAGAGGTGAAGATATAGTTGTTAGTAAGAATTTGTCTTTTGAGGATATTGAATCTGGAATCGAAGAAGACATAATGATTAAAAAATATAAAAGATGTGAAACATGTACTGGTTCGGGGATTAAACCGAACACAACCCCAAAAACATGTAATACATGTAAAGGAACTGGGAACATTACAAGGAGTATGGGTTTTATGAGGGTTCAGACCCCTTGTGGAAATTGTCAGGGTTCAGGGCGTATTCATGAACCGTGTTCTTCTTGTAGGGGACAGGGGAGAGTTTCTAATAATGAGAAAATAGCAATAAAAATACCGTCTGGAATAAGGGGTGGAAGCAAGATTAGATACAGCCAAAAGGGACATGCTGGTATCAAGGGGGGATCTAATGGGGATCTCTATGTTGCTGTTAATGTAAAAAATGACAATCTTTTTTTAAGGGAAGAAGATGATTTAGTTGTTGATGCAATATTGAATATGCCTGAACTTTTTCTTGGAATAGATCTAGACCTGTCTCTTCCTGGAAACAGAAATGTTAATTTGAAGATTCCAAATGCTTCAAGGGATGGAGATATTATCAAGGTTAGAGGGCAAGGTTTTCCTAGGTTGAGGGGAAATGGACGAGGAGATCTAAAGATAAGGTTGCGAGCTCACCCCATTGGAAGAGTGAATAACAACATTAAAATACTTGTAGAGAAGTTGAATTCACTTTTGCCAAAAGTTAAAGAGAGGTTTAGAAGACCTAGATGAATGATTTACTGTACCCCATAAGCGTTGTTGCCGAATTGCTCAACATTCACCCTCAGACATTGAGGAAGTATGAAGTTAAAGGGTTGATTGTCCCAAAAAGAAAGGGGAGAGCAAGGATGTATAGTGATTCCGATGTTGATGACATAAGAGCAATAATGACATTGACAAGAGATATGGGTGTGAATTTAGCAGGTGTTGAAATTGTGCTGAAGATGAGGAGAAGGGAAAAGAAGCTAAGAAGGGAAATGAAGAAATTCGTTTCAATCATGAAGGAGTTGATAAATAAGGAAAAGCATGAGAAGGGCAAAAAGGGTGCAATTGTGAAATATATGGATTATGGTTTTGACCTTTTGGATGAAGACAAGGATTTGATCTAAATGCCTCTTTTCAATTTCAAATGTAATGCTTGCGGAAATGTTGAGGAGTTTATGGTCTCAGGTAATCAGAAAATTGATAAAAGGTGTGCCAGTTGTGATTCTTCAAATTGGGAAAAACAGTTTACAAAAAGGATGGGTGTTGTTTTCAAAGGCAGCGGATTTTATGTTAGTGACAATAGGGCCAGTTCTTCACAGAAGAAAACTCCTTTAAAGAAAGACAAGAAATGATAGATATCCCAATTACTCTCTCGGCCGATAAGTATTTGCCAAAATACGCAAAATGGCTTGAGGAATTCGGTTTTAAGGCTTGGAGGATAGAAAAAAAAGAAGATGCAGAAGAAGCTCCATTCATTGTTTTGAGTGGTGGTGGTGACTTGGGAATTGAAACAAGTGCTTATACATGCAATAATCCTGAAGAAAGGATTTCGGGAGTGAAAAAGAATAGGGATGAGCTGGAATTTGATTTGCTTCACTTCGCAATCGAAAGGGATATCCCTGTTCTGGGTGTATGTCGAGGATTTCAGGTTATGAATGTATTTTTAGGCGGAACATTATGGCCAGACATTGAAAATGGAAATTTTGATTTAAGTAAGCATAGGGGCAATAAAAAGAAGGAAGGTTCTGATGTTGTTCATATTGTCAATAGTAGAAAGGGAAATTTTCATGTAACAAGTCACCATCATCAAGGGATCAAAACCTTGGGAGAAGGCCTTTTGCCTACCGGATATTCAGAAGACGGTTTAATCGAAGCTTTTGTTAGTGGAGATAATCTTTGGAATGGTGTTCAGTGGCATCCGGAAAGAACTGAAAGTGGAAGAGGCAGAAGATGGTTCGAAGATTGGTTAGAATCCATTATTAATCAGTAAAGGGGACTTAGCTCATTCGGTAGAGCGCCTGCTTTGCAAGCAGGAGGTGGC
>CAYNKD010000010.1:0-19271 GCA_964397735.1 uncultured bacterium | reverse complement strand
CCAGCAAGCATCTCAGCAGAGTCCCAGGCAAGACTGTGCATGTAAGATTTGACATCATCCTCTCCAAAACTCTTATAAAAATCAATTGCAGCACCTACTGAAAGCCATGGTGAAAAATCTCTTGTTCCCTGCCATAAGAATTCGCTGCTGTAACCCTCATTTCCATGGTAACCCCATGAAATTACCGTGGGATGCGTATCCTTTTGGAGTTCTTCAGAGGTCCAAAGAAGTGCACAGCCTTTTGGTGAATAAAGCCACTTGTGAGCATTGGTTACATACCAATCAACGCCCAATGATGGGATGTCTAGATCAATTTGCCCAATTGCATGAGCACCATCAACTAAAACCTTTACCCCTTTGTCATGAGCCATCTTCGCAATCTCTTCAACTGGAAAAATTGTCGCAGAAGCGGATGCAATATGGTCAATCAGCAAAAGTTTTGTATTGGAACTCAATGCGCTTTCAATATGGTTGATTATTTCCTCATCACTTCTAGCAGGGAAAGGTATTTTTACCTCTTTGACTATCGAGCCTGTCTGAGTTGCAACAAAATCCATTGTTGCTTTGACGGCACCATAGATATGACTTGTTGTAACAAGTTCATCTCCAGGATTAAATTTCATTGACCTGAGTACAGAATTAACCCCTGTTGTTGCGTTGTCAATAAAAGCCATATCTTCTCCTCTTGCAGAAACGAAAAGACCCACTTTTTTCAATGAATCTTCTACAAGTCCCTCAGAAACATCCCTTGCAAGAAATTGACATGGCTGAGATTCCATCCTCTCTCTCCATTTTGATTGAGATTTCAAAACAGGTATCGGACATGCTCCAAAAGACCCATGGTTTAAAAAAGAAGCACTGGGGTCAAGATGCCAGTTGTCTATAATTTTTTTCCCAAACTTCATTCTTCTGAAAAGTCAGGGTCTAAAAAACCTGCCTCCCTTAATGAAACATCTGCAACTAAAATCATTCCACTGAAATCTGAATCTTTTGTAAGTGAAGAGAGATCAACCTCACTAAAGTTTCCTTTCCTGTCAACAAGACCTCTTAAATTAGGAGGGTAATCCATAAAAAGCGTATTCCCATCAGGTATGTCAAAACAATCTCTTGCTTGGGCAGGATAAGAGTAAACTGAGCAAGAAAAAACAATCAACCTGTCTCCCGGCTTCAGCCATTCAACCTGAGAGCCTTCAACCTCAACGTAAGCAAGGCCACCTTTAAACTCTCCAACTAAAGGACCCTCTATAACCAAATCCTCTGCCGCCTTCCTGTCTAATCCAGAAATTTCAGATATTTTTTTCCCCATGTTTTCGATAGTTGAATTAACATCGTGAGGGTCAACCTTGAACACGTCCAAAACTTTTACCCTAGTGATGACTAAATTGTCATTTGATTTTGTTATAAGGCTTTGAAGGTTTCCAGGACGTCCAACAACGTAAAGAACAAAGAAGACAACAATTGCAACAACAAATACGCAACCTTTATTTTCCCATAAAAAATCAAGCATAAAAGACTATCTTATCCCTCTTCTTCCACCCTTCCTTCCATCCCCTTCATCCTTGTCGTCTTCTTTCGCCTGATTCATTTCTGAAACCTTAATGTCTATATTTTCTAACTCATCCAATTCTTTAATTCTTTCTTCGAGGAATATGATTGTTCTTCTTCCTTTTGAAACATCTATGCCTGGAACATGCAATGTTCTTGAGCCCAAGACTCTAATGGAGTAATTTCCTTCTAGAACTCGAACCGGTTTACCAACAACCCCAGAAGCAACTATAGACCCATACGAATTAACAACAACAAAACCTTCTCCATACTCATTTTCTGAAACTACCTCGAGCTGTCCTCCGTTTAAGTACACATTAGATAGATCCTCTAAGGAAGAGCTTAATTCAACCAAGGTTATGAAGGGGTGAAATGAACCTCCTGTATCTTTTGTTAATTTCTTATAAGCAGATTGAAGTTTTGAATTTAAATTAAAACCAAAAACCTCTAAAGTGAAATCTGAAGAATTTTTATTTAAAATCTCCTTTATTACAGTTGGATTCTGGTTACACGAATCACCACCATCGGTAATTAAAAATATAGATTTTGGACCTGGGTGATTTTTCAAATCCAAATAAGCAGATTTAAGAGACCTTGTAAGAGCAGATTCTCCAGCTGGGATCAAATCCTCCATAGACATTAAAGCCTTATAAGGCTTGAATGGCTCAAGGGGATGTATCAAAGATGTTAAATTGCATCCAGGATTATCACTACTCCCAAAAACCCTCACTCCAACAAGATGATCTTCCATTTTTCCTTGCAAAAACAAACTCTCCAAAGCATTGATTATTACTTTTTGTTTTATGCTTCTTCCACCAGAAGAATTTATGTTATCAAGTAAGCTTTTTGAATAATCTACAACAATTTCAACTGCTGGACTTTCTAGAATCTCTTCAGCAACTGCGTTGGATCCTTCTACAACCAATCCTGAACCGGCCTGAAAGGGAACAGGCCCTATCTTTATTTCATTTTCTATGAGGGGTAAAACCCCTTCAACGAATAGAGTTCCTGCTTCAACAAGAACACTATCTCTTTTGTAATAATTCCATGTTCTTTCTATTTTTATTTCCTCGCCTGGGAAAAGTGATTCTTTTTGGATGGACTCTAAGAAAAATTGCCCTGCAGATGATTGCCACAAAACATGACTTTTATTCTTGTTATAAACAATAAAGTCGAATTTTTTTGCCGAAGGATAATTAAGCATCTTGACCTCATCAGACAAGTTCCTTATTATCATTTCGAACCTTACCTGAGTTCTGTCCGGCTTAGCTCTTACCTCAATGTTTAACCCGCCCTCCTGATATCCAGGATAAAGGTGTTCTCCATTGATAAAAGCCTCTCTTAAGACATAATTTCCCCAAGTACCATTGGGTTCATACCAATTTCTACTTATAACACCTAAGCCATCTTTTAAAATCCACTCATCAAGTCCTATATTCTTACAGCCTTGACAAACATGGTACTTCATTGAATTAGAAAGATCCCAGCCTTCTGCGTTTCCAGAAGACACACTGTATGTTCTGGCCCCATCTGGATCCATCGGCAAAAATGGCAATTCTTCCCCTGAAGGGGTTCTGTAAAAATATGATTTTACTTTTGAGTTGTATCTGACCTTAAGTGTTGTGTTTTGGAAAGGTCCCAATTTTCCAGGATAACCGGAAACAACCCAGTACGTGTAGCCATCCTTAATAACTCGGTCAGTAACCTCAATCTCAAATGAAGAATTCACTATAGAGCTCGTGAGATTTCCTTCAAACTCATAAATCCACTTGTTCCCTATCGCCATGGGCCAAAATGGAGACTCTGGGAAAGTTGCTTCTGCTTTTGCAGAAATTAAAGCAATCAATAAGAAGAAACTACTTATAATTTTTTTCATTCTTTCTCCGAAGAAATCTCAATCAAAAAAGGCAAGTAGCCTAAAGATCCAGTATCAAGCTTGTAAGGTGGGAAGATAAATGCAGGAGTTCCTGGGAGGGACAATCCCTTTCCTACCTCTCTGTCTTTATTAACTCTTGCCTTTGCCTCACTACCCTTCCTGCAGGACCTAAACTCCTCTAAATCCATTCCAAGCTCGCTAGCATACCTCACCAAGTCACTGCCACTTAAACTTTTCTGATTCGCAAATAACCTATCTTTGTATTCCCAAAATTTACCTTGATCGTAAGCACATTCAGATGCAATAGCGGCTTCATAAGCATTTTGATGCATTGGAAGCGGAAAATGGTGAAAGGAATGAGATATCAAACCTTTATCGATAAAGTTTCTCTTCAGTTCAGGATATTCCCTAATGTTAAAAGCTGCACAGCCAGGACATTCAAAATCTTCAAAAACATGTAATGTTGGAGCGCTTGCAGATCCTTCTAAATGTCCTCCCTCTATGCTTTCTAGACCCTCAATCTTATAAACCCCTTCATAAAGGCTTCCTGAGAGTATGCTAAAAGAACCTCTTTCTTCGACAAATTCAGCAACATTCCTTGGGATGTTTACATTCTCAATCATTATCAATGGAAGGACTTCCGGACTAAAGGATTCAAGATACATGTCTCCAACAGGGTCTCCATCAACCCTCCATTCAATATACTGAACTCCAAAAGCTCCTGCTATCTTATTTACAAAAGTTTCAACCCTGCAGCCTTTGCAATCACCTTCAACGACAATAACCTTTGACCTTTTTACAGAAGAGCTGTTCTCAAAAGTGTCAACAAGCTCTAAAACCTGACCTTCAGTAACATTTGAGCCCAACACATAAGGCCCGACCATTAAAAATGGCAACATCCTTGTTCTCAGTATCCCATATGAAGTTTTAACCTCTATGTCATAACCATTAACTACCTTGTCCACAGTTTCCTTTCTTGTTTTTTTGGCATTGTTAGACTTTTCAGAACGGTCAAGGCATCCTTTAAGCATTTCTCTGTCAGGTTCAGATGCAAAACTTAATAGAGATTCTGGACTTATTAATTCACTATCACCGGAACTCCAAGCCTCATAGCCCTCTAAAGCATTTGCCCTATAGGAATTTGCTTTTTCAAAATCTTCAAAACAAAGAGATGCTTCTAGGATTTTTTCATCATTTTCGTAAACTGTAACAAAGTCAATGACAACCTCAATACCATTCTCAATCAAGGGTTTTATCAGTTTTTTAAAGGCCTCACTGCCACTTTTATTCTCCCAATTACTTGAAAAATAAACAATCTTTTCATCAGAATAAACAATGTCTTGAATAACTGTGTTTTTAGACGAAGTCTCACCTGCAGTCAAAGACTCCTCTTCTGCGTTTGAACAACCCAAGCAAAAACAAATCAAAAATAAAAATAAAAAACTTTTCATTAAATTCTCCTTTGAAGAACCTCTCTAACCTTTTTCCCATCTACATTTTGACCTTTTAACCTAGACATGATCTGCCCCATTATTGGTCCAAAATTACTTTTATCTTCAACTGAAGAAAGAACTTCGTCAACAATAGAAATAATTTTCTCTTCACTAATCTCTTCTGGAAGAAGCGGTTCTATGAGTTTATATCTTTCTTGAGATTCCTTATAGCCATTTTCAGAACCACTTACCTTAAAGGCCTCCATAGATTCATTTAGCTGTTTACATTCTCTCTTAACAACCTTCAAGACATCCTCTTCGGTAAGGTCTTCCATCTTCTCAATCCTTGCATTTTTAATTTGAGCTCTTAGCATATTGAAAGTTTCAATTCCAAAATAATCTTTTTTCAGACGTGCTGACTTAAACATCTCTTCAATTCTTTTTTGTGTAGTAGACATAAACCTTACTATTCTATTGTGTTTCTGCCCTCCATTCAAAGGCATGTTCTTTAAGTTGTTTTTGAACACCTCCTCCTAGGTACAGAGGGGCTTCATTGATAATTTTTTCACATAAGTTTAAGTTGATTGAAATCTTTGTTTTTTTGGTCTTGCTTATTAAAAAAACAACGAAACACAAAAGGAAGGTATCATCTGTAAATCCGATTGGGCCAAGAGAATCTAAAATCAAATCATTTGGCCAGTAAAAATAAGCCAAACTTTTTTCCACAAGGATTTTGTCTTTTTTAACCAATTCCCCCTTCACGTTAAGTAAAAATGAAAAAGCTTGATGGGAGAAATTTACAACATAGTCAATTTTTGTTGAAATTATTTTTTTTCGCTTCCACTTTCTTAAGCTAGATGCAAAGCTATCAAGATATTCTTTTAAAGTATTGTCTGATGGACAGGATCCATAATCTTGAATTTTCATTATTCTTTAAAACTCAATCAGCAATACTTCCAAAGAAAGTTATTGCTTCTTCAGAATACTCTTGACTCCATCTCCAATCTAAACCCTTGTATCCAGGCATTTCGGCCAAAACCTGATTCTTGAAGCCATCAGGAAACTCCTTCAAAAGCCAGTTGCTTGGATAGATTTTGAACCTTACAAGACCCTCTTCTTCAATTATCAGCTCTGAAGGAATCATTTCTGAATCAGGATCATCCCCAATAACCAATTGCAGTTGGCCAGAAATGTCGATAAGCCTTATTTTCTTGTCCAAGAAGATCTTTGGAATTGAGTTTCTTATTATTTTTGAAATACTTTCCTCAAGATCTTCCCAAAACAACTGGAAAGATATCTTCCCATCTTTTGCATTTTTTGGGACTAGCTTGTCAATTGAATAATTTTCAATACCTAATTTCCCTTCCTTGAAATCCATCTCTTCAATGCTTATGTGCAGATTTCTAATTTTCAATCTTCCAAGTCGTGCAGTAGGTGCCTTTAGCTCAAAAGCATCTAGTTTAGGGGGATCTTGGCTCATTCCTTGAATTTTTAAAATTTCTATCTGTTCAGGCTCTATCTCTGCCATTGCGGCAACCCTAACTTTCTCTTCGAAAGTTTTCTCAAAATCTATATAACCCATACCACGTCCACCAAACCAAACAACAGCGATAATAAAGGTAAAAGTTAACCAGTCGGTAAAAAAATTCTTCATCTAACGTAAACCCTCCACCAGATTAAATCCGCAGCAGATTGAGTTGTATCGTAGGAATTCTCTAAACCCTGCAGGTCCTCACTGTATTCAAAACCTTCCACAAGGGGGGAAGGAAGCTCTATCAAATAAGGGTCGAGCCAGTCAACATTAAAACCTGTTTCATTTCCAAGTTCATTTGTTATAAAATCCACCCCTCCTCCAGAGGTTACTAAAATTTGGAATTTAAAATCATCAACATCTCCAATCCATTCTTCAAGCCTTAAAGTGAACCTGATAGCATTTGAAGAGATATTTTCTGCCTCATAATGATCAAAACCAAAAATTTCAGCTGATTGATACCAGTCTGTTAAAAAATCTAAATCTTGAGGGGGCTGATATATGTAATTGACCTCCTCGGTACCCTCTATCCTTTTTCCTCCAGACCCATGAAGAAACTTTGGCTGATTCCCAGTTAGATCTATGTCTGAGGTGTACAAAAGATACCTTGTCCAATACTCTCCTCTATTTGGAGGTAAAACACTTGCTGCTGGAGCGAGATTGTCTCCAAGCCCGAGGTAAACAAGTGAATCAACAGGTATATCCTCTGTAAAAGAATCCTCCAATGTCACTGTGGAGGACAAAATATCCATATCAGAAATAACGGATGTAAATTCATTTATGCTTGGGTGGGTTATTTTTATTGGAAGGTTTGCAAGCATTTCTGTGCAATCGTCATTAGCACAATCAAAATCACTACCATCATTCTTTTTTAACACAAGCATATTTTCACCAGTCAACGCAAGATTTTTCACCTTTTCAACATTCTCTTCGAGCATAAAAACGAAATAATAAAAATAATTGTAAGGATTGACATTACCCCTAAAAGCCATCTCTAAATCTATCAAAGTGACATTTGCCTGCCCTCCGGTAACTGTTTTTGCACAAGAGTTAAAAACAAAAAGAAAAAGAAAAAGCTTAAAAAAGTTCATAATATATATATTACATCTTAAACAAAGATTAACAATCAGCTGGAATGATTAAAGATTCTATTTTTTCAACTGCTGAAGAAATTAAATAATCTAACGTATGAGAATTTTCTACATCAAAGCGGCCACATTGGACCCTTCTTAACTCAGACAATGCTGCACCGCATCCAAGAGTTTTTCCCATATCGTGAATTATGGTCCTTATGTAAGTCCCTTTAGACACCCTTGCGTCAAAGTCAAAATAAGGCAAATCAAAATTCTTAATTTTAAAAAAGTGTACATATCTTTCTTTTTTTTCTCGTTTTATGTTTAACCCTTTTCTTGCAAGCTTGTACAAAGGAACTCCGTTTTTTTTTACAGCTGAAAACATTGGAGGTCTTTGTGAGATAGATCCTTCAAACTTCTTTGCACAGTTCACTAAGTCCCCAATCTTGACATTACTTGTATCCCCTTCAAAAATAGGGTCTGTTTCTAAATCTTGACTCGGGGTCCTGATTCCTATTTTTGCTTTTCCAAAATAAACCTTGTCAAAACCAGTAACAAAAGAGCTTTGCCTTGTTGCCTCTCTTCCTATAGCCAAGACTAAAAGTCCTGTCACCGAAGGGTCCAGGGTCCCACAATGTCCAATTTTCTTTATACCAATTTTTCTTCTTACCTTTGCGACAACATCATGACTAGTATATTTTTTTGGCTTATCTACCAGCAAAAAGCCAGATCTCATAAATCCAAAATCGAAAGCAATGCTGACTGGGGGATGGCGACAGTTCCAACTTGCTTGAGTCTTTTCTTCCCCTCTTTCTGTTTTTTGAGAAGTTTTTGCTTTCTGCTAATATCTCCTCCATAACATTTCGCTATAACATCTTTCCTGTATGGGGGTATTGTTTTAGCCGCTACAACCCTACCTCCAGAGAAAGCTTGCACTGGAACCTTGAATTGATGCCTTGGTATTTCTTTTGCAAGCTTGTCTACCAAAGACCTAGAAAAAGAATAAACCTGATCTTTTGGAATTATTCCCCCAAGAGCTTCAACAGAATTTCCTGCAACATATATTTCAACGACTTGCAAATCCGAACTTCTCAAGCCTGAAAACTTGTAATCTAGACCTGCATAACCTTGTGTAGAGGATTTTAGATTTGAAAAAAAATTATTCACAACCTCTGCCAAAGGAATTTCATATTTCGCAAAAATCCTAGATCCATTATTCTCCATAGAGCCAAAAGAGCCTCTTTTCTTTTGGACTAGTTCCATAATTCTGCCCAAGTAATTGTCTGGAAAAGAAATGGTTGCATTTACTATAGGCTCCATCCATTCAGTTATATTTTGGTCATAAGGGATGTCTTTTATTCTCTTAATGTAGTGTGCATTCCCATCAGCAGTCATAAGTTTGTAAGAAACAGTGGGCGCTGTCGAAATGATGTCTAAATCAAATTCCCTCTCTATCCTTTCCTGGATTACTTCTTTGTGTAGAGGCCCCAAGAATCCCATCCTTAACCCAAAGCCAAAAGAAGGACTGTTTTCAACATCCCATGTAATCGATGAATCATTTAGAGATAATTTCTCAACACTATTTCTTAATTTTTCAAAATCCTTTCCATCAACAGGGTAAAAACTAGAAAAAACCATCTGTTTTGCAGGCTCGTACCCGGAAAGAGGGGTCACAACATCTACATCTTTCCTCAAAGAAATAGTATCACCAACCCTACACTCGCTAATATTTTTTAAATTTGTAACAATGTAACCAACCTCACCTGAAGACAATTTATCTTTAGGAACTTTTGACTCTCTGAAATGACCTATCTCTAACGCATCTAAATTTGTATTTGTTCCTAGCAAATTCAACCTTTCGTTCTTGTTGATAGATCCATCAATGATCCTTATATGCGCTATAACGCCTCTGTAACTGTCATATTCAGAATCAAAAACCAAACCTCTAAAATGCTCTGAATCGCTCTTTGGAGAAGGGACTTTTTCAATTACCTCTCCTAGAAGAGCCTCAACCCCTTTTCCGCTTTTTGCGCTAATTTGCATAATGTCATCAGGATCAATATCAAGATAGTCAGCAGCACTAATGATTGCGTCATTCATGTCAAGATTTGGCAAATCACACTTGTTTAAGCAAGGTATTATTTTCAGGTTCAACTTTTTTGCATATTCAAAATGGGCAACAGTTTGAGCCTCTATGCCTTGGGATGCGTCTATAAGAAGAACAACTCCCTCACATGCAGCAAGTGCCCTAGAAACCTCATATGTGAAATCAACATGTCCAGGCGTGTCAATAAGATTTAATTGAAATTCTTCTCCAGCATGATTATGAAAAACAGTTACAGTTTGGCTTTTTATCGTTATTCCTCTTTCTCTCTCTATGTCCATCTTGTCTAAAAATTGATTTCTCATAGCTCTAGAGCCCACAGTGCCCGTCATCTCTAAAATACGATCAGCAAGTGTTGACTTCCCATGATCAACATGTGCAACTATTGCGAAATTCCTTATATCCTTGATCAAAATATTATCCTGCCATCCATCCTAGATTTGATAGAAAATCTGTTTAGTATCGATGGAGCAACATCAAGGATTGAACCCTCTTGTGCCTGCTTGTCTGAAACCCACAGAAAAGCATTGTCAAAAGTATGCATTCCTGTAATGTCAGAATGAGAAAACATTCTTGAATCATTTTCAAAACTTGCCTTCAGGTCTATTCCGTCTCTATTAAAACAAATTAGATCTGGAGCAAGGTCATATTGTGTGAAAAAATCCTTCTTTTCAGAAAGGAAAAAATCATCTTTTGAAAAGTCGTCAAAATAGATATCCTCCCTGAAATAGATATCCTTAAAAATATCTTTCCCCGAAGGGTCTTTTATTTTTAACATTTCTTCTCTTAAGGATTTCCTCAAATGAAAATAATCTTCCTTTGGAACAGTTCCCCCTTCCTCTCTCCCTTCTACATTTAGATAAACTCTTCCTGGAAGAATTGAAAAAGCTTTACTCTCAGGAAGAATTTCGGGGTTAAAAGAAGATGAATTCTCCCCAAGTTTAAGCCACGAATTCTCAGAAAGCCAACAGTTTAAATCAAATTCATGTAAAGTTTTACAAAACCCATGATCTGAAAGCATTACATAGGTACAATCATCGCCATTTTCAAAAAACCATTCTAAATGCGAGTCAAGAAGGGAATAAAAATTTTCAAATTTTTCTTTCCATAAATCTTCATCACTTTCCCATTTTTCCCATAAGAAATGATGCAATCTATCTGTCCCCATTACATGAAGGTGAAAAAAATCCCAAGGCTCTTCTTGAAAATATTTTTTTGCAAGATTTATCCTTGTCTCCTCTGTGTCAATTAAATCCTGATACCATGCATTGAGGTCCTTTTTCACTAGACTATTATCTGGATCTGGCCTATATCCGATTTCATTCAAATACGCTTCATGCCTCTCTGGGTGAACTATTCCTGAATTTCCAGGAGGTGATAAAAAACCACCAATAACAATCCCATCAAGCTTTTCCGGCGGATAATTCAATGGAACATTAATCACAATTGGCTTAAATCCCCCTTCAGAGAGAGTCTTCCAAAGGCTATCTCCTTTCCTGTAGTTCGAATTCACCACATACATACCTTTTTTTAAAGATTCAACATGTCTATCAATAAAGCCATAAATATTATGTTTACCTGGATTATTTCCTGTCATAAAGCTAGTCCATGCAGTTGCAGATTCGCAAGGATGTACTGACTTGATTTCAATAGGGTTTGATCTGCTTTCCTCTATTTTTTTTTTCAAAGCAGGCATCAAGCCTCTTTCTAGAAAGCTTTCTAAAAGGCTCAAGGGAACACCATCAAGACTCAGAATTACTATTTTTTTCATAACCTAGCTTTAGATTATAGGATTAAGTCGTGACTAAAAAAAAATGGATAATTGTCTTCGGCATACTTTTAACAGCAATATTGGCTCAAAGCATCGTTTCCTATAAAACAAATGAAATTCGAAGAGCGACTTCAGAGGCTGAAGAAAATGAAA
This sequence comes from uncultured bacterium, assembly GCA_964397735.1. Classification (GTDB taxonomy): domain Bacteria; phylum UBP7; class UBA6624; order UBA6624; family UBA6624; genus UBA6624. The sequence goes on along the minus strand of CAYNKD010000010.1, from coordinate 7,785 downwards.
GTCAGCCAGAGTATCTCTGGAATTTAGAAGACCTTGTGTCAATCAGCCATGATGGCACGCTATTTGAGCTTTTGGAAAGAATTGAATCCAGCTCAAACTTCAAAATCAATTTAGAAATTTCAGAAACAAAGAGAGAAGAGCTGAATAAAAATTTTACGCTTTCTCTTGAGATGAAAGTTTATGAAATTATTGGCTTGGCTTGTCAGTCTATGGGCCTGAAGGTAGATGTAAGCGATGATTTCAAACAAGTTAATATTTCTGAATAACAAAAAACTATCTGAAAATTACCTCTATCACTTTTTTTTCTTTGAAACTTTTTTACCCTTGGCTTTCTTTGAGGTTTTTTTCTTTTTCTTCTTTTCTACCTTTTCGTTCCAGGCTTCAAGCTCAAGCCTTGGAGATTCCCTATATTCCTGTATTTTTTTCTGAACCTCATTGAAAACTGAACCCTCTGACCATGATTTTTTTACCTTGTCCCAAGATCCAGCCTCTTTTCCTGTAAGAATTTCGATACCTTCTTCAATTTTCTTTGCTGCCCATATATTGAATTTACCCTTCTCTATAGAGTCGATAAGTTCTTTAGAGAGGACTAAATTCTCTACATTTTGATAAGGGATCAAGACACCTTGTTCTCCATTAAGGCCTCTGGACTTACAGAGTTCGTAAAACCCTTCAATCTTTTCGTTTGCCCCGCCAATAGGTTGAATTTCTCCTTTTTGATTTACCGACCCAGTGACAGCAATCCCTTGATTTATTGGAATTTCTGAAATGCTAGAAAGAATAGCGTAGAGCTCTGTTGAAGATGCAGAGTCCCCATCAACCATTCCGTAAGACTGTTCAAAAGCAATTGATGCAGCAACCGACAAAGAATTATGTTTACCAAAATGCTCATGGAGCCAGCCAGAAAGAATCATTACACCCTTATTGTGTATGCTTCCTGAAAGATCAGCTTGCCTCTCTATGTTTACAACATTGCCTTTTCCTTGAAAAGTGTTTACAGTTATCCTGCTTGGTTTTCCAAAAGACTCGTCTGAAATCGTCAAAACAGCCAAACCATTTATGGACCCAACTCTCAAACCATCAGTCTCAACAATAATATGTTTCCTTTCGAGCATTTCCTGCATGTGATCAGGAATTAAGCCATTTCTCCTTTTTCTTGCTTCGACAGCACCTTCCACATGGGTATTTTTTACAATTTTAGAATTTTCATCAACTGCAAACTGGCTTGCTTCTCTCATTAAATCGGTAACAACTCCAAACTTTGTTGAAACTTTCTTTCTATCACCAGCCAACCTAATACCATACTTATATAAACTCTGAATTGCAGAAATGTCAAAATCCACCAAGCTTTCTTCACTTATTCTTGCTTTGACAAATGAAGAATAATCCTTAAAGGAGTCAGCACTTGCCTCATAAGTGTTATTAAAGTCAGCTCTCACTTTAAACAATTCCTTAAAATCTTCGTCCTGTGAAGAAAGAAGGTGATATACCCAAGGGCTTCCAATCATGACAACCTTTAGTCCCATTGGTATTGGGGTCGGCTTCATTGTTGTTGTTGTTGCGTATCCTGCATGGTCGGCAATATCCTCTATCAATATCTTTCCGTCAGTAAGGGCCCTCTTTAGGCCGTCCCAGGCAACAGGGTGCTTAAGTACATCAAGAGCTTCAAGTACCAAGTAGCCACCATTTGCTTTATGCAATGCTCCAGACTTTATCATTGTGAAATCAGTTGTCATCATTCCCATCTCAACTCTTCTTTCCATTTTTCCAATAAGGTTTGCAAAAGTTGCATTTTTTTCCAAAACAACTGGAGACCCCTTTTCAGAAGACATATCTACTATCAAGTTAACCCTGTATTTTCTTAAATCTGGACCTGACGGCATGGCCATAGGGATAATAGGCATTTGTCCAGCAGGAGGATCATTTTTCTTTCTGAAAGAATCTGCATTCTTTAAAACATCTTCCTGTAAATCAATTAACCATTTAGAAACTTTTTTCAAATCTCTGTAGTCTTCTTGAAGGCGCCTCATATGCCTTCCAACAGAAAAAAGCATTAATCTTCTGTCTAGGTCATTGACCTCTTTCTGTATTTCGTCATCTATTTGTTGTATTTGCTCTAGATGGTCGTTCAATTCTTCCTGAAGCTTGTCTTGTGTTTCTTGCATTTCTTCTTTTACATTTTCCGGAAGAGCTCTAAACTTTCTTTCATCTATAGGCTCTCCCTCCCAGATAGGGATTGTGATAATGCCCATACTTGTTTTTTTAAGAAGGAAGTTGTGAGAGGAGGTAATCTTCTCCATCTCCTTGATAATGCCTTTTTTTCTTTCAGAACCTTTTTTTCTAAGCTTATCTAGTTCTTCTTTGTATTCACTCCCTTCAAAAGCATTAGGAATTTCATCCTTAAGCCTATTTATCAAAGTTTCTAAATCTTGAGTAAACTTTTTTCCTCTCCCAGGACTCAAGCTTATTGCCAAAGGCTCATCGGGCTTGGAAAAATTATGCACATAGCACCAATCATTTGGAACAGTAGCCTTTGAGGAAAGATGATCAACATATTTCTGTACTGTAGACGTTCTTCCTGAACCGGAAATCCCTGAAACAAAAATGTTATAACCAGGCTTATTCATCCTTAATCCAAACTTTATTGAATCCACAGCTCTTTCTTGCCCAATGATTCGGTCCCCTATAGATTTGACATTTTTATCAATTTTGTAATCAAAATTAAAATCACAATCTTTAGAAGAAAGTAAGCATGTTAATTTTTTTCCGGAAAATTTATTTTTCATAATTACAGGGTTTATCCTACCATTATTCAATTATTAGTTCTAGAATCGCAATTTTAGAGTGAAAAAGATAATCAATAATGTGATGGTCTCAGTAGCGACCGTTAATGGATCTGGATCCCAAAGTGCAAACTTGATAATCCATCGATCTCTTTTCAGAATGGGACTCCCTGTATCTGGGAAAAATTTGTTCCCTTCCAATATAGCCGGACTTCCTACATGGTTTTTAATCAGGGTAACTGAAGAAGGCTACAATGCTCCAGCAGATGAAATAAACATTTCGGTATTAATGAATGCTGAAACATGGGATGACGATCTAAAGAAACTAGGAAAAGGTTCAGTTGTAATATGCAACAGCGACTTGGGGAAAAAGGTTGAAAGAAACGATCTCATCGTCTACGAAATACCCTGTTCATCGATTGCAAGAAAAGTTGATTCAAAATTGGCAAGACTCATAACAAATACAGTTTATGTTGGAGCCTTGGCAGAGGTAATTGGACTTGAGCAAGAGGCAATTACAGATGCATTGAGCCATCAATTTAATCGAAAGAAGAAAGCTATAGATTTAAATCTTAAAGCAATTGATGAAGGTAGAAAATATATTCAAGAAAACTACAAAGAAGAACAGCCATGGAAAATCGAAAGAAGAGATTTGACCAAAAACAAAATGATTATCGAGGGGAATCAAGCAGGTGCACTCGGATCTCTTTTTGGTGGAGTCACATTTTTATCATGGTATCCAATTACGCCATCAAGCTCATTAGCAGAAAATTTAATTTCCTATTTGAAAGAAACTAGAGAATATGTTGACGGTGTTAAAACCTATGCAGTTGTTCAGGCTGAAGATGAACTTGCAGCAGCAGGAATGGTATTTGGTGCTGGATGGGCTGGATCCAGATCGATGACAACAACCAGTGGTGCCGGGATTTCACTCATGACTGAATTTATTGGCCTAGGCTATTATGCAGAGATTCCAGGCGTTTTCTGGAATATCCAAAGAGTAGGACCTTCTACAGGCCTTCCAACAAGAACCCAACAGTCCGATATAAATTTCTGCTACAAGCTTGGCCATGGAGACTCAACACACCCTGTTCTTCTTCCCGCAACACCCAGTGAATGTTTTGAATTTGGATGGAAGTCTTTTGATGTAGCAGAAAGATTCCAAACTCCCGTTTTTGTTTTATCTGACCTAGATCTAGGTATGAACCCATGGATTGTTGATGATTTTGAATACCCTGACAAACCTCTTGACAGAGGAAAAATCCTCAAGAAAGAAGATTTAGATAAACTTGAATCTTGGGGCAGGTATAGAGATATTGACGGGGACGGAATTGGTTACAGGACATTGCCAGGAACAGATCATAAAAATGCCTCTTACTTCACTAGAGGAAGCGGTCATGACGAAGATGCTAAGTATACTGAAGACAATGAAGCTTATGCGAGGAACATGAAAAGGCTAGCAAAAAAACATGAAGGCCTAAGAGAAAAACTTCCACAACCTGTAATAGAACATTCCACAGGTTCCGAGATAGGTCTCGTTTCTTTTGGAACTGTCCATGCCTCAATGCAAGAAACTATTGACCTGCTTGAAAAAGAAAAAATAAAAGTTGATTACCTCAGAATAAAATCACTTCCACTTTCTGGAAAAGTTCATGATTTCATAAGAAAGCATAAAAAGACTTTTGTTATAGAGCAAAACAGAGATGCACAAATGTTTAGCCTTATAAAAGAAGAATCAACCTCGGAGAACATCAAAAAGCTCTATTCGTATGCTTATTCTGACGGAATGCCTTTGAGTGCATCAAAAATAACACAAAATATTAAAGAAAAAATATGAGCAAAGAAAACATTTTAGGAATTCCTATTCAGGAATACAAAGGTGCCAAATCAACCCTTTGTGCAGGGTGTGGGCACGACTCAATCACCGACAAGATAATAAAAGCCTGCTTTAACAACGGCATAAAGCCAAACATGGTAGCAAAAATGTCTGGAATAGGATGCAGTTCAAAAACGCCTGCTTATTTTCTTTCTCAATCTCATGGCTTTAATTCTGTACATGGGAGAATGCCTTCAGTTTCAACTGGTGCAGCCCTGGCAAATAGAAAATTAACAATCTTGGGTGTTTCTGGAGATGGAGATACTGCAAGCATAGGAATAGGCCAATTTGTACACTGTGTAAGAAGAAATGCACCTATGGTTTACATAATTGAAAATAATGGCGTGTATGGACTTACAAAAGGCCAATTTTCTGCAACTGCAGATGAAGGATCAAAATCAAAACGAGGAATCCCAAACGAAATCAGCCCCATAGACCTTTCAAGCCTTGCAATACAGCTTGGATGTGGTTTTGTCGGAAAAAGCTTTTCAGGAGCACCAAAACAACTTACACCACTAATACAGGCAGCTTTAAGCTATCAAGGAACTGCAGTGATTGATGTTATCTCTCCATGTGTGACATTTAACAACCATGAAGGAAGCACTAAAAGCTACAACTATGTAAAAGAGCATGATATTGAACTTCAAGATCTAGACTATATTCCAAGCTACACACCAATAGAAGAAATAGAAATTCCTCAAGGAGAATCTACTGATGTTGAACTTCATGATGGTTCAAAAATAAGACTTACAGCCACTAAAGATGATTATGATGTTCACAACAAGAACGAAGCTATTGCTGCAATAAACAATTCAATGCAAAAAGGTGAGCATCTAACTGGACTTCTGTATTTGGACAATTTAAAGAAAACCCTTTATGAGGATTTGAATTTATGCCAAACTCCTCTAGCCCATCTTGAAGAAGAAAGGATTCGTCCAGCAGAAACGAAACTCAAAGAAATAATGAGCAGGTACAAATAGCAATATGCCTTCAGGCATCCTCCTTTTTCCAGTAGCGCTTGTTATTTTTCTTATTTTCAACTACCTTACACAAGGAAAAGAAAATATCAAGGGAACTATGTTGAGATGCTCTCAAGGAATACTCAGAACAAACCTGAGAATAATGCTCTTCTTCGTTGTTTCAGCTATTGGTGCAATGATGGTATTGGGCTTGCTGGAAACAATAGGAGTTCAATCTGGAGTTGATTTTGGAATCTATGGACCTGTAATTGCTTTGCTTATCATAATAATGGTATCTGAATATTTTTTCAAAGCCGTAGACAAAAAAGGAACATTGGGCCTTGGTGCCTCTCGAGAAAAAGCCAAAGAAGGTTGGGAGGGAGTCATGTATGGAGCTCTAATCCTGATCGCATGCCTTCTCCCTGCAATAATAACGAAATCAATTGACCCATTTGCGATGATGATCGAAAGACTAGACCCGTTAATCCTTTCAAATTGGCTTGGAATGCTTATTGTTGCAGCGCTTTTTGAAGAAGTTGTTTTTAGAGGTTATATTTTTAGGACAATGACATACACATGCCCTTTATGGGTGCCTTTAACGCTGACATCTTTCCTTTTTTCTTATGTTCACTGGGCTCAAGCAATGGCAACCCAGGAAGGAGACCTCCTCCAATGGCTTTTCAGGATAAATGTTTTCCTAGCTGGTTGGCTAATGGCAAAACTAGTGTTGAAAACAGGAAATCTCTGGTATGCATGGTGGTGGCATTTCTCATGGAACTTTACACAAGGGCCGATAATGGGTGTTTCTGTGTCTGGAACAGAAATAGGAAGTCAGTTTGGGGCAATATACAGTGACTCAGGGGTTGCTTGGATAACTGGAGGGGGCATCGGTATTGAAGCATCTGTGCCAGCAACGATTATTCTTTATATTGCAATCATCAAAGAAAAAGAAATATTGAATTTTTTCACAAAGAAAAAAAGAATCAACTAATAAAACTCTTTAATATCTCAGGTATTTCTGATAGCTTTTCAGGAACCAATACTCCTGCATTCTGCAAAGCTTCAACTTTACTCTGAGGAGTGCCCTTATTGCCTTCGACAATTGCTCCAGCATGACCCATTGCTTTTCCTGGAGGAGCTGTTCTTCCCCCTATAAAGCCAACCACTTTCTTTGAAAGTCTTTTCAATGAAGGGATTATTGCTGCAGCTTCCTCTTCATCAGAACCTCCTATCTCCCCAGCCATCGCAATAGCCGAAGTCTCCTCGTCTTCATCAAAGGCTTTTAGAGTTTCTATGAACCTTGCACCTATAACCCTGTCTCCACCTATCCCTACAGCTGTAGAAATCCCTAATCCTGCTCTGCTAATCAAATCAACCAACTCATAGGTTAAAGTTCCTGAACGCGAAACGAGCCCTATATTTCCTTTTTTAAATATACTTTCAGGCATAATTCCCATAGAAGCTTCTCCGACAGAAAAAATACCTGGACAATTTGGCCCTATCATAGTCACATTGTTTCTTCTAACCAATGCTCCAATTTCAATTTCATCATGAAGAGGAATACCCTCAGTAATAACAACTAAAAATTTTATCCCTGCTTCAACAGCGTCCTTTACTGCCGCTAGGCAAAATCTTGCTGGAACAAAAATTACAGAAGATTCTGAACCTGTGTGCTGAACAGCATCAAAACAATTCCCAAAAACTGGTAAACCCAAATGGGTTGTATTTTCCTTTCCTGGAGTAACTCCAGCAACGACCCTAGTTCCATAACTTATCATGTTCGTTGTGTGAAAAGTACCCTCTCTTCCTGTCATTCCCTGGACTATTACTTTTGTATTTCTTTTCAACCAAATACTCATTTTATTGACCTAGCTTAACAGCTTGCTCTGCAGCTTCATCCATAGCATCTGTAACGCTTAAGCTTGTCTCCTTTTTCAGAATTTCTAGACCTTCTTTAGACCTTGTTCCAGTAAGCCTTATAACTATTGGAACCCTAGGTGCTGATTCGTTGACAACGTCAGCTATCCCTCTTGCAACCTCATCACCTCTAGTTATTCCTCCAAAAACATTAATGAATATAGATTTGACCTTCGGATTTCCTTCTACAAGCTTTAATGCATTTCTAACAACTTCAGCCTTAGCTCCTCCGCCTATATCCAAAAAATTG
>CAYNKD010000009.1:0-22458 GCA_964397735.1 uncultured bacterium | reverse complement strand
AGTCCGTAGATAAAGGCCGAAACCCCTACTCCAATTACCCCTGCCCACAAGGCAGAAGCATACTTTGGTCTTAGCCCAAAAAGTCTTTTCCTTGTTTTTGAATACCTTCTACCCGCAAGATCCCCCATATAAGCAAGAATCCCTCCTGAAAGGAGAAGGAAAAGAACTTTTACTAAACCGTCACTAATCATGAGTTAGGGAAGGGTTTATTATTTTTTTGGAGGATTTTTTTTGACAAAATCATTAATAGTTTTTTTGGTATTTTCAAGAGACCAAGATTCAGCAAAAAGAGAAGGTTCTTTCTCTAGTGCATCTGCTTGAGATGCTTCTAATTGCAAACCAACAGATTTTTTTGCCAAGGCAATTGTTTTTCTATTTTTTACAACATAAGGATCTAAGAAAGCTTTTGCATCCTCTAATAATTCTTTTGGTTTGGAAACTTTTTGGACTAAGCCAATGTCCAAAGCTTCATCAGCTCTAAATTGACGACCACTTAAGACTAAGTCAAGAGCTTTTGTTCTCCCTAAGAGGTTTACCAACCTCTGTCCTCCTCCCCATCCGGGGATCAAACCTAAATTCACTTCGGTTTGACCAAATTTTGCTCTAGTGCTGGCTATTCTAAAGTCACAACATAAAGACAACTCCAACCCCCCTCCAAAACAAAGTCCATTCACCGCAGCCAAAGTTATCAATGGAATGCTTTCCATCAAGCCCCAGATATTAGCCCCTTTTTGAGCTAGACGATTTGCTCCCGCTTCATCCTGTTCCATCAATTCCGGCAAAAAGGCCCCTGCTGAAAAAACCGGGCCATTGGCTGTAAGAATAATTGCCTTAATGTCTTTTTCTTCTACTGCATTCAAAATACATTCCTCAAATCTGTCAGAAAAATCATCTGAAAGATTGTTTAATGGATTTTCTGCAGAAACGATGGTTAAAACAAGGCAGCTGCCTTCTTTCTTTGCTTCAAAATATTTAGATTTATAAAACATCAGAATTTAAATTTAACATCTCCTTTCTTTTTCCAATCAGCAGTCTTGGGGGCCCTCTTCCTCCCACGATCAATCTCTTCCTGAGATTGTAGGTACATGTCTCCAGGAACACATGGGGGATAAGGAAATTGCATAATTACTGGTTGGCTATATCTCGCATGCTTTAACAACAGTGTACCTTTTGGGAAAATTGCCATTTTCTTTTTTACCTCATCTGGCAAATATGAATATTCAGAAAGCCCTAATTCTGTAGGTCCAGAACGACCATAGCATATTGTTGAGCTGTTATCAGTGACCTGCTTATCAATCATGGAAGCAAACTGCTCAGCTCCAAAGAAGGTAAGCCCCAAAGACCTTCCCCTTGCTGTAGCATGGATAATTGATTCTTTTAAAGTAGTGCTCTTTTCTGCAGGAGCAAATTTATTCAATTCGTCAACAAAAATGATAATATTGTCTAGACCCTCTTCTTCCGTCTTCATCTCAACAAGTTCAAAAAGCCTTTTCAGAACACGTTCAAACACCATCTGTTGCCCTCTGTCATTAAGAGCCTGAATGTCAATTACATAAATATCGCCTGTTTTGAATTCATCTAAAGGTATGTCTTTTGGGTTCTCTGGAATATCTCTTGAATTGACAAGTCCTTTAAAGAGCTCTGGAAGAGTGACTAGGTTTTGAACCAGTTTAAAAAAGGTCGTTCTCTTGTGCCCATGCCAGTGTTCTCTGTCTCTCATGACCCTTCTTTCTTCAATCAAGAAATCAACTAGGTCCGGAAACTCCTTTATCGTGTCATCTTTATCTACTATATCAAGCATATCTTCGTAAGCTGCTTGAACATTGTCGTCCCAGTCTTCGCTATCAAACAGTTCAGGTAAATATTTCCTTAGCTCAGGAATATCCCATACAAAATACTCTACAGATCCGTCTTGTCGCAAGCTGTTTACTTTTGCTGATGTAGAAGATGAGTAAGGAGCAAAAATTCGAAGTTGGTCAAATGGCTCTGCAGGAACATTTAGCTCCTTATAGATGTTTCTGTAAAACTCTCCTTGCTCACTTTTTTCTTTAAGTTCGGGATTAGCTTTGTCTAAAAACAACAAATCCTTTCCTTTTACATTGAACAGAACGACCCCGATCCTTTTTTTCTGATATTCTTTATTCCTTTTGAAGAAAGTCTGAACTGACTTCAGCATAAACTCAACCAGACTTGTTTTTGTTGCTAACCCAGAGATTCCACTAATATTAAAGTGAGCTCCTTCTGGGCCTAAGAGAAATTCAATATCAATATAAATTGGTGTTAATTGCCCATCCCCATTTCTTATAACCCCTATCGGTACCCCTTTATCCTCAATATACCCTTCCATACTGAAAGCTCTTCTAATCCCAGCTGGATTGGCATAAAAAATATTCGCCCTTGTAACAGGCCTTGCTTTATTGTCTGTAGATCCAATAATATTTGCTTTTGCAACCAAAACCTCCGAAACGTCAGTGGGTAGAGACTGGTCAGGTTTTCCAAAATCGTGAGATATGTAGTCTGAAAGAAAGTTCGGCATATCCATTGTTGAACGTAAGTCAACAACAGTGCCAAATGTTATATGCCCATCATCTCTAACAGCAGCAACAATATTCCCAAGTTCAAGATTTTGCTCTTTTCTTGATAGCCAAAAATGGAAGTAAGAAGAAGTGTTTGGATGGTTTTCAGTGCTTGCCCCCTTTCCAACAAAACCCCATTCTGTATTTACGTAATCTTTAAATTTTTCTTCTGCAAACTGGAAATCTTTTTTCATAATACCATCCTTTTTATTTTAGGTTACTATTGCTCCATGTAGAAACCATTTAATTGTTTCCACTTTCGGCAAGTGGTTTGTTAAAAAATCTGTGCAAATCTTAAGAGGATAAACTAACCTTTCCCATTTTGGGCTTGGGTACGCAACGGGGTTTCTCAAGCTAAAAACAAGTCTTGAAACTTCATCAACACTGCCTGGATCCAAAGGCATTCCTTCATAAACTTCGGGTCTAATTAAGCCAAAATTAGCAGAATGTGCACGTGGCTGCCTTATTCTCAAAAACCAACTCGTTATCTCGTCCTTTTGTGGTGTGGCATAGGAAAAAAGAGCACTTCTCTCAGAGTACCCCAAACTTAAAATATTGCGCTGAGTTTCGGGTGTAAAAAACAATGGATGATTATCTTTACAAAGCCCAACAGCACAAGGGATTGGTTTTGGCAGATGGGCCAAGGACCCATCAACTAAAATTTTTTCTTTATATTTTGTTTCTTCTGCCCAATCATAAAGATGAGATGCTTCTAGCTTGTGTCTTTCTTGCCTTGAACGCATAACTGCAGCATAACGTTGAGCTCCAAAATACCCTGTCTTTTCCCCGGTATCTAAAAATCCTTTTGGCAATTCTGCCCCTAATAGGTCTTTTGAGATTAGTGCAAATTCTTGAATTCTTGGTTGCCCCCACATTTCAAAACCACCATTTCTAAACCCGATAATCAAACTTGCAATAATTGAATAGTGGACTGTTACAGGGTTCCTCCCAAAATCAAAAGTTCCTATCAGGAAAGTTTTTTGTATCCCGTCAGTAAACCACCTAATTGCAAGGTCTTCCGCACCAGAAGATCTCGCAATCTTCAGGTCCTGAATCATTCCCCCTTCATGAACGGTTGTAGAGCCTCTCAAGTCGAGTCTTTGTGGGGTAAAGGAAATTTCTTCTATTTGATCTGCAGAAGAAATCTCCCCACCACTTTCAACCAAAAATTTCTTTATATTCGAGAGTGTGTCGGTTAAAAAAGTCATACTTAGGTAATTGTATTGGATTAAATTACATCAATTCCTGAAGAATCTTGTTATTAACAATTATTGAAAAAGGGTCGTTAACGATACCTTCAAGAGCTCCAGAAAAGTCAGAATGCTGAATGTTGACATCAACGCAAAACAATACATCTCCCTTCTCTGAAGACCCTAATATTTTTCCAGACTGACCCCATCCTTTAATAACAATTTCCTTCTCATCTTCTGTCTTAACCCTGACAGCTCCAGGCTTATTCCCAACGAGTTTCTGAGAATCTAAAACAACCCCTTTTAGGGATTTTCCGTAACCTTCTTCTTGCCATGGTTGGTCTTGAACCATTTTCTGATAATCCTTACACCATGGTTTTGCATCGCACCATTTACAATTTTTTTCTGATGGCCTTGCTGTAAACGAATCTTCTGGAGAGCCGGAGATATTTTTTATTTCTGCTGCAACCTCTTTTAAAGACAAGATTAAATCTTCAATTACATTTTCATCGAATTCAATACTTTTTATTTCCTGCGATCCAAGATACCAAAATTCAATACTTTTAGGGATTTTCCCAAATTCTTCAGAAGCAAGGTATGCATACAGCCATCCTTGAAACTCATGCTCTGGATCAATCTCCCCTTCTTTAGATTTTCCAGTCTTGTAATCAATAATCTTGATTTCATTGTTTTCATCTATAAAAACTGCATCAATTATCCCCCCAAGTAATCCATCTTTTGAAAAAACTCGAGACTCAGTATGCTTGGGTTGAAATTTTTTAATATTTTCAGAATCCATTCTTCCATTAGTCATCTTGGTTAACGCCCATAAAACCTGATCAAGAACATTGTCAATTTTTTCATCATCCCACTTGCCTTTCTTCCTTTCGGAGGTTTCGAATTCAAATTTACATTTTTCCCAGTCACGCCTTGTTAAAGCCTTGACGTAAGACGTGGGTTTAGCTGCATCCAAATCACATGCAAAAATCGTCTCTAATACAGAATGTGCTACATTGCCAAACTTCATTGCTGTACTAACAGAAGAAATAATTTTCTTTTCGTAAGAAAAATAATATTGTTTTGGGCAATTAATATACTGTCGAGCCTTTGAAAAAGAAAGGCTCCCTTTCTTCCATCGTCCTCCAAATTTCTTATCTGGGAGGCTCACACGCTCTTCTAGTATCTCAGGTAATGGATTTTTTTTTATAAACCAAGACTCGACAAGAATCGTTCCTTTTTCGTTCGGGCCATCTATTGCTTTTTTCGGGAACCACTTGTTGAAGTTATCCTCAACCCTCAAAAGATAGACAGCCTTCTCTGTCTCCCTTTCTAAATGCCACATTCCTTTTGCCTGTTCCTTCATAGGTTTTAATGATAAAGTACTATACCTTGAAAACCAACTCTCGTTTCAGGATTTCATTTTTGTTATTACTTGCAATAGTGTGGCTACTGTTTTCTCTTTTTGATTCAAAACATGCCTATTTTGGAATTGTTACAATTTTCATCGTTTATTCTTGGTGCAAAAATTTATTTTTCATAAAAAAAGAAAATAATGAAATATACCTGTTGGAATTGAATTGGTTTTCTTTAACGGGATATATATTTTGGCTTTTTTGGCAAATATTTCTAGCCAATATTGCTGTTGCAAAAATAATTCTTTTTCAAAAAGAAGAGCTTGACCCAAAATTCATCACCTTTGATTCGAATTTAAAACATCCTTTGGCAAAGTCAATGTTGGCAAATTCAATCACATTAACCCCAGGAACAATTACCTTAAATGTTTTTGGAGACGGTTTTGAAGTTCATACCCTGAATGATAAGTTGGCGTACTTAATTACAGTTGGGGAGCTGAACAAAAGGATAGGTAAGATTTTTGGAGAAAATAATGAATGAGATCTTGACAATAACCCTGCTTGCAATTATCCCGTTAAAGGTATTATTTTTTGGACCATCCCCTTATGACAGGCTAGTCGGATTAAGCGTTTTTAGCAATAAGGTCCTGGTTGTCCTTTTGCTACTGGGGATTTTTTATGGGAAAATTAGCTTTTTCTTAGACGTTGCAATAGGGTATGCTCTCTTGAATTTCATAGGGATTGTTGTTACGACAAGGTTTTTGAGGATGAGGGAACAGGATGAACTTTGAAGTTGTAGGAGATATTTTGCTATGGCTTGGAATAGCATTCCTAGCCATTGGTAGCCTTGGTATATTGAGCCTTCCAGACATATATTGCCGACTGCATGCTTCTGGAAAATGTGATACTCTGGGGATATTCCTTGCGATTGCTGGGATATCGATATCATTACAAAGTTGGACTGAATTTTTAAAAATCATAATAATTCTTGTTTTTGTCTCAATTGCTAACCCAACATCCACCCATTTAATTGGGAGAACTGCGAAACAGTCAAAGGTAAAAGCGTGGAGAAGGGCAAAATGATTTTAGAGTTGAATATTTTTTTATACATAGTCGCATTTTTTTTAGCATTGATGGCTTTGAAGAATAAAGATTTAGTCGTATCTGTAATTTTTTTGAGTGGTTTTTCTTTCTGCATGGCCGTCCTCTATTCCTCTCTTGGCGCTGTTGATGTTGGCTTGACGGAAGCAGTTATAGGCGCTGGGGTTAGCGGGGTGATAATGATTGCTGCAGTATGGCATATTAGGTTGAGAAAAAATGAACAATAAAAACATTCTTATATTGATCTTCCTTGGGTTGATTTTGGTTTTTGCTGGAAAAGATATACCCGGGTTTGGAGAACAAAGTATTGTTCACCAAAATATCAATACAACATATCTGGAAGAATCCTATAAAAAAACACATACAAAAAATGTCGTAACAGCTGTTTTAGCAGATTGGAGAAGTATTGATACTTTTGGTGAAACTATGGTTATTTTTGTTGCAGGGATAGCAATTCTTTTAATACTGGGGACAAAAAAAATAAAATGAAGGGCCCGACAAAAAGCATCGTAGTTGACAGTATTTCAAGAATTTTAATTCCTTGCATTTTCACTTTTGGCTTTTATGTTCTTTTTTTCGGACATGAGTCTCCCGGAGGAGGGTTCCAGGGAGGGGCCCTAATTGCTGCAGGAATAATTTTAAGCAGGATGACTCTCCCCTTAAGGGAAAGCATGTCAATGATGTCTGATAAGCGGGCGCTTCATATTGCTTCCATGGGTGTTTTTCTATATTTTTTTATTGGTGTCCTTTCTTTTTCCCAGACGGGGAATTATCTTGATTATTCAAGGCTAATTCCATCCCTAGACGAATCCATGAATCATTATTGGGGAATAATGATTGTTGAAGTAGGGGTTACTTTGTGCGTAGCGGGGACAATGGTGTTGATGTTTGACGTCTTGGCAGAGGAATACAGCTAATGGATTTTATTCAAAAGCTCCCGTATATTGCTAATTGCTTTTTACTTATGCTTGGGCTCTGGGGAGTCCTTTCGCAACAAAATCTTTTGAAAAAAATAATTGGTATAAACATAATGCAAAGTGCAGTTATATTGTTTTTTATAAATTTAGCCTATCTGGAAGGTGGCAATATCGCAATAAACCCAAAAGAAGGCATTCAATACATCGCGCCTTTGCCACATGTATTAATGCTAACAGCCATTGTCGTTGGTGTTGCTTTTACTGGTGTAGCACTGTCTCTTTTGGTCAAAATCAACTCAGGTTATAAAACTTCAAATGAAAATAAAATATTGGAAAAAATCAACAAAAAACTATGAGTTTACTGATTCCTTCAATCCCTTTTTCAATGTTTGGCGGAGCAATTATCATTGCCTTATTGGGGTATAGGATTAATCCAAAAAAAATTGCTATCTTTTTTTCTTTTTTAAACCTACTTGTTTGTTTGAGTTTAAAAAACAACTATCCAGTTGGGAAAATAGGGCTTGGTGGATGGGCTCCTCCTTATGGTGTTGAAATGTCACCAGACCCTTTCGGCTTGATCCTGGTGTTCTTAATATCCCTTCTTGGGTTTTTAGGTATTTTTTATACTTCCACATTTAAAAATATCGAAAAAAACGGAATACTGTTTTTTTCTCTTTCGATGTTTCTTTTGGGAGCCTTGCAGTCGATTTGTTTGAGCTGGGACCTTTTCAACATGTATGTCTGGCTTGAACTTTCTTCAATTTGTGCATTTGCGCTAATAGGCTACAAGACAAAAGAAGGTGCTTTTGCAGCATTTAGATATCTTTTAACATCTGGTATAGCAGGAGTTTTATTTTTATTTGGTGTTGGTTTTGTATACAGTACAACAGGAACATTAAACCTGACTGAAATTACAAATTCAACAACACTGAATACAACTTTTGTATCTGGATTTGTACTGATAACCTTGTCTCTTTTGATGAAAATGGCAATAACTCCATTTCATTTTTGGCTACCTGCCTCATATGCAAATAGCCCAAATAAAACACTAGCACTGATTCCTGCAATCATGACAAAAGCCCCTGCTATTGTGCTTTTGAGGATTGTGTTTTTTCTACCAGCAGAAAAAACCAACTGGATGGTCAATGGAGAGCTTATAGCATATATGGGTTCAATTGCGGTTATCTACGGGAGCCTTATGGCAATCAGACAGTCTGGCTTAAAAAAACTTCTGGCTTATTCAAGTATTGCCCAGCTTGGGCTTGTAGGCATCGCAATAGGATTACTGAATTTCCAAGGTGCAGTAATTCAAATAATTGCCCATAGCATCATGAAATTTAGCCTTTTTTGTGCAGTTGGAGCACTGGCTCATTTTGGATCTATAACAACAATTCAAGACCTCAAAAAACTGTGGAAGCAATCACCAATGCTGTCATGGGTTTTTGTGATTTGTGGATTCTCTTTAGCGGGGATCCCCCCATTTGCAGGATTTTTTGCAAAATATCACCTTATTGTGGGAGCTCTTGATTCTGGAAATTTAATTATTGTTGGGGTGATTGTTATTTCAAGCCTTTTAACAGCCGGTTATTTTTTCAAAATAATGGAAAAAATAATCTATTCAAAACACAAAGAAGAAAGCACCGTCAACATTCCTGCCGCAACATCTTTCCCGATTGTACTAACTTGCCTATGCACAATTTTATTTGGGTTTTTCTTGCCCGCAATTTTCGAGTTTTTAGGTGTAATTAAATGAATTCAATAATTTCAATTTTGCTGGTTGGCTTTATAGCAAGTTTTCTAATTTCCATCAGTGGCTCGAAAACAAAAATTAGAAACTTCATTTTTATCACTTCCCCTTTTATCGTTTTCTGGAAAGTTTTAAATTGGCCCAGCTTTGAAAATGTCTTCCAGTATGAGATTAAAAACATAGACCTTGTTAATTTTGGAGAGAATTTGAGCCTTTCAATAACCAACTCCCCCAACGCCATCTCGCAAGTATTCCTGTATGTTGTAACCTTTTTGTGGATTTTTGCTTCCTTTTACACAATCAGCTATGTAAATAAAAATTCAATAAAAAAAAGCACTAGGTTTTTATCCTTATTCACCCTTGCTGTAAGTAGCGCAATTGGTTTGAGTGTTTCAGCTAATCTATTAACCTTTTTTATCTTTTATGAACTTTTAACAATTGCAACATGGCCCCTTGTGTCCCATAAAGAGACTAGAGAAGCGATAGGTGCAGGCAGACGATATTTAATATATACACTTTCAGGTGCTTCGTTAATGATTTTGGGAATTGCCATTATTTGGAAATACTCTGGAAATTTAGATTTTCAACAATCTGGCGGAATGTTGAATGAGGTTCCCCTGCAATTTAAAAACCTGACAATAGGCCTACTTCTACTGGGTGCGGCTGTCAAGGCAGCAATAGTCCCCCTTCACAGTTGGTTGCCAAGAGCAATGGTTGCCCCAACTCCCGTTTCAGCTTTACTACATGCAGTTGCTGTCGTGAAAGCTGGAGTTTTTGCAATGCTTATCATGATGCAAAATGTAATTGGAAAAAACCTGATGCTTGAATCTGGAG
Organism: uncultured bacterium; assembly: GCA_964397735.1. Lineage (GTDB taxonomy): Bacteria > UBP7 > UBA6624 > UBA6624 > UBA6624 > UBA6624. The sequence continues at coordinate 12,741 of CAYNKD010000009.1, read as the reverse complement.
CTTCCAAATATGTTCTTATTGCATCAGGAATAACTATCATCTATGCTTCGTTGCGTGCATGTGGAGAGGATAGTCTGAAAAAAAGGCTTGCGTACTCAACAATAGCTCATCTCTCCTACATAGTTTATGCTGGAGTTCTAAATGTGGGAATTGCGTTGATCCACTTCATAGCTCATGCGCTTATGAAGATAGTACTTTTTATGGTTGCTGGGATGATACAAACAATGACAAAAAAAAGCAAAATCAGCGAAATGGATGGGATTGGGTCAACTCTGCCAAAAACTTTTACAGTATTCACAATATCGGCATTGGGGTTGATAGGGCTCCCCCCGGCTCTCGGTTTTTTGTCAAAGTTTTTTCTTTTAGAGGGAGGTCCGGATTTCCTGTATGGCTGGATCTTTGTAATCGCTGGTCTACTTAGTGGGGTTTATCTTTTCCCCGTCATTGTAAAAGGTTGGTTCGGGAAGGCGAAGCTAAAAAAAATAAATGAAGAAAAAGGAATGCTAATTCCTATGGTTTTAATCACTGTTTCAGCTTGCATCATGACCTTTTTGGGGGTTCAAAAATAACAAAATGACTACCTTCCAAAATTGCTTTTATCCCTTTTTCGCCTCTTTTTTGTTGATTTGGCTGATGCCTTTAGGTACTTACAAAAAGGAAAAAATTGGAAAATTTATCCATATTCTTGCTCCCCTAGTGTCAATGTATTTTCTTTTCCAGGAAGAGCTTTCTGAACTTAAGTTTGTCTTTGCTTTTATTTTTGTACTTGTAAGCTTTTTGAGTTCTTTGAATGGATTCCACATAAGGAACAAGTTGCATGATTGCTCCTCTCTCTTCTATGCTGGGTCAGCTATTGGTGTTGTCACAAGTTCAAGCTGGTTGAATTTTTTGCTCTGTTGGGAAATGATGCTTCTTGGTTCTGTCTTTCTTGTACTCTCAAACAACACTTCAGAATCTAGAGCTGCTGGTATAAAGTATTTTTATTTTCATTTAATATCCGGTTCATTAGTCATGTTTGGGATTGCAATGGGAGGGCTCGCTGGTAAAGATTTTGACGGTGTAGTGCTTACAAATACAAATGAACCTTACACTTTGCTTATTCTTTTGGGGGTTTTAATAAATGCTGCAGTCCCTCCGCTTCATTCATGGGTCCCTGATGTTTATCCAAAATCATCCCCTGTAGCAAATGTTTTTTTATCTGCATTCACAACCAAGGCTGCTGTTTATGTCTTAATTAAATTTTTTACAGCATTAAATCCTTTAATCTATATTGGTGCAGTAATGGCCATTTATGGTGTTCTTTTTGCAATGAAGTCCAACAATATAAGGCAATTGCTTTCATACCATATAGTAAGCCAGGTTGGATACATGATTACAGGAGTGGGAATTGGAACATCCTTCTCAATTGATGGGTCTACTGCACATGCCTTTAGTCATATTCTCTACAAAGGCCTTCTTTTCATGACGGCTAGCAGTTTAATTTATGCAACCGGGAAAGAAAAGATAAGCCAGTTAGGTGGCCTTTTGAAAAAAACACCTTTGATTTTTGTATGTTTTGTTGTTGGAGCCTTGTCGATAGCTGGAGCGCCTGGGTTTAATGGGTTCATAAGCAAGTCAATGATTGTCGAATCGGCCCATATTGCCCATCTTGATAAGATATTGATTGCACTCAATGTCGCATCGGTCGGAACTTTTTTATCCATTGGGCTAAAAATGGGGTGGTTTCTCTTTTTTGGGAAAAGCACAGCCTCGGTAAAAAACCTACCGACAAACATGAGCCTTGCTATGATTCTTTCCTCCTTGCTTTGTATTTCTTTTGGAGTCAAGCCAAGCCTTCTTTATGGATTGTTGCCAGGAAAGGCCTTGATTGAGGGGTCTGTCTATAACCCTTGGGAGAAAGTTCACGTAATCCATTCGCTCGAAACCCTTGGAGTTGCAATTTTGATTTTTTTGATATTTAAAAAACAAATTAAACCCAAGGATAAAGAAATAAAAGAGTTTGGGTATTTTTATTCAAAAATTCTTAATAGTTTTTTGAACACCTTGATTTCTTTTTCACAAAAAACATCAAAAAGTATTGAATTTGAAGTCAGTAAGATCGTGGAAGCTTCAAAACAAGATATTTCTAGTGAAAATTCAACTATCATTGGAGAAAATCCTTCAAAAATGGCGACTCTTGGGGAAAGGTTGTTAACTGCTTTGTTTTTGGTGTTAGTATTTTTATTGGTCATAAAATGAAAAAGCTTTTTCTGATTCTTCTCCTCTTTTCTTTTTCTAGCTGCAACTATTTCGCACAAAAGCAAGCTGATGACAGTCTTAAAAAAACAATTGAGCAAGAACTGGCAAAAGAAAGCAAGATTGTTTTTTACCTTCGTGAATTAAGCATTATTGTTAATAATGGTCGGGTTGGCTTGCATGGGAATGTTGACAATGAATCTCAAAAAGAAATGATCATTGCGATAGTAAAGGCTGTTGAGGGAGTTGATGAAATTGATGACCTCATAACCGTCGGTGATCAGTCCGGATACATGGGTTTGTACTGACCTGGAACCCTTTTTTTCTCTTTATTTCCTTCTATAAGAAACAATTAAAAAATAAACAGAAGTTAACATCAAACCAAACCAAGTTATTGCATACCCGAGATGAGGGAGATCTCCTTGCGGCAAGACCCACCATGAAGTGGGGGCATCTGTCTTTTTTTCAATAAGTTCTCCTTTTTTGTTCTCCGTCCCATGAAGGATCACAAAATTAGAGATTTTCAGATCAGGAAACCTTTCTGAGAAATATAACTTTACCGACAATGGGTCCATGTAGGGGAAAACTGGAATCCCTGTTTTTGTTTTTAGAGAGCTTGTTTCTTTTTTTGTAAATTGGTCAAAAGGAACAAGCAAACCCTCAATCCTTTTTTCATTTTTTAAGAAATCGGTAACATTGAATTCTGCATCAGCAATCCAGCCTCTATCGATAAGGTAGTGAAAGTCAGAGTGTCTTGGCTTAAAAATAGATATGATTCCGTACCCGTCTTTACTATAAAAATACCTCCCTGATATCAAAATATAGTCATCTAGGTATTCCCCACCTGCATCTACCTTCCTGAAAGAAAGATTTTCCTCATTTTCTCTAAAGGAAACATCGGGGCTTCCCATTTGGGAATCTATAAAGAATTTCAGTTGTTCTTTCTCGTGATGTCTATTTATTTGCCATGTCCCTAAATTTAAAAATACAACTGCAGCAAACATGCAGAAACAAAGAATTTTATACTTTGATTTCATCCTCATATCATAGACTTCTCTTAGTGAAAGAGAATGCTCAAAAAAAATGGGAAATGCTTCAAAAAGAAAAACTTTATTCAGGGTATTTTGATTATTTAAAAATTTCCTTTAAATACAAAAGATATGACAATGAATGGAGCAGGGAAGTTGAAAGGGAGGTTTTTGAAAGAGGGGATGCGGTTTCCGTGCTCCTGTATGACCCTAAAAAGGATACTGTTGTTCTGGTAGAGCAATTCAGGGCGGGTGCAACAAGACACCCAAGAGGCCCTTGGACATTGGAAATTGTTGCTGGTACGCTTGAGGAAGATGAATCTCCTAAAGAGTGTATTGTGAGAGAGGTTGAAGAAGAGGCTGGAATCATATTGAAAAATCCATTGATTAAAATTTCTGACTATCTGCTTAGCCCTGGAGGAAGCACTGAAAGGATGTGGTTGTTTTTCTCAGAAATCAACAGTGAAAATGTGGAAGGGTCATTTGGGCTTGAAGAATCGGGTGAAAATACAAAAGTTGTAGTTCTGAAAAGAAGAAATGCAATAGAGATGGTCCAAAATGGGGAAATCTTTGTTGCCAGTGCTATTCTCTCTTTGTATTGGCTAGAAAACAAATTGAAAAATGAATAAAAACCCACTTAAAAGACTCTTGCTTCACCTCAGGGGGGAAAGTAAAAAAGTATTTTTTGCAAGTTTTTTTTCTGTTTTAAATAAGATCTTTGATCTTGCTCCCCCTGTTTTAATCGGAGCTGCTGTAGATATAGTTGTGAGGAAGGAAGATTCGATATTGTCTGAATATGGATATCCGGATCCAAGGGATCAAATAACAGTTCTTGCAATTATGACAGTAATCATCTGGGCATTGGAATCTGTTTTTCAATATCTCTATGCTCTTCTTTGGAGAACGCTGGCCCAGGAAGTTCAGCATGGATTAAGAACAGAGTGTTATTCCCATGTTCAGAATCTTCATATGGGTTGGTTCAAAGAACAATCTCAGGGAGATTTGATGTCAGTGATGAATGATGACATAAATCAATTAGAGAGGTTTTTGGATGAGGGTGCAAATGATTTGTTGCAAGTTACAACCACAGTCATTGTTATTTCCGCAGCATTCTTTTCAATTGAAAGCAGTATTGCGGTCTGGGCAATCCTCCCGATTCCATTCATTATCCTTGGGTCTTTTAAATTTCAAAACAAAATTGCTCCAAGATACGCACTGGTTCGAAAAAGAGTTGGAGAGCTTAATGCACTACTTGCGAATAACCTAATGGGTATTTCCACGATTAAAAGTTTCACTAAGGAAAAATATGAAACAGACCGTATAGAGAAATCTTCGAATCTTTATGTTGAAGCTAATAAAAATGCAATTAGCCTAAGTGCTGCTTTCACCCCCATGATAAGAATGGTAATTGTTATTGGCTTTACAACAACTCTGATCTATGGTGGAAATCTTGCTTTAAGCGGGAATCTTGAAGTAGCAGCATATAGCGTAATGGTTTTTATGACACAGAGGCTTCTCTGGCCTTTGACAAATTTAGGAAGAACTTTTGACCTTTACCACAGAGCGATGGCTTCAACTACAAGGGTTTTGGACCTTTTAGACACCCCCATTGGGATAAGGGGAGGAGAGGGGGTTTTTAGAAAAAAGGATATAAAGGGCAAGATAGATTTCAAAGAAATTTCTTTTGCCTATATGGACCGCCCCCCTCTTTTTGAAAACCTAAACCTGTCTTTTGAACCTGGGTCAACTGTCGGAATAGTAGGAGCTACCGGATCTGGGAAAACCACACTAATTCGTCTTCTTTTACGTTTTTACAACCCTTCTAAGGGAAATATCTTTTTGGACGGTAAGAACATTATGGATTATTCGACAAAAAGCCTTAGGGATGTAATTGCTCTTGTTAGCCAAAAAACAATCCTTTTCCCAACTTCTATTGAAAAAAATATAAGTTACGGCTCCCTTGAGGCTGAAATGGTAGATGTTGAAGAAGCTGCAGAGATGTCTGAATCAAAGCAGTTTATTCAAGATTTACCTGAAAGATATCAAACAAAAGTTGGGGAAGGCGGGGAAAAATTATCTGTTGGTCAAAGGCAACGTCTTTCAATCGCCAGAGCAATCATCAAAAAAGCCCCTATTCTTGTTTTTGATGAAGCAACTTCTTCTGTAGACAATGAAACAGAGCTTGCTATACAAAAATCCCTTTCCTCTATATCAAAAAATAAAACCATGATCATTATTGCCCATAGATTATCCACAGTAAGACAGGCAGATGTGATATTTGTTTTAAAAAATGGTAAGCTTTTGGAAAGTGGGAAACATGAAGAACTGCTTAAAACAAACTCATATTACAAAAACCTATGGGATATACAAACAGGAAAGATTTTTGGTTAAAAATTTAATTAATACTGTTAGTATTACCAACTATGAATAAATCAAATAACTCTGAAATGAATAATGGTGGTATCCCACTTGAAAAAATTGAACTCTTTAACGAAGAATTTTGTAGCGACCAGAAAAACCTTTTGGCAATGAATGCCGTTACAAGAAGTTCTATTACAGACGTAGCAATGTCTAGAAAGGCATATACGAATGCACAACATACCTTTTCCCATGTTGTGCCATTGGAAGGAAAAGTGACAAGCCAAAAAGCGAGTGGGAGATGTTGGATTTTTGCTGCATTGAATGTAATGCGACTACCATTGATGAAAAAAAACAATTTAGAAGAATTTGAATTTTCACAGAGTTATATGTTTTTTTGGGACAAGTTTGAAAAATCTAACTACTTTCTTGAGTCCATTATTGACACGAAAGATCGCCCTGTAGACGACAGGACAGTAATGTGGTTATTCCAAACTGCTGTTTCGGATGGGGGACAGTGGGATATGTTTGTTAATCTTGTAAATAAATATGGTGTTGTTCCAAAAGATGCAATGCCAGAATCTCATGCTTCTAGCAGCTCGGCATTGATGAATAGGGTTCTGCTCCATAAGTTGAGAGAGTATGCGAAAGAGATTAGAGATTTGCATGCAGGTGGGAAAAACCTTTCGGACCTTCGAAACTTAAAGGAAAAGCAGATGAAAGAGATCTATAGAATTTTATGCATTTTTTTAGGAGAGCCTCCAAAGAAGTTCAACTGGCAATTCAGAAACAAAGATAAAGAATTTTTTGATTTTCAAAATCTAAGCCCAAAAACATTCATGGAAAAACATGTCCCTTTTAACATCAATGACAAGATATGCCTGGTCAATGCTCCAACAAAAGACAAGCCTTTGAACAACGTGCTGACTGTGAAGTATTTAGGCAATGTTGCAGAGGGGTTTCCAACAAGATATCTAAATGTTGATATTAGCGTGATTAAAAAAGCAGCTTCGGAATCAATTAAAAAGGGAGAAGCGGTTTGGTTTGGGAATGATGTTGGAAAAAGGTTTCACAGGGATATTGGAGTAATGGACATGGACCTTTATGACTATAACCTGGTTATTGGTACAGATACTGTTTTAGACAAGGGGGCTAGGCTTGATTATGGAGACAGTGCCATGACGCATGCAATGGTCTTCACAGGTGTAGACATACAAAATGGGAAGATAGAAAAATGGCGAGTTGAAAACTCTTGGGGAGACAAAGTTGGCAGTAAGGGCTATTTCATCATGACCGACAAGTGGTTTGATGAATTTCTCTATGAAGTGGTTGTTGATAAAAAATATGTTTCTAAAGAGGTTCAAGAAATAGCAAAACAAAAACCTGTTGAACTAAATCCCTGGGATCCAATGGGCTCTTTAGCGAATTAATCTAAATTCGCCAATTGGCCAAAAAACAAGGAAGGGTTTCCCCACGATGTCTTCAATCGGAACAAATCCTCCTGTATCTGAATACTCTCCACTTTCCTCGAATCCCTCTAGTATAAAGCTGCCTGAAGATTGCGTTACCCAATGTCTTGAATCTTCTGAGTAAGGCCTATTATCCCCTATCACAAAAACATGCCCTTTTGGTATTGCCAAAGGTCCGATGTTCATATTTGAATCTCCATGAGTTGCATAATCTTCGCTTAGTAGATTCCCATTTAGATAAATATCTTTCCCTAAAACTTGAATTTGGTCTCCCCCAACACCGATTACCCTTTTAACAAATAGAACCCTAGCGGTTTTCCCTTTACCCACCCCTTCTATTTTTGCTAGTTTTTCATAATCTACATCTCTTAGAAAAGCTACGAGGTCCCCTGTCTTTGGAGCAGTAAGTTTATAAGAAATTTTTGAATAAAAAAATCTCTCTCCAAGGTTTAAAGTTTTTGACATCGATGATGCTTGGAAGTATTCTTGCTCAATTGGGACAGCCCCTGCGCTTAGGAAAAAAACCTTGATAATGTAGAGAAGTAAAATAGTTCTCAATATTCGAAATAATCCTGACTTCATATCTGTAATTTCTGTGGCTCTAAAAACAATTGTTGCTGATGCTAAAACATTATCTCCTGCAGAGATAACAATTGTTGATTTCCCTGTTTGTATTGAGGCTATATCGAAATCGACTCCATTGTAGAGAAGTGGCATTTTCAATTCCTTCCCTTGTTGCCCGTCTGCTGTAAGGACTCCTATACCTACACGAATAGTTATTAGCATTTGGTCAGATCCGGGAGAGGGGTTCGGGAAGTGAACCTTTACAGGTTTGCCATCTGCATAACGGGTCCATTCAGCACCATTAAAAAATTCATATCTATCGATTGGTTTATTCATTTATCAAATTTTGTATAGCAACTGGCTTAAAGCTAGTTCGATGATAATCTGAAATCTTGAATTTTGATATGCTTTCTAAATGGTAACCTGTCCCATATCCCATATTTTTATCGAAATTAAAATTTTTATACCTTGAAGACAAGCTTGCCATAATGGAATCTCTGTAGACTTTTGCAACAATACTAGCAGCCATCACTGCGGGGATCTTTTCATCAGCTTTCACGATACAGGTTGCATTTTTTATGTCTGGAAGGGTGTTCCCATCAACAATAACTGGAATGTTTGGAGATTCAACACACCCGCTGTGAGCTATTTTCATTGCTTTTAATGTTGCTACAAGGATGTTTGTTTCATCTATTGTTCGTGGCCCAACAACCCCTATCCCTATAAAGTCTGAGTTTTTCTTTATCTTTTTAAACAAAACCTCTCTACTCTGCCGTGTTATTTTTTTACTATCTTGGAGCCCTTGGATGTTTGTTTTGAGTAAAACACACGCAGCAACAACAGGGCCTGCAAGAGCCCCTCTTCCTGCCTCATCTATCCCTATTACCTTGGTTTTTCGAGAGATATTCTTCCAAATTTTCCTTTTCTATAAATTTTAATCAATCTCAGAGCAGATGCATTTCTGTCCAGCTTTCCTCCTGGGAGCATAAAGCCTTGCCTGACAGCCAATCTTGATAGAAAATCCTCATCAGACTCATCGTCTCCTGCAAGATTTAAATTATCCTCCCAGCCAGGGATGGACTTGTTTAAACTTGCTATTAGTTGCATTGCAATAAACTCAGAGTCATAATCCCCTTCAGGGACAGCTCCACAACAAACCCTTTTCCAATAAGACTCCAAATCTACATCATCATCCCCAATGACCCCTGGTTGGTCAAGAAGCATAATCCCATCAACCAATTTTATCCATTCTTCACCTCTTGTAATTCCAGCCCTATCTCCTGTTCTTTGACTTTTTCTTCCTACCAGTGCATTTATTAAGCTTGACTTCCCTGTATTTGGAATCCCCACAACGCTAGCACGTATTTGACGAGTCCTGCTTCTGTGTTTTGCCCAATCCCTAAGAGCGGCACGGGCCTCTGAGATTGATCGTTTGTTGTTTTTGTCAATTCCCAAAACCATGAAACCTGAAGATTGATAATGTCTAATCCAGGATCTTGTAATGTTTTTATCGGATAAAGATGCCTTCATCAAAAATATGATCTTGGATCTTCCTTTAAATTCTTTCCTGAATGTAGGAGAGGTTGTTGCTCTTGGCGCTCTTGCATCAAGAACCTCCAAAAACAAGCTAACTTTTTCTAATTTTTTCCAAGGATTAATCATGAGTGTATAAATTAGGCACAACTCCTATTTTTGTGAATGGTGCCCAGATAAACCAAGGTTTTCCTTTTATATTTTCATCTGGGATCAGCCCGAAAGACCGTGAGTCAAATGAATTCTCTCTATTGTCCCCCAAAACAAACCAACCAGAGTCTTTTGATCCTTTTTCAGGAATCTTCCATTCTCTTTTCACTTCTTTCATTTTAGGGCCATCATAAAAACCTTCGTTATATTTCCCGCTATATGAAGAGGTTTTTTGCCCATTTACATATATTTCAAAAAGTTTTTGATCATTGACGTAAACCAAACCTTCCTCTATGACAACACTGTCTCCTGGCCCAGCTATGATTCTTTTAACCCAAAGCTCTCCGTCTAATCTTTTTACCTCTTTTGGAGGTTCGAAAATAACCATACTGCCTTTTGGTGGATCAGAAAAGTAATAAGAGAACTTCAACCCAAATAGCTTATCCCCAACTTCAAGGCTTGGGGTCATGGATTTTGAAGGAATAACAAAACTTGCTAATATCCATGTTGATATCACTGAGAACCAAAATAAAGCAAAACCAAGAGATTCTGCCCAATCTAAACAGATTGATTTAAACGTTGATTCTGCATTTATGGATTTTTTAAAATTCAGCTTGTCGTGGGAAATCTTAATTTTCCCATGTCTAAATGTCTTTAAAAACAGCGCTTCTCCCTTTTTCCAAACAACCTCTTTCCCAGTTTGCCCTGCTGTTCTTAGCTGCCCATAATTAACATGTATAACGCCTTCTGGAAGATCTGATAAAAATTCTGAATCTATACTTTCAAACTTACCGATAGCCTTTACAGAAAATAATTTTTGCAAAATGGAATTATCGTCTTTCTTTGATCCTGGCAGCCCTTTTCGAAAGGCCTCTTAGGTAAAAAAGTTTTGACCTTCTGACCTTTCCCTTTCTGCTGACTTCAATTTTCTCTAGTCTTGAACTGAATAGCGGAAAAGTTTTCTCAACTCCAATATTGCTACTATCTTTCCTGAGGGTAAAAGTCGCTCCTGGTTGGTTTCCCCCTTTTTTTGCTATACAAACTCCTTCAAATGTTTGCATTGGTTGCCCCTTGTCTTTATCGTCCTCTCTATAAACAACCTTTATTGTGTCTCCTGCTCTAAAGTCGATAACATCCTTTTGCCTCTTCTCTAGATACGCTTTTATTTTTGAATTTATTTTTATAGCCATAACTTTTCTCCTTTAACTTAACTTTTAATCAGGTCAGGTCTTCTTCGCTGTGTCCTGCTTAAAGCCTGCTCCTCTCTCCAGGAATTAATTTTTTGATGATTCCCAGACAGCAAAACCTCAGGGACTTTCATCCCCCTGAAATCTCTTGGTTTTGTGTATTGAGGATATTCCAATAAATTATTTGAAAAAGATTCTTCCCTCAAGGATCTTTCTGAAATAAGTCCTTTTTGCAACCTTGCTGTACTTTCAATCAAGCTTAAAGCTGCCAGTTCTCCCCCCATTAAAACAAAATCTCCCACTGAAACCTCTCGTGTTGCAAGTCCTGTTCTAACACGTTCATCTACGCCTTCATATCTTCCACAAAGCAAAATAAAACCTTTTGTTGAGGCTAGGTCTGTTGTTGTTTTTTGATTTAACTTTTCCCCTTGAGGTGAAAGTAGTATAACTTCAGGATCATCCTCGCCCCAATGTTTTTCTTTTACATACTCAACTGCTGAAAAAAATGGTTCTGGTCGCATAACCATCCCAGCACCACCGCCAAATGGCGTATCATCGACTGACTTGTGGTTATTGTCAAGGCTCCAATTTCTTAAATCATGACAACGTAAATCAAGATACCCTTCATCTTGAGCTCTTTTCAACAAAGAACCTTTGCAATAACCCTCAATCATAGAGGGGAAAATGCTAATAACATCTACGCTTAAAGTTTCCATAATTCCTATTAGTAAAACCTACTCTTCTTCTTCGTCTTTCTCCAGGTCAACAAAGATTCGATGACCATTTTTTGCTCCGATGGCGCCAAAAACAGATCTAAGTGATTGGATGGTCCTCCCAGACTTCCCAATAATACGACCTTTTTCAGATTCAGGAACCTTAATTATTAGATTCCCTGTTGCACCCTCTTCGTCAAATTCAGAAACTATCTCTATATCCTCACTATCGACTAATTGCATGATTATAGTTTGTAGTAATTCTGCATAATTATCCATTTATTTTTCCTCCTTTTTTGCCTCTTCCGCTGGGGCCTCCGCAACTGGGGCCTCTTCCTTTGCCTCTTCCGCTGGGGCCTCCGCAACTGGGGCCTCTTCCTTTGCCTCTTCCATAATTTCTTTCGGAGGGGCAACTTTCTTTCTAGGGCCTCTTAGCTCTTCTGCCTGCAATAAAACATCATTTGTCTTGGCTGCCCTGTAAACATTTACTAGTTTTCTTGCTCTTTCTGTTGGTTGCGCTCCCTTAGAAACCCATTCATCATATTTTTCCAAATTAACCTTCAGGGGGCTCCCTGGAAAGCTAATCCCATATTGGCCAATAATCTCAAGAGCTTTGTTTGCCCTTGCTGACCTTGCTTTCGTAACAACAATACGATAAGCAGGCTGTTTTTTTCTACCAACCCTTGCTAATCTAATTTTTAATTCCATATTTTCCTCCGTTGTTGCTTTTCATCGCTTTAAAGAAATCAAGAATTCCCTTGACTTCCTTATCTTTTAGATTGTTTGCTTTTGCAACTTCTTTAATTCTTTCTTTTGAAACCTTTCCTGTTTTTCTTTCTTCAGGGGTTAATGAATCTAAAGCATCTTCAAAAGTTCTTAATTTTTTTGCATCAAGAGCTCCTGCTGGCAACCCCTTCATCATGGGCATTTTTTTCATAGCCATCATCCCTATTGGGCCTAGTTTCCTTAAGGTCTTCAACGCCTTGAGAACGTCGTCCAACGTTGCCTTCTGCAAGACAGAAGGGTCGACTTTCGGCATATTTTTTCTTCCAAACATAACAATATAAAAAGCGCAATAAGGCTAACAATTGTATCATTTATCGAGACAATGTGTATTTTGGTTGGAAAATCAGGTTAAATTTGCAATTTATTTTCTATAGTTATAAAAACCCTCTCCACTCTTTCTCCCGAGCTTCCCTTCCTCGACCAACTTGTCCAAAAGACTACTTGGTGCAAAAAGTTCCTCATTGGGGTAAGCTTCGTGCCAGCCATCGAGGATGAACTTGGTTGTATCCAAGCCAACATAATCCAATAAAGCCATAGGGCCCATTGGATAACCACACCCCAACTTCATTGCTGCATCTATATCCTCCACAGATGCATCTTCTCGCTCCAACATCCTGACAGCTTCGATTAAGTAAGGAACGAGAAGCCTGTTGACAACAAAGCCTGGAGTGTCTTTGCATGAAACAGTTTTCTTGCCAACAGCTTCTCCAAAAGCCAT
>CAYNKD010000008.1:0-23489 GCA_964397735.1 uncultured bacterium | reverse complement strand
CAGAAGGCATATGGGAAGAATTCAGGCTTGATGGAACACTTTCAGCAAGAGTTAATTTCATAAACAACAGACCAACTGCAAGAATTTGCTTTGACAATCAAGAAAAACCCACTGAGTGCAATTGAAAAACTGGGGAACTAGGATTCGAACCTAGATTCCCGGTGCCAGAGACCGGTGTCTTGCCCTTAGACGATTCCCCAAAAAAAACCAGTGAACTAGTCTTCTATCTTGACTACAGTGTAATCGTGGTCCCTTTTGTTTTCAATGATCACTTCAACCATCTCAACATCCTGGACAGGCCTGTCTCGACCATCAGTTGGCAAATTGCATATCCTGTCAACAACATCCATCCCTTCGATAACCCTACCAAAAGCAGTGTGCTTTCCGTTTAAGAAATGGTTATCGTTGTGGTTGATAAAAAACTGGCTTCCATTTGTGTTCGGGCCTGCATTTGCCATTGCAATTGTTCCATGGCTTACTGGAATCGAAGGCAGTGATTCATCAAAAGAGTATCCATCTGCAATCAAACCTTCCATTTTTGAAGATCCTGCAGCCTTTGCATTTGCGGTATCCATGATTTCTTGTCTAAGTTTTTCTTCCCCTATTTCAGCAATAAGTTCATTCAATTTTTCTTGAGAATCAACACCATATTTTTTAAAGACTTCTATTTGAGCTTCTTGGGCATCACCCTGTGAAACCTCTTTCTCTTCATGGAGCCCCAACGCCTTTGCATTAATCTCATCAGCAAAACTGTATCCTGGACCGCCAGTCCCGGTTCCTTGAGGGTCTCCTCCCTGTGCCATAAATCCCTTTATTATCCTATGGAAAATAACTCCATTGTAAAAACCTGAATCTGCAAGAGACACAAAGTTTGCAACGGTGTTTGGAGCAGCATCTTCATACAACTCAATAACAATATCTCCCATATTTGTTTTTATAGTTGCTATAGGATTATTTTCACTTTGCTTCATAACTTTTTCACCTTCTTCTTTAATTGTGTCTGGAACTTGTACTTCTCTTACCTGGACCTGAGAACCATCTGTATCATTAACGCTTGGCTTGCAGCCAAAAAAAATCACTGGCAACAAGGCTAAAAAAACTTTTTTCATAACTTCAATTCTACTCGTTAACATATCTAACCATCCCCCAGCTGAAAATATTATCATTATTTTTTATTGAAAAATACATTTCTTTTTTAGGGTTTATCCAAATCTGCCATTTCCTATCAAGGTCTTCAAAAACAAAATTCCATATACCCTCTTTATAAAATCCTACCGATTCATGATGAATTCCTGCTAAACTGAAAGCCATAACTAAGTCACCATCTTCATTAATGGAAAAATGATATTTAGTAACATTCTCTTCAACAGAAATTTTTAAAATAACAAACCCTGAAATTGAAAAAGAGTTTCCGTAAGATTCTCTTTCAACCTCTATAGAAATATTCTCAAGACTAGCCGCCGGTAATGCTATTTGTGTTTCTGCTTCAACTAAAAAGTTTTCTAAGAAATGATCTGCAGAATTGTCAAATCTTGAATTCTCCAAAGAACCAAACCAAGGAAGAACCTCTCTCACTCCTTTGATTATCACTGGCTTGAAAGGACGATGGTTGTCATCAGGATTTACTTCAACAGAATTTATTGAATCGACAACTTCAAAACCAGAAACAACTTTTCCAAAAACAGAATAACTGCCATCTAGATTTCTAACCCTTTCTGTATCTTCGATAGGAATAAACCATTGGCTTCCATTTGTATCAGGTCCAGAGTTTGCCATTGAAAGAATGTAGGGGATATGCTTAAGTTCAGGATGAATCTCATTACTAAACTCATACCCAGGGCTGCCCCAACCTGTTCCAGTCGGATCACCACACTGGTTCACAAAGCCAAAAATAATTCGATGACATATAGTCCCATCAAAGAATCCTGACCTGGAAAGATTCAAAAAATTCGCAGAAGTTTCAGGAGCCTTGCTGAAAAACAATTCAACAAAATACGCTCCGTAGTTTGTCTCAATCTCCAGTACGGGATTTAAATAAATTGAATCTTGGAAATCCAAACCTTCAACACCCTCAACAGTTATAGAAACGTCTTGTACAGAAAAAAGACCTGAATGTGTAACTGGATTCATTTTTGTAATAACTCTTGATCCAAGGATTGGGAAACCCTGACTTGTTGTAATCACCTCTCCTCTAAAATCCCACTTCCAAAAACCATCTTCAGTACTTTCTGAAAAATCAATCCTATTTGAAAAAATACGTTCTCCATCTTCAGACATTGAACCTCTTATCAGTTGAGGGTCTGAAGATGACCTCGCTGCATCTTTTAAAAGGTAAAAAGGGAATGATGCTAATTCGTATTCAAGATTCGAATCAAAAGGAAGCTCTTGTTCATCCTTTAAATAATAACCCTCACAAGTTTCATGGATGTTCCCCTTGCTTAAAAATGCCTCATAATGCTCTTGCAAACAGACCAATTTGGTTCTTTCCCCATTTTCTTTTTCGACTAAATACTCAAAATAGTCTTCAGAATGAAAAAATTCAACATGAGCTTTTTCCGTATAGGTTTTAATAACTGGGTTTGAAATGTCTCCAGAAAATTCATAATTGGTACGACTGTACTCCAAATCAGCAATCAAAGAACCTAATATGGCTAAAAACATAGCGTCATACTATACTATTAAAAAATCAATAATGGATAAAAGCAAAAACAGAATCAACAAAAGTCTTTTTTATCTTTTTATAGGGGTTGGAATATTCTTAAGAACCTTTAAACTGGGTGAAAATCCTTTATGGTCAGATGAAGCATTCACCCAGTATTGGAGCAAGTCAATAATTGAAGGAGAATGGAGGTGGTTGTGGGAAATAGACTTTAATCCACCCCTCTACTATATTGCCCAAGCTCCCTTTAGCCACTTTTTGTCAGATTTTTTTCCAAATGAAATCTCTGCCAGAATGCCATCTTTGCTATTTGAGTTTATATTCATATTCCTTGCATACAAATTCTTAAAGTCAAAAACAAAAAGTAACCTTCCCAATCTTTTCCTAATGCTGTGGATGGTTAGCCCAGCAGCAATCGAAGCAGCAAGAACTGGGAGAGGTTACACCCTATTGCTTCTTTTTAGCTTCATAGCTTGGAGGAAGGTAAAAAGAGTGCTCAAAGCAACGAGAACAAAGAAGAACATGCAAACACATGATGCAAAAAACAAAATAATTTTCACAATATCAACCATAGGAATGCTCTACACACATTATTATGGATTCCTAATACTTGGAGGACTTTTTCTATATTCATCCTCAATCAAAAAAACAAAAGAATTTCTCATATCCATAATTCCAACATTTCTCTTCTTCCTTCCATGGCTTCCAAAATTCTTAGTTCAGCTCGACAGGGGAAATGAAATGATACAAGGCATAACTCCTGAAAGAATTCCTAGAGGTTTAATTTCGATCTTTTCGGGACAAACAATATTTTTAGAAAATTTTGGAATAGACAGTAAAGCCCTTATACTTTGTGTTTTTGTAACTGGATCAATGCTTTTCCTTCTTCTAAAATCCATAAATCAAAAAAATAAACTATTTATTTTTGAGGCCTTTTCGATACCATTACTGGCAATGCTTTTCAGTGTTTTTGGATTGGAGATTTGGGAAGAATACTGGTTTCTGCCTGGAATTCCTGCAATAATCATCTTGCTCGCTAAAGGTTTAGAAAAAATTCCAAAAAGAAAACCTGGTTACTTTTACCCTCTCATCCTCGCCCTCTCCTATATCTCTTTACAAATATCTTATTACTCTCATCAAGAGTGGAACCTCATTAAAGAAACAGCAGGGAAGGAAGTTTTTGCCAATACTCCTTTTGATATCTATCCCTTGAAATTCGTTCTAAAAGGGGAATCCCAAAAAGACTATGAGCTAACTTATTCCCATTATGAAAACGAAAAAGATTATGGATCAAGGGTTGGGGAAAAAGTATGCACTAAATCTCAAGAAAAAGAAAATAGCTTTTTTGTCTCTGGGTCTTTTGACCCTGTTCCCTTAGGGGGAATTATTGAAAACTTGGAGCAATGTGAAAATTTAGAATTAATAAAAAAGAGAATAGGAAGAAGGGTTTTTCTTTATGAGTACAGGGCTATAAAAAATCAAGAAAAATAATTACTCAATTTTTTTACCCTTTGGCCCAGTTCAGTGAACTCATTAACATTTAGCCTTCTTGCAATATCCTGAGCATCTAAAAAAGATTTTTTTGAATCTTCTCTTGCTCCAGTCTGGTATTCGAATTCAGATTGATGACAAAGCATCTTTGCCAAACCAAAATCATCTTTCGAATCCTCAAATATCCTTCTTGCTCTTTCCAGATGCTCTTTACACTTAGGAATATCATTATTTGCAAGACAGAGATCAGCATAAAAATAATTAGCCCTACCCCTAATCCAAGCAATATCAATATTTTTTGAAATTCCTATAGCACGGTTTAGATAAGATTCAGCATCTTCCAAATTTCCCAATTTCAAAAATAATTCCCCCAAGCTTATGCAGACAGAAGCGATTCGGGACATCTCCTTAGTTCCTTCATACATCTCTAAAGCCTCTAGATAATATCTTTGCGCATCTTTGAAATTATTTCTGTAAAAGGCCATAAAACCTAAATAGGTAGAACAAAAACCAATTCCTGTAAAATTGTCCAAATTCCTAAATAAACCCATTGCTTTCGTGTATCTTTTCTCAGCTTCCTCAAATTCTCCATTATTGAAATTCATATTTGCAAGATTGGCAAGAATGACACCTTCGTTTTCCTGACCATGGCCTTTTTCCTTAATAACCTCCAAAGCCTGAAGGTAGTATTTCTCAGAATCTTTGTGATTGTAAGATTCCATATTGAAATCACCAAGACTTGAAAGGACTCTAACCTGCCCCTCAAAATCATTATTTTTTTTGTAAAAACTCAGAGCAAACTTAAGTCTTGATATTGTTTTTTCACTAGGGTTAAATCTTATTGAGGCTATCCCATAAAACTCACTAATTACAACTTTTGATAAATCAGTAAGATTTTTTCCTTCTATAGCCTGATTGAAAACTTTCTCAAGCTGCTTAAGCAAGCCTAGGCTAAAAAAAGTTTCTAATAGAATAGTTGCAACATTTTTAACTTCTGTATCATCTCCCAGATTGCATGAATATTCAAATGCTTTAACCAGGTTATCTGAATCATAAAAAAACTGCTCTCTCTTCAATTTAAACTTTGAACCCCTGAATATCTTATGAACCTGCTTCCTCTCTCCAAATTTTGAATAATAGCAAACAAGACTCTTTTTTAAATCGTTTTTTTCCGAATCTGAGAAAAGTTTTCTAAACTTTTCTTCAATAAACTCTTTTACAGATCCGTAAATCTTTACCGTTTCAAAGCTTCTTTCTGGAGTTTCAACACAAATCAAACTTTTTTCTCTTAAGGACTGCAGAATCTCTATTGCCATAAAATCAAAATAAGAATCAAAGCATTTCTCAACAAGTTCAAGACTTGAATCTGAATTAAAAACAGCCATCGCAGCAAGCATTCTTTTTTCATCATCATCTAAAAGTTCCCAAGACCAATTTATTGTTGCAAAAAGAGTTCTTTGCCTTTTAGGCAAATCTTTCCTTTTGCTAGCCAGTATCCTGAAACTCTCTTCCAGTCTTTTTAAAATGCTTTCCAAGGAAAGAAAGTTAACCCTTGAAGCTGCTAGTTCAATTGCCAATGGTGAAAAGTCAACTTTTTGAACTATTTTCTTGATTGTCTCAAGATCCCTATCTTCCAAATCTCCAGAATTTATTTTTTTTGCCCTATTTACAAATAAATCGAAAGCATCACCAGGGTTCAAAGGTTCAAGGTTCAAGACCTTCTCCTCTCTTAGCTTTATCAAATCTCTGCTTGTCAGAATTAAGTAGACATTCTTAAGTGGCAAAAAAACATTCAAAATCAACTTCGCAACCTCTTCTGAAACCTGCTCTACATTGTCAAAGATCAACAAAGTATTTCCTAGTTCAGAGAAATGACTAGAAAGCACATCAAAATGCTCTTTGTTTGAACTTAGGTTTAAGTTTGAAATTGAAAAAAGACCCTCTAAAGAAGAAAAAATTGAATCAATGTCTTGACAACTGGAAAAATCAACAAACCATGCCCCTCCATCTCTTTGGAATTTTTTTAAATTTCTAATTGCAAATTCTTTAGAAAGGCTTGTTTTTCCAGTTCCACCTGGTCCAAAAATATTAACAAGCCTGTTTTTTTCTTTCAAAAGATTGCCCAAAAATTCCACCTCTTCTCCCCTTCCAAAAAAATCTTCCAAATGCCCTTGTATATTTGTTTTAGAGCTTTCGTCAAGATTTAATCTTTCAAACTTTCTTTCAGAAAGGACTTTTGGTAAAACCTGAACCAAGGAAATTTTTTCCTTTTCATCGCTCTTGTAAAAAAATCCTTTTTCCTCAAAAACCGAATCCTCTGTTATCCTGCTCTCTACAAAAGAAAAAAAATCTTTTGTCACAAGGGTTTGTCCAG
The DNA here is from genome assembly GCA_964397735.1 of uncultured bacterium. Lineage (GTDB taxonomy): Bacteria > UBP7 > UBA6624 > UBA6624 > UBA6624 > UBA6624. Next base: position 16,965 of record CAYNKD010000008.1, on the reverse strand, counting down.
GGTTACAAATTTTAGAAACTTCTTCAGAAATCTGAATACTTTCATTTGAAGAATCAATACCTATTTTTATCCTAAAACCCCTATAGCTGCCATCTTCACAACCTTCTTCAATCTCCATTAATGATTTTGGCCAATCTAGCTCAAACAAGCCTACCTGGATAGAATTTGAAAATCTGACCGCATTTAACGCATCTTTAAAAATTATCATAAATTTTTGCTCTTCAGAATAAAGGATTTCACCCTTAAACCAACCTAGACACTGTTCAATAAAGCTCTTATAAACTTTAATTGCATTCCAGATATCATCTCCAATTTTATTTTTTATGGAGTCATAGCAATGAACATCTAAAAAGACACAAAATTTAATATCCTTTTCCACTTCAACAATCCTTATCCTTAGCTAAAAATCTTTCTTTCAGCGTCAGAAAAAGCAACATCCAGAAAGCTTCTTGTGCATGTTTTGAACTCATCTTGCTTTGTCCTTTTGTTCTTTCTATAAAGATTATCGGAAATTCAGAAACCTTAAAGCCCGCCCTTACAGAACGCCACTTATATTCGATTAAATATCCATAACCCTGGGTCTGTATTGCGCATAATTGCAAATTCAAAGGCACATCGATTTTCATAGCCATAAAGCCACTTGTCAGATCATTAAGATTGAGCCTCAGCATTTTTCTTGCCAAAAAATTTGCGAAAAGAGAAATTGCTATTCTTTGAATTGGCCAATTGACGACACTGACACCATTCATATACCTGGAACCAATAACCAAATCATTTTTTTCCAGCATCCCAACCATTCTTGGTATGTATTTTGGAGAATGAGAGCCATCTGCATCCATAGTAACTATATTTTCATAGCCCTTCTCGATTGCGAACCTAAATCCATCCATCTCAGAATTCGCAAAAGATCTTTTTTTCTCTCTGACCATAATATTCAATCTTTTGTCTTTTATGTGTTTATTTATATTCTCAACAGTTCCATCCTCAGACCTGTCATCAACAACCAAAACATCTAGATCTTTAATCTTTAGAATTTCCATGATTAAAGAAGGAGCTGTTTCAGATTCATTGAAACACGGAAGAATCACTAAAGTCTTATTCACCTTCTATCACCCTACTCTTCATTTTAAATTCTTCTTTAAGAATCATCAAGATTGAAACTCCAAGCACCAGAACGCCAATCCACTTTTCAAAAGTGACAATATCACCCATTAGCAAAATACCAAAAAATATTGCAAATGGAGCCTCTAAAGTCAATAAAATTGCACTAGCTTCATATGACAAGATACGTTGAGCCCAAACCTGTAAAACAAACGTAAGTGCACTTACAAAAATGCCAAGAAACAATAAAGAAATCCAGTTTTCCAAACCTGGCAAAACAAAAGATTTTTCAAAAAATAGAACTGAGAAAAATCCTAAAAAACAAACAGTAAACATCTGGATTGAAGTAAAGTGAAAAACATTATGTAGCTTAGATTTTTTTGCAATATAAACAATATGAGCAGCATATGCAAAAGCACAACCTAAAGTCAAAAAATCTCCTTTATTTGAAAATAAATTTTCCAAACTAAGACCCTCTGCTATAACAAGAAACAATCCGAAAAAAGAAACAAGACAAGCAAAAAAGTTTTTTTTACTAAAATCCTTCTTGTTTAGAAGAAACGCAATTAAAGGAGTAAAAACAACATATGCAATTGTAATTATTCCTGAATTCGTAACACTTGTATACTTTAAGCCAAAAGTTTGAAATACATAACCTAGAAATAAAAAAGATCCAGCAATGAAACCGTTTTTCCAGAGATTCCTATCTGAAGGAAAACCATAAAAAAGAGACAAAAAAATAAAAGCAATCAAAAACCTCCAAAACAAAAGATTAAAGACTGGAAAAAAATCTAATTCATTTTTCATCACAACAAAAGCGTAACCCCAAATAACCCCTACTAAAACAAGTGCAAATGAGGCTCGAGTCTTGATGTTAGGCAGCATAGACAATAGTCTATATTTAAATACTTTTAATTGAATTTAATTTGCTGCGTGTGAAATTTTTTCTTTAATATGCTCAGGTACTTTCTCATACTTTAAGAATTCCATACTTGAAGTTCCTGTACCACTTGTTACATTCCTTAAAACAGTTGTATAGCCAAAAGTTTCAGACAATGGCAAATGGGCTTTTATAACCCTTGTACCATCGTCTAAAATTTTTGTATCGTAGACCATCCCTCTTCTCTTCTCTAAATCTCCAAGAACTACACCTACATGTTCCTCTTTTACCATGACTTCTGCATCCATGATTGGCTCTAGTAATAATGGAGATGCTTTTAAAAAAGCTTTTCTAAAAGCAGTTACAGCAGCAATCTTAAAAGCAATTTCGGAAGAGTCAACATCATGGTAACTTCCATCCAGAAGCTTAAGGTGAAAATCAATAACCTTGTAGCCTGCAATAGACCCATTCAAAGCTGCTTCCTTCACTCCGTTCAAGACAGGTTTATGGTATTCTTTTGGCACCGACCCTCCTTTTGTTAAATCTTCCATCTCTAGAATTTGATCCTTATTCTTTTTTTGAGGCTCTATCTCAATAACAACATGCCCATACTGACCTCTACCTCCGCTTTGCCTTATATACTTCCCTTCAGCAACACTTGAAGCAGCTATTGACTCTCTATAAGAAACTTTTGGCCTTCCAACATTGGTATCTAATTTAAATTCTCTTTGGAGTCTGCTGACTATTATCTCTAAATGTAATTCTCCCATCCCAGAAACAACAGTTTGTCCAGTTTCAGGATCAACAGAAAATTTAAAAGAAGGATCTTCTTCTGCTAATTTTGATAGAGATTCTCCAAGCTTATCTAAATCAGCCGTTTTCTTTGGCTCTAAAGAAATAGAAATAACCGGATCTGGAAAAACAACCCTTGAAAGGGTAAAAGAATTTCCTTTTATCGTAACGGTATCGCCTGTTGTAAAGCTTTTTGCACCAATTATCGCACCTAGGTCCCCAGGGCCAAGCTCTTCAATATCTTCTCTTCTATCAGCATGCATCCTTAAAAGCCTTCCAACCCTTTCGGTTTTACCAGTTCTAGGGTTGTATATCTGGTCTTTTGATTTTAGTTTTCCAGAATATATTCTTACAAAAATCAACTTTCCAACAAAGGGATCAGTAGCCACTTTAAAAGCTAAAGCCGTTAAGTCTTTGTCTTTTACATTTAAATCAATTTCACTTCCATCCTTTTGATATGCTTTTATTTTGTCAACATCTAAAGGGCTTGGAAGATAGTCTATTATTCCATCTAAAAGCATCTGAACACCCTTATTTTTTAAGCTAGATCCACAAAAAACAGGAACCATTCCTTGGCTAATTGTGGCTGATCTTATGGCTTCCTTCATCAAAGAAACAGGAATTTCTTTTTCATCAAGATACAAAGACATCAATTCATCATTAAATTCTGCTAAAGAGTCTAGCAAAATCGATCTTGATAAAAATGCCTCATCTTCAAGATCTTTAGGAATTTCAACTTCTTTAAAATCAAGACCATTATCATCTAAATATTCATAAGCCTTCATCTCTATTAAATCTATCAGCCCTGCATAATCTGATTCAGAACCTATAGGTAATTGAACAGGAATCGCATTTGACTTTAGCTTATCATTAATAGAGTTAACTGCATTTTCAAAATTTGCACCGGTTCTATCCATTTTGTTTACAAATACAATTCTCGGAACATTGTTTCTAGTAGCTTGTCTCCATACAGTTTCTGATTGAGGTTGAACGCCTTCGACAGCACTCACTATGACCACGGCTCCATCAAGAACCCTCAAAGCTCTTTCGACCTCAACCGTAAAATCAACATGGCCAGGTGTGTCTATGATGTTTATCTGATGGTCTTTCCAGTTTGTAGTTGTTGCTGCTGAGGTTATAGTGATTCCTCTTTCTTGCTCAAGTTCCATCCAGTCCATTGTCGCAGTTCCGTCATGAACCTCACCAAGCCTATGAAGCCTTCCAGAATAAAAAAGAACTCTTTCAGAAGTGGTTGTTTTTCCCGCATCTATATGAGCAATAAAGCCAATATTTCTTATATTCTTCATATTTAAAAAGGGTTTAAGAAACTACTCTTCGTAGTTTTCCAAAATTTGATGGATTTGATTCAGTTCGTCGCTAGTTGAATTCATAAGACTTGCGAGATTATAACCATTTCTATTGTCCATGTATGCTAATAAATCAAGTAATTTGAATCTTCTTTGATTTCCAGCAGTTCTATGACAACGCAATATACCGGCTTCAGTATCTCTTCTTATAGTTGTATGAGAAACACCAAGAAGTAATGCAGCCTGTTGCATAGTCAATTCTGGATTAAGCAAATCAATAATCAATTTTTTTCTAGCATTCAGGCGAGATAGAGCTTTTGCGTATTCCGCTTTTCTGCGGTCGTTTTTGGCTAAACTCGTCTTAAGGGCTTTGGACGCTGGATTATTATCTAGATTCATTTAGAAGGAGTAGGAAGAATTTCAAACCCCAATCCTAAATCTTCAACAGCATCTTTAGTATCAACAGAGTCAACCCTGCTTGAAGGAGGACCTTCAGTAAGCAAGCTTTTCATCTTTACAAGATCTGTATTTGAACCTTCTACGATAACTTCAACATCACCATTAAGCATATTACGAGTAGTGCCTGAGAGTCCTAAATTAAGAGCTTGGGTTCTAGAAAACCACCTAAACCCAACTCCTTGGACCCTACCTTTAATCTCAAATTTTCTTGTTGGCATAGTACACATATACTAACCGATTTTCTTACAGGGCCTTTAGGCCCTGTATAATTTTGCTCATATTTTTTCAATAAATACCCCACCCTTCAACTCTTTTTTTAAAACATTCAGGTAGATCATTTGTCCATTTTTCTTTATTTGGAAATTTTCCTGACATTACTAAAACATTCGATGCTTCCTTTGTTTTTTTTATGCATAGTTGCTGAAATTCCATTTTTAGCAAGTTACAAACATTTGAGCATTTCTCATTTTTCCCCGAAAGGTTTACCATCAATCTGCCACCTGGGGAAAGTTTATTTTTTATCTTTTTCCAAATCAAAGGATCTTCAAGCTCTGGAATAAATTTTCCCGAAAGAAACAGATCGACAATTATCAACGAATAAGAGTCCCCTTTGAAGAAACTGTCAGAAAAAGCACTTTCCACATTGACCTTTACAGCTTTCTCATCAGGAAATCCAAAATAGACTCTTGCTATTTCAACAAGAGTTTTATCAACTTCCCAACAATCTAAGTTAATGTTTTCCCAATGTTTTCTGTAAAGATAAACAGCCGTTCCTCCGCCTAGCCCCAAAATAGCAACCCTTCCTTGCTTCACCAAAGGAGGAATGATGCAAAAGTCATCCCAGTATGCTTCAGTGCTCTCCATGTCTTTTTTGTAAATAGAGTGAATGTTGGAGCTTTTGTCCAAATACAAAAGGTTTGTACCGTCACTCTCTCGAACAACTTTAATGGTATTAAAGTCTGTAACCCTTTTCAGTAAAATTTTATTTTTTTTCCAAGGCCAAATCATTTTCTTTAAAATAGTTTAATAAATTTTTTGGAATAATCACAGTATAAAAAACACCCTTTTCTTCAACTTTCTCTTTTAAAACATGTCCTCTTGAATAGATTTTTGAAATTAAGTCCTGCCTGTCAAATGGAATAAAAACCTTCATTCTTAAAGATCTCTGAACTATCCATTTTTCCAAATCCTCAAAAAGTCTTTTAATACCTGTTTCTTTAATTGAAGATATTTCATAAGAATTTTCTTTTTTTAACATATCGTTTTCAGGACCTTTTTTAAGAAGGTCGGATTTATTGAAAAGATACCACATTTCCCTATCTGACACACCCAGATCTTCAAGTATTTCATTTGTAACTTTTACCTGCTCTTTGATATCGGACCTTGAAGAGTCGACAATATGCCAAATAAGATCCGCTTCATTTAACTCAGCAAGTGTAGATCTAAAACTTGCAACCAGCCCCGGAGGAAGGTTTTTGATAAAACCAACAGTATCACTTAATAAAACTTTTTGATTAATAATTTTAAAAACTTTCGTTGTTGAGTCGAGTGTAGAAAAAAGCCTGTCTTCAGAAAGAACATTTGCATTTGTGATGAGATTCATAAATGTTGATTTTCCAGCATTTGTATATCCAACTAATGCAATCTTTATCAAACTCTTTCTAGATTTTCTTCTTTCTGAACTTAATTTCTCTATATTCTTTAATTTTTTTTCAAGAAAAGATATCCTTTTCCATATTTCCCTTTTGTCAGATTCGAGCTGTGTTTCTCCGGGACCCCTAACCCCTATCCCTCCAGACTGCCTTGAAAGATGTGTCCACATCCTTGTCAATCTTGGCAAGGTGTAGCTTAATTGAGCTCTTTCAACCTGAATCTTAGATTCTGAGGTTCTTGCATTTTGAGAAAATAAATCTAATATCAAGTTCGTTCTGTCTATAACCTTACAGGTAACATATTTTTCTATATTTAAAATATTTCTCAGGTTGAGAGATTCTGAAAAAACTACGAAATCTGCCTTAAGAAATTTAGATAGACTCTCAACCTTTTCAAGTTGACCTTTACCCAAAAAAGGCCTCCTGTTTGGGATATTAAAAATTAAACTTTCAACAATTTCACAACCTACGGAAGATACAAGATTTGAAATTTCTTCCAAATCAGAATTATCTTCGATTTTATTTGGTCTTCTGTTAACTAATACAGAAATTCCTCTTTCTATTTTTTTATTTTTTTGCAACAATGGTTTAAACTATATCTTATGTCTTATGTCCGCGAACTTGCAAAGGAACTATTGGAAGTAGATCTTCCAAGAGCTTCATCCCCCGTTGCCTCATATAAATCCTTTCAGGCTTCTTCAGAAAAAATTCTTTTCATCAGTGGACAACTCCCAATGGAGGACGGAAAGCTCATGCTTGAAGGGATAGTTGGAGAAGACTTGTCTTTAGAAGAGGCAGAAGCTTGTGCAAGACAGTGTGCAATAAATATACTTTCGCAAATAGACAAGTATTTAGACGAAAATGGCGGAAAGGTTTCAAAGATATTGCAGCTAAGTGGATTTGTTGCATCTAATAAAAATTTTACACAACATCCAAAGGTCATAAATGGCGCAAGTAATTTCCTGAATAGTGTTCTTGGGGAAGCTGGAAAACACAGCAGGCAAGCAGTGGGCGTTCCGTCTTTGCCTTTAAATGCTCCCGTAGAAATTTCTGCTATTCTTGAAATAGATAATTAGTGAGCAAGACAAGAGTAAGATTTGCTCCCTCCCCTTCTGGAAATCTCCATTTGGGAAACGCCAGGACAGCTCTTTTTAACTGGCTCTTTTCAAAAAAAAATAATGGTGAATTTATCCTCAGGATTGAAGATACCGATTCTTCAAGATCGTCAAAAGAACATTCGGAAGCATTGATAGATATATTGGAATGGCTTGATCTGGTTCCAAATGAAAGCCCAAAACATGGGGGCAATTATGGACCATACAAACAATCAGAAAGAAAAAAATTATATAAAGAAATCATAGAAAGGATGATCTTGGGAAAAAAAGCATTCTGGTCACCTGCAAAAATGGGCGCCGTTAAGAGATTTGATAAAGAATGGCGAGATGCCTGCCTTTCAAAAGAAGAAGCAGAAGAAATAGGCCCATCAGCATTGAGGTTCAAATCAGAAAGAGATGACAAGATTGAAATAGATGACCTTTTGAAAGGAAAAATAAAGGTAAACACAAAGCAAATTGGAGATTTTGTAATAGCTAGAAGTGATTTTAATCCGCTCTATAATTTCGCTTGTGTAGTTGATGATCATCTAATGGAAATAAGCCATGTAATAAGAGGTGAAGATCATTTAACAAATACAGCAAAACAAATACAACTTTACAAAACACTTGGATGGGGTCTCCCAAAATTTATACATCTTCCGCTAGTTATGGGTCCTGACGGGTCTCCGCTTTCGAAAAGACATGGAGATGTTTCTGTTGAAAGATTTAGGGAACAAGGTTTTTTGCCTGAATCAGTAATAAACTCCCTAGCAATGCTTGGATGGGGTCCTGGAGATGACAGGGAAATATTTTCAAAGGAAGAAATTGCAGAATTGTTCAAAGTTGAAAAATTGAATGTTTCACCTTCAAAATTTTTCCCAAAAAAACTGCAGTGGTTCAATGGACAACACATAAGAAGGCTAGAAAAAGAAAAATTGAAAGAGATTGCTTTAAACAAACTCAAAGAAAACAATATATCCAGTAGTGAAGATATGCTTTCTGAATTAATGGACCTTGTCCAAGATAGATTAAGGAATCTAAATGACATCATCCCTATGATTGGATTTTTTTTCAAAAAACCTGATCTTTGCAATATTGAAAAAAATCTAAAAAATTTTGACAATGATACCGAAGAGGGATTGAAGAAGTTGGTTTTAAAAATCAACGAGATAAAGAACTGGTCAAATGAAAACCTAGAAAAAGAACTAGAGTTGTGGAGAAATGAAAATGGCTACCATCCAAAAGAAATATGGCAACCCTTGAGGATAGTTCTTTCTGGAGAAAAGGTATCTCCTCCAATCTTCGACACTCTCTTTCTTCTTGGAAAAGAGGAAGTTTTATCTAGATTAAAAAAAACTATTGAACTTTTTTAGATAGATATCTAGCAATTAAAAATAAGCAGACAAAGCCAACCCATGGACCAATATTTTCCCCTAGAGATATTTTTGGAATACTGACCGAAGAAACAATGACTCCAGCAAGAAGAATTCCCATTAAAGCCTCTCCTGTAATTAGCCCACTACACACAAGAACACCCTGCTTACTTGTGTCCTTCTTTTTGCCATAATGTAAATAATGTCTTAAATAGCCTCCAAGAAAAATTGGGACAGAAAGTTCTATTGGTAAATAAATTCCAACAGCAACAGCTAGGACAGGAGCCCTAAAAGAACTTTTGCGTTTCTCTAAATTTTTATCCCATAAAATTATGGAAACTCCAATAACTATACCTATAAAAACCAAATTCCATGGAAGTGTTGAGCTCTCGCCAAGAATTCCATCAGCCACAGAGGCCATCAACCCTGCTTGCGGTGCTGCTAGAAAATTTCCCTGATTCTCTATTGGGAGATGTGCATCAGATCCAATACCGTAAGCATTATGAAGCAAAGAAAGAACCGGAGTAATAACCAATGCAGCGACAACAACACCTAAAATCTCCATCACTTCTTGTTTCCAAGGGGTAGCATTGATGATATTCCCACATTTTAAATCTTGTAATATATCTGAGCCTATAGAAGCTGCACAACAAACTATACTTCCTACAAAGATTGCAGCAGCTGGACCAATATTCGAACCTTTACCCATTAACAACAACAAGACGAAGGATGTAAAAAGAAGGGTTGCTATAGTTATTCCGCTTATTGGATTATTACTAGAGCCAACAAGACCGCCCATATATCCAGCAACAGACGAAAAAAGAAATCCAGCTAAAATCATAATAACACCCATGATGATAGCTATATTCATATCGCTTATCACATGGTTGTAATAAAGGACTATTGGTATTAGCAATAAAGCAATACCACCTAAAACAAAAGGCATAGGGATATTCCTTTCCTCTCTAGGCAGGCCTTTTTGAGAGATCCCCATCTTCTTATAAGCCTCCATTCCGCTTTTTACCCCATTTAAGACAGGTTTCCAGACTTTAAAAAGAGCATACATGCCACCAACAGCCATTGCTCCAACGCCTAAATACCTAATCTTTTTGCTCCATACCAGATAAGCGCCATCAACAGGTGCGCTTGAAACAATTGAATTTATTGACTCTCCATTGATTAATTCATTTCCATTTAAATAAATATATAACGGCAGGCCTATAAGCCAGGCTATAGCCCCTCCAAGGAAAACCAATATTCCTATATTTCGGCCAACTATATAGCCAACACCTAAAAGAGCTGGTGATAAATTTGTACCTATGTAAGCAAGCCATTTTCCGCCAAGGAAACTCGCTCCTTCAAGAGCCTCTCCCCACATCCTGAAACCTGACTGGAAAAATTTAAAAAGACCGCCAATCAATGCACTTTGGCCAATTAGCTTAGCACCAGAACCACCTTTCTCTCCTTCTCTTAGAACCTCGGCCGTAGCAAGCCCTTCAGGGAATGTCAATTCTTTACTTTCCACAATAAAAGCCCTTCTCAATGGAATGCAAAAAAGTATCCCTAGAATACCACCAAGGCCAGCAATCAATGAAACTTCCCAAAATGAGAAGTCTGTCCAATGCCCAAGTAATATCAAAGCGGGGATTGTAAAAATAACACCTGCAGCTAAAGATTCACCAGCACTTGCTGCGGTTTGTACCATGTTGTTTTCAAAAATATTATTTCCTTTATTCTTTCCTGCAAGACATGCCAAAATACCCATCGAAATAACAGCAGCTGGGATGCTAGCACTAACAGTCATTCCCGCTTTCAGTCCCAAATAAGCATTTGCTCCAGCAAGAGCAGCAGTTATAAGTATAGATAAAAATATTGACCTTAAAGTAATTTCTTTCATAACAATCCTCCGTTTTCAATCTTTAGAACAGGGCCATCGCAACATACCATTATCTCATGCCTTTCATCCCAACATCCCCGACACCCTCCAAGGCCACAAGCCATTCTTGCTTCTAGACAAACTTGACAGTTGATATTTTTATTTTTACAGAATTTTTCAACTGACTCCAACATTAAGTCTGGACCGCAGGTGTATAAATGATTAAATTTAACTCTTTTATCTGAAAGGCTTTGTAAAACATCAACAACATTCCCCTTAAAGCCTAAACTTCCATCATCTGTTGATGTTATATATTTATCCTTAGGGTTTAAATTTAAATGACTGCTCAAGAAAGGAGAATCAGCCATTCTGTTTCCTTCAACGATGTAAACCCCTTTTCCTCTAAAAAAATTTTTATAAAGAAAATTCAAAGGAGCCATCCCAACCCCGCCTCCTACCAAAACAATATTTTCATCTTTCTTCAATTCAACAGTTTCAAAACCTTTTCCCAAAGGACCCCAACCATAAAATCTATCTCCTATATTCAGGTTACACAACCAATTGGTTCCATATCCAATATCTCTTATTTGCCAAAGGATAACTCCATCTGGCTTTACTTCCATAATGGACATAGGCCTTGCAAGCAGCTTTCCCTCAACTTTCAACATCGCAAATTGACCTGGTTTAGACTCTTTCAACCAAGGAGCATGTGTGTAAAGAACAATGCCATCAGAAGATATTGGATCTATCCCAACAACTTCCAAAAAACCGCAGTTTATCATATTGAGTCTTGAAGAGCCCTTACTGGAAAAATCTTATTGTCTTTATTCCAGAACTCCAATGTTTCCAAAAATGCTTCAGCAGATTCTAAATTTGTAAATAATGGAATTTCATTCCTCACACTTGCAGCTCTAATTCTCATGCCGTCCGTTTCAGCCTCACTATTCCCCGAAACAGAATTAATTACAAATGAAATTCTTCCATCTGATATTAAATTTAAAAGGTTAGGCTCTCCTTCATGAATCTTTCTAATTGGGAAAGAGTCTATTTCCTTTTCAGTAAAAAAATCATAAGTTCCAGAAGTAGCATAAATTTCATAACCTAATCTTCTAGCTCTTATTGCCAACTCTGAAGCAAAAAGCTTATCCCTATCATTTACAGTTATCAAAACAGCTCCCTTTTCAGAGTGAACATTATTGAAGCCCAATGAGGTCCATGTTTTTGAAAAAACCTCAGTTAACGATGTTCCAAAACTCATTATTTCTCCAGTTGATTTCATTTCAGGACCTAATCCAACCTCAACACCTAAAAGTTTATTAAATGAAAAAACAGGAGCTTTTAATGTGCTACATTTAGGTTTTGGCCCTAGCCCTATAGGGATACCTTGGTCTTTTAAAGTTTGTCCGAGCATTACCTTTGTTGCAACTTTAGCCATTGAAATTCCTGTTGCCTTTGCAAGAAAAGGTACAGTCCTGCTCGCCCTTGGATTAACTTCAAGTACATAGATTACACCTTCAGACATTATGTATTGAATATTTAACATCCCAATACAGCCAAGACCAAAAGCAATTTTTTTTCCAATATCTATAATCTCACTGATTGATTCTGCATCAAGTGAAAAAGAGGGAAAGACTGCCATGGAGTCGCCAGAATGGACTCCTGCTCTTTCAATATGCTCCATAACTCCCGGAATATAAACATCTTCTCCATCACAAACTAAATCTATTTCAAGCTCTTTTCCAAATATATACTCATCAATCAATATGGGATTTTTTCCATCAACCTGCTCATATGCTTCTTGAACAGCCCCAACGACATCTTCTTTCGTATAAGCTATAGTCATAGCTCTTCCACCCAGAACAAAAGAAGGTCTGACAAGAACAGGAAAATTCAAAACATCTATCAATCCATGAAGTTCACTTGGATCATCGATAGTGTAACCTTTAGGCATTTTTATATTTAATTTAGACAATAATTTATCAATTTTTTTTCTATCTTCAGCAATGTCTATACCCAACAATGAAGTCCCTAGCAAATTAACACTATTTTCAACTAGCTTTTCAGCCATATTGATACTTGTCTGGCCTCCAAACTGGACAATGACACCCTTTGCACCAATGTTCTCAACAATCTTCAATACATCTTCATGATTGAGAGGTTCAAAAAACAATTGGTCAGAAAAATCAAAATCAGTTGAAACTGTTTCAGGATTATTATTAACCATAACCGCTTCGAAACCCATTTCTCTAATTGCCTGAAGAGCATGAACACAACAGCAATCAAACTCGATTCCTTGTCCAATCCTTATCGGCCCTCCACCAATTACAACAATTGGAGATTTTTCTTTTACAGATTCACTTGTCTCATTTTCTGTACCGTAATAATATCTAGTAAAAGATTCAAATTCACTTGCACAAGTGTCAACCATCCTGAAAGATCTTCTATTTTTTATCTTTTTTGAAATTTTTTCTTTTTCATAATAAGGATAAGATTCCAAATCTTCTCTTTCAAGGAATTCTCCTCTTTGCTCCTCTGTTCCAAGTTTCCCCAAGAAAATAAAATGAAGAAGTTCTCGAATTTCATTTATGAAAAAATCATTCCATCCTGAAAGAGAGCAAATTTTCTCTGAACTCCAGCCTCTAAATATCGATTCAAAAATAGCATAAACTCTTTGATCTGTTGGAATCTTTAAGAGTGTCTCAACCTCTTCATCTCCTTTCTTTGAAAATGGAAAAATCTTTTTCCCAGGAATCTCCAAAGAGGCTAAAGCCTTTACAAAAGATTCTTTGAAATTTCTACCTATAGACATAACCTCACCAGTTGCCTTCATCTGAACACCTAATTCCCTATTTGCTTTTGGAAATTTGTCGAATGGCCATCTTGGAATTTTTGTGACAATATAGTCAAGAGCGGGCTCAAAACAAGCTGTTGTTGTCCCAGTCACTTTATTTTTAATTTGAGGCAATGTTTTACCGGTAGCTATCAATGCAGCAACTCTTGCAATTGGATACCCTGTTGCCTTACTTGCCAAAGCTGAAGATCTGCTTACCCTTGGATTGACTTCTATAACTATATATTCTCCTTTTTCATTTAAGGCAAACTGCACATTACAGCCACCTTTGATATCTAAACTTTGAATTATCTTTAAACTTGAAGTACGAAGCATGTGATACTCTTTATCTGTTAATGTTTGACTTGGAGCAACAACTATTGAATCTCCAGTATGAACACCCATTGGATCTAAATTTTCCATATTGCAAACAGTAATACAATTTCCGGCACCATCTCTCATGACTTCGTATTCAAGCTCTTTCCACCCATAAATAGATTTCTCTAGTAAAACTTCAGTCACAGGAGACATCTGTAAACCATTTTCTACAATTTGTATAAAGCTTGAAACGTCATTTGCAAAACCGCCTCCAGACCCCCCCAAAGTATAAGCAGGCCTAATGACCAAGGGCAGGCCCATCTTTTTCAAAAAGACCTCCGCTTCTTCCAGATTTTTAACTACCTTACTTTCTAAAACCGGCTCACCAATCTCCTTCATCAAATCCTTAAAAGACCCTCTGTCTTCAGCCATTTTTATAGATTCCAAAGAGGTTCCTAGCAACTGAACATTGTGTTTTTCTAAAATACCAGTATTTCCAATCTGAACAGCAAGGTTCAATCCGGTTTGTCCACCAAGAGTTGGCAAAAGCCCTTCTGGTTTTTCCTTTTCAATTATCTGAATCAAAGTATCTAGAACCAATGGCTCCAAATAAGTTCTGTCTGCGAAATCAACATCTGTCATTATTGTTGCAGGATTATTATTTACTAAAACTATCTCATGCCCATCTTCTTTCAAAGCCCTGCATGCCTGAGACCCTGAATAATCAAATTCAGCTGCCTGGCCAATAACTATTGGACCACTGCCTATTACGAGTATTTTCATCTTTTCAAAACAACAACTCCATTCTTTTGAATGCTTCCAGAAAAATTATCAATTTTAAGATTTAAATCAGAACCTGAAATAACTGCTTTCCCGTAACTGATTTCAAAAAAAGAGTCTGTCTCTATTTCATTTTCTAAAATGTTTAAATCCAGCTCACTAGCAGACAGGCTCCAAGATTTAAAAGAGGACAAGGTTATATCTTTTAAAAAAAACCTATTTTCCGTCTTTTTCCAAATTCCTTCAGATGCAATTAAAGTTAACTGGCCTTCTCCTTGTAAAAAATTCATTTCTATTTTTTCTAAAAACAAATTCTCACTGAGGTCTTCATTGGTGTTTTCTCCAGAAAGCCTAAGAACCTGAGCACCTTCCTTGTTGGATATAGTTAAAGATATAGGGCTTAATGTGTTTGAAAAAACAAAAAAACCACAAAAAGAAATAAAGAAAAATAAAATTTCTTTCTTCATAGGCAATCCAAATACATATCAACCAACTCTCTAAAAGCCCCTTCTCCACCAGATTTCTTCAACACAAGATCACAATGGCCTTTTAAGCTCTCTTGAGAATTGAAAACACAAGCGCCAATGCCAACATTTAATATACATTCAAGATCATTCAGATCGTCACCAAGATAAACCACTTCAGAAAACTTGAGGTTCTTCATTTTTAAATATTTTGAAAGAACTTTTAATTTATCCTGAACGCCAAGTCCAACTACTTCCCAACCCAAATCCTTTACCCTCGCGACACTTGAACCGTCCTTTCTGCCAGACAAGACAGCAACAGATATACCTTTTTCCATAAGAAGCTTTCCAGCATAACCATCATGAACATTGAACTGCTTAATGATTTGTGAACCTGAGCCAATATATAAATTTCCATTTGTGAGAGTCCCATCAATATCGGTAACAAAAAGTTTTATATTAGATACATTGATATTTGAAAATGGATTTTTTATCTCTTTTTTTAGAAGTGGCTTTCTGACAATATCTTTACGTTGCACTAGTCGTCTATTCTAGAACGAAAATTAAATTTAAAAGCACGAAAAAACAACAAGAACAAACCTATTGAAATATACAACAAAGCTAAACCAGCTCCTTCTTTTGATGCAGATTTAAAATAATAATGAAATGAAGAAAACGCAAAAGAAAAATAAATCAACTGATGTAGTTTTTTCCATTTTTCTGAACCCATTCTTTTTAGAAAATATTGATTCGAGGTTATCGCTAACGGAATCAAGCAAAAAAAAGAAAGAAGGCCATAGAAGATAAATGGTCTAGATGTTGCATCAGAGTAAAGAAAAGAAAGATTGGATTTTTCCAACTCAAACACAAAATAAATCAAAAAATGAATCAGGCAATAAAAAAAAGATGTCAAACCAAATATCTTTCTACAAAATATCAAATAAGGTTTTTTGAAAATATTCATCAAAGGAGAAATAGCTAAAGTTGCCAATATAAATCTTATTGAATTTTGACCTGAGTAGTGAAGGAGGCTTTCAACTGGGTTTACAGAAAAGAAACCAGAATTCAAAAAAGGATATACAAAACTTAAAACAATCAGAAAAAAAGAAAAAAATATATATTGATTTTTTTTTAAAACCATTTTTTTAAATCCATTTTTTCATAAAGCTTATGAACTTCATCTCCATAGCCATTGTAGATTAGTGTTTTCCTCCTTTTCCATTCCCCAATTCTCCTTTCTGTCTTTTGACTCCATCTAGGATGATCTACATCAGGATTTACATTACTATAAAAACCATATTCTCTTGGATTAGCCTTACTCCATGACGTTAAAGGCATTTTTTCTTCAAAACTAATTCTTGATATAGATTTAATACTTTTAAAACCATACTTCCATGGAGTTACCAACCTTAATGGAGCTCCATTTTGATTTAATAAACTCTCTCCATACAAGCCAATCGCTATAAAGGAAAGCGGATGCATGGCTTCGTCAATTCTCAAGCCTTCAACATATGGCCAATCTAGAACATTGCTTTTCTGTCCCCGCATTTCTTTTGGCCTATAGAGTGTTTCAAAACTTACATATTTAGCTTGACTATTTGGACTAAATGTTGAAAGGAAGTCCGCTAAAGGAAAGCCTAACCAGGGAATGACCATTGACCAACCTTCAACGCACCGAAGCCTATAAACTCTTTCTTCAACTTTCATCAACCTTAAAACATCGCCAATATCCATAGTTTTGGGGGAGTCGCACAATCCAGAAACCTCTAATTCCCAGGGCTTCGTAATCATTTTTTCTGAATATTTTTTGGGATCATCTTTCGCAGTTCCAAATTCATAAAAATTATTGTAGGAAGTTATTGATTTGTATGGGGTTAATTCAAGACCCTCATCCTCCTTTAGGAAAAAAAGGCTTGCATTTCTGAGTAAAGGCAAACCAGAAAAGCCATACAGGGATCCTTTTAAAAAATCTCTTCTTTTTAGGTAAATTGATTTTGGAGTAATTTTTATTTTTTTCATAAACCGTCTAATTTTAGACA
>CAYNKD010000007.1:0-24148 GCA_964397735.1 uncultured bacterium | reverse complement strand
TAGCAAATTTTGATAAAAAACTATCAAAAAACATGAAATTAAAAAATGAAAAAATAATATGGATTTTAAAGAAATCTTCTTTATTTTTTTTATATTTTTTTTAAAAAATTTATCTATCAATATCCAAGAATAAAAAATAAAAAAACCTAAAAGAAAA
Organism: uncultured bacterium; assembly: GCA_964397735.1. GTDB lineage: Bacteria > UBP7 > UBA6624 > UBA6624 > UBA6624 > UBA6624. The sequence continues at coordinate 23,991 of CAYNKD010000007.1, read as the reverse complement.
GAAAATAAAAACTCTTTAGGCCATGCTTTTGAAAAATCAGCAAAAAATAGAAAAAAGCTTTTTGTCATTATAAAAATCTAAGAATTCAATCTATTATGAACTCTAATTAACAACCTGCTTGCAGCACCTAGGCCAAACAAGAAACCAACAAGAACTCCTACAGGATCTGAATTATTCGCCTTGTCATAAAGTTGTCCAAAATAGACACCTATAAATATACATATAGCAATTGACCACCCCAAACTAGAATCTTCAGCAATTTTTGAATATTTTCCAGATTTTTTAATTACTTGCTTCTCCACCAGTTGAGTAAATCTTCTAATGTTTTGTCAAGAGAAATTTTTGGTTCCCATTTGGTTCTATTTTTAAAATTACTACAATCTCCCAAAAGCAAAGGAACATCGCTTGGTCTGTCTAACTCTGGATTTTTGACTATCTTGGGTTTGATTGAAGATAATCCAATCAATTTTTCCAATAAAAGAGAAATTGAAATTGCTTTACCAGTGCATATGTTATAGACCTCTCCAGATTTTCCTCTCTGAACAGCGAGTTTATATCCACAAACAACATCTCTAACATCAGTAAAATCTCTTTCGGCATCAAGATTTCCCACTTTTATAATTGGCTCAGCTCCTCTTTCTATATCAACAATCTGCTTCGCAAAAGCACTCGCAACAAACTCCTCTCCCCTTCTTGGCCCAGTGTGGTTAAAAGCCCTAGTTCTAATAACCTTCATTCCATAAGATTGATGATATTGGTAACCCAAAAAATCTTGTGCAACCTTGCTGACAGCATAAGGAGAGAGGGGTCTTAAAGGGTTATCTTCTTTTATTGGTGTCTCTTCAGGATAAACAAGACCATACTCCTCAGAAGAACATGCAATTTGTATGACAGGAGAAATGTCCAAATCTCGAACTGCTTCAAAAAGATTAACCTGTCCAGTGATATTTGTATTAATTGTATCTGCAGGAGCTCTCCATGAAGTTGGCACAAAGGATTGAGCTGCAAGATGAAAAATCCAATCAGGATTTGCCTCTCTCAATATAGTTCTTAAACTAGTCGAATCTTGAAGGTCTCCTTCAAGTAAATTGACAGAATCTTTGACATCCTCCAAATGGTGCAAAGGAGACCTTCTTCTTATTAATCCAAAAACCTCAACGCCTTCATTTAGCAAGAATTCGGCAAGATGACTTCCTGCAAAACCACTAATTCCAGTTATTAAAGCTCTCATTGTTTCAACCCCAATTCTATATTTTGAAATTCCAAATCCTTAAAATCTGAAAAAATTGAAATCAGCCTATTGTATTTAGAGGTTCTTTCTCCTCTGGCTGGAGCTCCAGTCTTTATGTATTTTGAACCTGTCCCTACCGCTAAATCAGAAATAAAATCATCTTCCGTTTCCCCGGATCTATGACTAACTGACCAGTCCCAACCAACAGATCTGACTTTTTTAATTGCATTGATGGTTTCTGTAACAGTTCCTACCTGGTTCAATTTAACCAACAATGTATTACATAACTTCTTTTCTATTGCCATCTCTATTTTTTCAACCTGTGTAACCAGCAAGTCATCTCCAACAACATTCATATGATCTCCCAATTTTGAATTCAAGTGAATCCAACCATCAATATCCTCTTCACCAATCCCATCCTCAATAGAGATTATTGGATACTTCTTAATCCAATCTTTATAAATTAAAGTTAACTCTTCTGCAGAAAGGAGGGAATTTTCCCATTTATACATTTTATTGTCAAGCAATTCTGAACTTGCAACATCTAAAGCCAAAAACATATTTTTTCCAAGGTCATATTCAGAATTAGAAACAGATTCTTCAAGGAGCTCCAATGCTGAAAGGTTACTGTTGAGGCTTGGAGCAAAACCACCCTCATCGCCTAAAGCAATTGACATGTTCTTTTTTTTAATTAATGATTTCAATTGATGGTAAATTTCAACTCCAGCTCTTAACGAATTCATAAAATCCTCTTTTATGTAGGGAACAATCATAAATTCCTGAACATCTAAATTATTGTTCGCATGAGCCCCTCCATTCAAAACATTCATTGTGGGAATTGGCAAAGAAGGCTTTGAGTTGCTCATTGAAGAAATCCATTCAAACAATTCAACATCTTCAAGAATTGCTCCAGCTCTACAGATTGCCATTGAAAGTGGCAATAAACAATTGGCTCCAAGTTTTGATTTTTGAAAAGTTCCATCAAGCTGAATCAAAACATTGTCTACCTGCTCTTGGTTTCTTGGATCTATATTTAAAATTTCTGGAATAACAATATTTTGAAGATCTTCCAAAACCTTATTTACACCTTTACCTTGCCAGGAAGACCCACCATCCCTTCTTTCCAAGGCCTCATAAACACCCGTAGAAGCTCCTGAAGGAGCATTGGCGCCAACACAAAAACCATTATTTAAAAAAAGCTCAACTCTTACAGTAGGGAAACCACGACTATCAAGAATCAACCTTGATTTGTAATTTTTTATCTGATTGGCCATTGAACACTTAAACCTCTTGAAATTGCCTCAATTGCTTTTTCTTTATATGCTGGATTTGAAGATTTATGCTGTATCAAGGCGCTGCGACAGTATTGGTAAGCATATGTTTTTGGGATTTTTTCAGGAGAAGGAAGTTTTGTTCCTTTTTTCCATTCTTGCCACATAAAATTTAAAACTTCTTCATTTTTTTCACACCATTGCTCAACTTCAAAATCATTCACTCCAACATATAAATTTATAATTTCCTCATACATTAGTCTTTTGTTAAAATGAACGACTATGTCAGGCCAAGAAAGGTTATTTCTTTTTAAAAAATCAATCAGATTCTTATTGTTTTTAAAATTTGATCTTGCCCAATTGATTGCAGCTGATTCCGATGATGCGTAATTAGGCTTTAAATCTCTCACAAAACCCTCTCTTGCAGATAATGTTTCTAAAAAAACATCTTGGATTAAATCTTCATAATCCAAGTCATCTTCTTTTAATCCTGCCTCACGTGCAAGAAGAAAATCTGGCCTTGTCAAAAAATGACTTTTTTTAAAAATAGATTGATTAATTTTAAAAAGATAATCATCATCCTTATGTGCACATCCATTCAGGAAAAAGAACATGAGGAAAAAATAAACAATCTTCAAGGATTTGCTTTAAACGGTTCCAGGCAAAGCTTCCATTGGCCTGTCTTCTGGACTCAAAAGAAATTCTTCAACCTGACCAGATCTCAAAACAACAAACCCTAAAGTATCTTGAGGATGGCTATCACGAATCAAACCAGCAAGCTCCAAAGGGGTGGAAACAATTTCTTCATTTGTATTTTCTTCACCATTGTAAAGTCTTCTAACCCTTGTTAAACCGAGAATGATATCCCCTCTAGATAAACCTTGCCTAGAGGCAGGAGAGTTGGGATCTACATCTTGAACCATTACTCCTGATTTTCCTAGATAATCTTCAGGTATATTTGCATAAATTGCTAAAGTGTCATCCAAAGGCCTTAAGCCAAGGCCCACCCAAGGATGAAAAACCTCTTCTCCTTGCATCATTTTATAAACAGAATCCCAAACAATGTTTGATGGTGTAGCAAAATTCAAATCCAAAACACTAGTCATCAAATACTGTGGAGTCCCTTGGTTTTCTTGAACAGAAAAAGACATCAACCCAACAATCTTTCCTTCTAAATTGATAAGAGGTCCTCCTCTATTGAAAGTAAAGTTATGAGCATCAGTTTGAATCATATTTGGCATCAAATAGCCATTTGGCAAAAAGTAATCTCTCAAAGCAGAAACTATCCCTCTTGTGGCTGCCTGTTGATTTGGAAGAGGTCGACCAACAGCTATAACAGTTTCCCCTTGATTCAATTTGTCAGAATCTCCAAAAGAAGCTGCCTTAAATAAAGTTTCTGGATTATTGACCTTGATCAAAGCAACATCATTGAATTTGTCAGATCCAACCAATGAAGCACTGTATCTAACACCTTCGATTGTTACATTTATCCTTAAAGCATCTTCCATGTTTTTTGCTGTCGTAACAATAAATCCATCCGGAGAAATAACGACTCCCGGAAAGCCGTTTATACCTACCGTTCTTGTGAATGTCCCAGATAAGCTAATGCCATATCTATTTTCAATTACCTCTATTGAAGCTAATGAAGGGTCAATTATCTCAAGAGCTTTTACAGTTGGTAAGTTAGATGTGTCTAAATCATAAGTCTGAACTTCTTTTGCAAAAAGCGAACCTGCAAAAGCAAAAAATAGAGTCAGAAAAACTAAGAAAATTGCAGTTTTGTCGTTGTTGGAGAGATTTGTCTTTTTCATAAAGTTCCTCCAGCAAACTGACCAGCACCTGGTTGCTCTCCTAGAACGACTGGGACATTAAATATCTGCCCTCCTCTGTCAACTGAGAGAATTACTTTAATTCCCTTGTCTAATGAGCGTATCCAAAACCTCGCTTCAAAAGCATCTTTTGGCATTTTCATTTCGCCTTTTGTAATTTTTCCATCTGCATTTAAATCCCATGCAATTTCAAGAATTTTATCCCCTTCTCTTAGGCCAGCTTTATCAGAAGGACTTTCAGGATAGATATCAAAAATCTCAAAAGGAGTTTTTACTTGATTCCTAGCTTGCATTACAAAAGTATCTGAAGCACGATCATAGCCTTCTCTCCCCATAAAAGCTCCGCCGCCGCCTAAGGGATTCCTCCCCTGTATACCGATATCATCAGACCATTCAAGCGTCATTCTGTCAAGAAAAACATAAAGTCCTAACCATGGATAAATAACACGACCATGGTCTATAGTGTCAAATAAAGTTTTAGAAGCATCATTAGAGGCTATCGCCATATTCTGCCCTTCAAGCATTGAAGATCCGGCAAAATTAACACCTACCTGAAAACCATCTTCGTCAAAAAGAGGTCCTCCGGAATTTCCACCGTTTATAGTTGCATCAGTGTCAAAAGTATGTGAAAGCTCTGTTCCATAATCCCAAACAGTTGATGTTCCTCCTATAGCTCCATTTCCTCCAAGCATCCTGTTGACTAATTGAGGAGAAAGAACTCTATCCCTAACTGAACCTGCAGTTACAGTGTTTTTTAAAAGAAAATCCTTATACATGGTGAAATTAGAACTGTCTCCAGGGTTCCCTATAGCATAAACTTGCTCTCCAGGAACAACATCATCTGAATTGGCGAATTCTACATAGGGATAAGTAGTTCCCTCTTCTCCAGGTTCAGGAACAATTTGAAGAATTGCAACATCTATTTTGCAATTATTAAAAAGGAGTTTAGCATCTTGTACTGAACCATCATTGAGCCTTATAAAAGCCCACCTCTGCTTTCCCCAACCCATAACGTGACAATTGGTTACTATATGACCTTCAGGAGTAACTATAGAGCCAGATCCACCGCCCAAAACAAAGCCTGATTTATCACCAGCAAAATCTCCTCCACCAGAAGTAACTGTCACTGTAGATTCAACACTTGTTGAAACACTCTCTACCCAAGCAGGATCGTCATCACTAAACACAAATGCAAAAAACGAAACTACAAACAAAAACAAAAAACTATTTTTCAAATTCATAAATTTATACCTCATTTAAAACCAACTCTCGTCTTTAAAATCTATAACCTTCCTAACTGCCTTGAAATCAAAATCCAAAAAAGATCCATTCCTGTAAATGGTAACAACATGGCCTCTCATAAAGGGATTTTCCTGATCAATCCAGGATCCAAAAATAGACCAGAATCCTTCATTTGTTAATACATCAACACCATCAAGAGAAGTAATAATATCTCCAGTTCTTAGCCCACTTCTCCAACCAGATCCAACTTCAGAAAGTCCCGGAACATATAAACCGTTTCCAAGATATCCAGTTTTTAATCTAATTTCTTCAGGAATACCGACAGGGTCCAAGCCCCATTCGACATGAAGGTACCTTCCATTTGTTATCAATTCTGGAAGAATTATCTTCATCACATCAACTGGAAGACCAAAATTCAAAAATAAATTTTCACTATTTCTTTGCTGGAATGTTGGCATCCCAATAACCTCACCCCTTAGAGAAAGCAGAGCTCCTCCCTGCTGTCCCCCATTTAAAGCAGCATCAAACTGGAAGAAAGTAGAAAGTCCTCCTCCAAGCTTATTCCCTGCTAATGTTTTTGCAGAAACGATTCCCTTGGAAGTGTTACAACAAACTCCCTCTGGGTTTGGAGACATGACCATAACAGACTCTCCAACAGAATAGATATTTTCAGACAATTTTAAAGCTGGAATTTGTGGTCTTTTTATCTCTAATTGAAGAACAGCCAAATCTGTAGGAACATCGTAGCCAATAACCTTTGCTTCAACTTGCCTTCCATCATTAAAAAGTATCCCTATATGTTTAGCATCCCTTATATTTGCAGCAGTGGTAAGAATTAGGCCTTCCTCAGAATCGTAGATAAAACCACTTCCTATTTCCGTATTGCTCACATCGCCGTAAACAGAAGGAGACATTTTGGATTTAACAACCTTTATACCTACTATGCTGTTTCTTGAGTTTCGATAAATTTCCTCAAAACGACTTCTTTCAAAATCTCCCAAATCAGCATCGGAAAAAGATGCTAAAAAGAGACAAAATAACATTTTTAATACTTTCATAAAATTCTTCCTGGTCCTCCTGGTGGAATTATGGGTGGGATTCCGGGTAGCCCTGGATCTCCAGGCAAGCCTGGATCAATAGGGTTATTAGAACCATCCTCTTCCTCCTTTTCTTTATCATCCTCTTCATCAAGCCCAAATCCGACAAACTCACAAACCTCAGTAGCATCCCTTCTGCCGATTATCTCAAGCCTATTCACAACATCCCTTATTTCAGGAACCAACTTTGCCAATCGTTCAGCCTCTCTTTTTTGCCCTTGAGTCTCTATTGTTCCTTCTAATATTGCAACCCTGTTTTCAACACGCGGCTTTATAACGCCATGGTTTCCATTATCTTTATCATTTAGTTGCAACTGCAAACAAACATCAGAGGAAAGTTGTACTAAAAGAGCAGCTTCAAGAGTTTTGTCTATTGCTTCTTTTGTCTTTTCTAAAGGAGCAATTTTTGTCTGTTCTGCAACAGTTTTTCCAACTCCAAGATTCATCAAGCAAGCTTGAAGAGAAAATAAAGAAAAAATTAATATAAAAAACTTCATACTCTATAACCTAAGGATTATAAATTATTCTTATATAAAATTCTATGAATTTTGGATGTTTACTGTACTAACGAATAATCAAGAACGCTAGCAGTGATATATGCTGGTGAAATCATTTCAGTGTATAGGCCATAAACCATAGCTCCAACAAAAATAACCCACATAAATCTTGAAAAGATAATAGCAGTATACGACTGCGATACAGACAATCTATAAAGTTGTCCGAATCCAAGAATAGATATCCTGCAAAGCATTAGAGAGGAAAAAAGAATCAAAAGAACTCCAAGATAAAAAGAAAAACCCTGGGTGAAAGAAACAAACAAAAGACCCATCGCAAAAACACAACTATAAGGAGCTAATAGGCTTGAAGCAAAGAAAGTAGGGGTGAATCTCAATTCACTTTTTGCAACAAGAGACCCTAAATAATTACACAGTGAATTTGTAAACCAAAGGACTAGAACGATTGCGGGAAACCACTGTATGAACATATCGACATGTTGTCTAAAGAAGTTAATAAGATTTTGAGCAGTTCCAGCCAGAACAATATATCCCTTTTCAGGATCGTTATCAACATTAGAAAAAATTGACATTTTATTCATTTCTAATTGCGCAGAAACGAAAGTTGCGTTGATAGCCGAAAGCAGGATACCTCTAAAAGATGCTACAAATCCAACAAAAAGGAAAGAGGAGCATAAAACTAGAGCCAAAGGATAAAAGAATGTTTCTCCTTTGCCGAAATCTGCAAAAAGCTCTCCAGGTGACTCAAAACCTTTAATGAAATCATTAGCACCTTTTTTTCCAAGAGACAAAAGTAAAAATACCCCTATCAGGAAAAAAGTCAAAGCAGTTGCTGACCTTTCTGTAATAACCATAAAACCAGCATCAAAAATAACAGGATATACAGAGGTGAAAAACATATTCTCAAAATTCTTAATTTCTTTTTCGGAAATAGCAGAAATATCTGTAATCCATATCCTGTGTAAAGTTGCTGACTCTTGACTGTAAACAATCCACCAAGATCCATTCTTTCCATTAACATCCTGGTAATCAAGTCTTGATATGTAATGATTATCTGAATAGCTAACTCTTTGAGAAACAGTAAAGCCAAGATTTTCTTCCAGATGCCTTTGAAGTAATCTTGACTTTAAAACAGTTGTGGAAACTTGCCCTGAGGAAACTGAAAGAGGAATGGATCTTATATCCAGGATTTTTTTAGAATCAGAATCACAAACAAACCTATCTCCAACCTCTTCAATCTTTAGCCACCCTTTCTTAAAGTGTTTTCCTGAAGAATACTCCGTATCTGGGACAACAACCTCCCAGGAATCTTCTCCCAGTGAGGAACATTCCCATGAAGAAGGTAAATTCAACCTAATGCCGGTCGAATCGTTAACAGCTTTTGAATTCCCTACAAAAACAAATGAAATCAAAAAGACAAGAAGTAAGCTGATCTTTTTAATCATAAGTAGATTTTATTTTAAATAAGCTAGGGATGAAAAATTTCACCCGGCTTTACTTAAAATCCGCCCATACCAGGCATTCCACCTCCAGGAGGAGGTCCTCCCATTGGCTGTTCTTTTTCTTCAGGTAAATCAGTAACCATCACCTCTGTTGTCAAAACCATAGCAGCAATACTTGCGGCATTTCTTAAAGCACTTCTTGTTACAACAAGAGGATCTATAACACCAACTTTGAGTAAATCACAATACTCACCTGTTAAGGCATTGAAACCGTTGGAACCTTTTTGCTCTTGAACCTTTTCAACAACAACAGAACCTTCATAGCCTGCATTTTCAGCAACCCTTTTCAATGGTTCAGTAAGGGCATTCCTTACAACATTAATTCCCCAATTTACAGACACGTCATCGTCACTGAGGGCTTTAATCTTGTCAATACACCTCAAAAGAGTAACTCCTCCGCCAGGAACAACTCCTTCCTCTACAGCAGCACGTGTTGCTGATAAAGCATCTTCAAATCTGTGTTTTTTTTCTTTCATTTCAACTTCAGTTGGAGCGCCAACCTGAATTTCGGCAACACCTCCAGCAAGCTTAGCAAGCCTTTCCTGTAGTTTTTCTCTTTCCCAGTCACTATCTGTCCCATCTATTTCAGATCGAATTTGATCAATTCTCCCAAGAACTGCTGGAGATCCAGAATTTGAACTCACGATTGTTGTGTTGTTTTTGTCAATAATAACCTTTTGAGCAACTCCCATTTGAGACACTTCGACATTTTCTAGCTTTATGCCTAGGTCTTTGCTGATGAACTCTCCACCAGTCAAAATTGCTATATCTTGCATCATTGCTTTTCTTCTGTCTCCATAACCAGGAGCTTTCACTGCACAAACATTAAGAGTGCCACGCAATTTATTAAGAACCAAAGTTGATAATACGTCATTCTCAACCTCTTCAGAAATAATCAAAAAAGGTCTTCCGTCTTGTGCAACTTTTTCTAAGATTGGCAAAAACTCTTGGGCATTAGTTATTTTTGATTCATATATAAGAATCAAAGCACCCCTTTCATCTCCACCAATTTCACATTTTTGCATTTCTTTATCATTTGCAAAATAGGGACTTTGAAAACCTCTATCAAACTGCATTCCTTCAACAAACCCTGGCCCAGTTGTTAATCCAGTTTTAGATTCCTCTATCGTAATAACCCCATCATTGCCGACTTTTTCAATTGCTTCAGCAATCAACTTGCCAATTTCGACATCATTGTTTCCAGATATTGTTGCTACACGCTCAATATCCTGTCTTCCCTTGATTGGTTTTGCTGTTTTTTGAAGGTTGTCAACAACAGCATCAACAGCTGATTGGATACCCCTCTTTAGCAACATTGGGTTTGCTCCAGCAGAAACAGCCTTTAATCCTTCCTGAACCATTTTTTCAGTCAAGATAATGGCGGTAGTTGTTCCATCTCCAGCAGCATCATTGGTTTTGCTTGCCGCTTCTTTTGCAACTTGTGCACCCATGTTTTCAAAAGGATCAGGAAGTTCGATTTCTTTTGCAATCGTAATTCCATCATTTGTCACAACAGGGGAACCAAACTTCTTGTCTAAAATAACATTCCTACCCCTAGGGCCTAAAGTTTGTCCAACAGCTTTAGCAACTTTTTGAACGCCTCCTAGAAACTTTTCTCTTGCCTCAGTATTAAAAATCAATTGTTTTGCCATAATATTAAACCTCTATTTAAATTTATTTAATTTTTGCAAGAATATCATCTTCCCTAAGGATTAAATATTCTTCGCCTTCGTGTGACAATTCGTTTCCTCCGTACTTTGAAAAAACAACGGTATCACCAACCTTTGAATTCATCGGAACAATAATCACCTCACCAATGCTGTTTGTTTCCTTCTTTCCAGGACCTACAGCCACGACTGTACCTTTCTGTGGTCTCTCTTTTGCTGAATCAGCAATAACTATCCCACTTGGGCTAGCAGCCTCAGCATCTAGTCTTTTTACTATTACACGATCACCTAACGGCATTAACTTCATTGCTACAACCTCCTAAATCAATAAAACCAAACTGTTATTATAAAATAAAAATTAATCCAATGGACAAGGCCTGACGGTTTCAATTGTTTCAAAAATATCAGATGAAACTTTTGCTTTTGTCATTTCTTCTATCTCAAAACCACATTTTGTCAAGCTTCCATTAACCCAAATCGGATCAAAGTCACCAACTCTGTTTGTTGTTAATTTTTTGGTATAGCCAGTCTTTAAATGAGTTAAATATATTTCATGTCTCAGGTATCTGTCCTGAGCAGAATAAACAACCCATTTCCCATCTGGGGACCAATCTGAACTATGGTCTATACCAACAGAATTAGAAAGCCTTACAGGGGCTGTTGAATCTGTTTCTAGATCATATACAACCAAAGCTTCGGCCAAAGTAGATGTCAACAAACCACCATCCATCTTTCCTGCTAATCTTGTTTTTCCTTTAGACGTTTCTAAAAATAAACTTGGAACAGAGTAGAGATTCGCTTCAATCAAAATCTGTGTTGAGTCTGGAGACCAAATATACCTATTAGCTCCTAGCCACATGTAGGGCTCCTCATCATAAAAAACATCCGCATCAGTCATGTCTTCCCAAAAATCTCTTTCTACATCAAGCATCACGGTGACAATATCCCTTTCACCATCTTCATTAAGAGCAACACTCATCAAATAGAGATAATTCCTTACTCCAGGCCTATTTGCCATGTAAGCAATCCATTTTCCATCAGGAGAAACTGCTGGCTTGATATTACTATCAACTTCGTCAGTCACCCTCTCTTCACAAAGAGCCTCAGGGCTTAATGTATTTTTTTGCTCATATGGTTCTAAATTTTCCCACTCCTTTATGTCAGAAGAATCAATTGAAAGGATGCAATCTAGATCAACTATGAACAGATCCCTATAAGCCTCTTGAGACCAAGTTTCTAAAACTGTATCTTCTTCATAAAGGTTATGCTTTGGAAAATAATGCCCAATTGGAGGGTAAACATCCTGTTCAAGCCTGTATGACTCATAAATCATATATTTTCCATCTGGAGTAAAAGAAGGAGAGTAATCTCCCCAATAATTTCTTGTTACAAAAACTTTCTTTGAGCTATCCGGACTAATCAAAACGATTTCAGACTCTTGAGCCATGTCGGTAACATAGGTTATCCATTCTCCATCAGGGCTCCAAAGAGCCTGTCCGTTTATGCTTGAATCTTTTGTCAGGGTTTCAGTTTCACCAGTAACCAAATCAATAACAACAATATCTTCAGAAGTTGCATCGCAGATTCCTGGGGCAAAAATTCCCTTGTGTTTCGGATTTTTTAAAGTGTCGGCACAAGTCTCATCAGTTGAAGCTCCCCAAGCATAATACATGAGATGTCTTCCATCTGGAGAAATCTGTGGGGAGGTATCTCTGATTCCATTAAAGGTCAAGCGATGAGGCGTAGAGCCGTCAGTGTTCATTATGTAAAGCTCATCACCACCATCTCTGTTTGTCCTAAAGATAATCGAGCCACCGGGCAGTTCCAAACTCTCAGCTTCAGAAGCCGAGAAAACTGTATAAGGGCTTATAAGTAAATAAAAAAGAATTAGTGTATTAATCATCATATTACTCCACTGTCAAGGTAACTTGGTTACCCTGTAAGGCTGGTTGCTCAATTCCATTCTTTGTAGGAACTATCAAAGGTTGGAAATCATAAGTTGAAGAAGTAGTCCCACCACCTCCACCGCCTGAAAGACCTCCAGATGAAGAGTCTGAATCTCCACCTCCACAAGAAACAATAAACAAAGGCAAAATAAAAATAAATAATTTAAGATTTTTTCTCATAATTTAACTCCCAAAAACATAGCTTATAACATAATACGTATCAGCCAAAAGAGGCCCGTCCAAATTAACTGTAAATGAAGTTGATTCAGAAAATGGACTCAACTCTTCACTTATCATGTTGAGAAGATTCCCATTCGCATCTGATTCATAAATCCTTACAGCTTGAACATTTTGCAGGTCGTTCAAGCCTGCCCAAAGATCCCTGACTTCAAAAGACAAAGAATCAATGGAAGAAACAGCTTCCTTTATTTGGAAATGAACAATGTTGTAATTGCTTAATCCCGGAACAGCTTGAATGCTTTCTAATTCATTTATCTTGATGATGAAAGGATCTATTGAAACTTGCAAACCAGTTGATTCGATAACAGAACTTTCTTCAATGAAGTCAAAAGCAACCGCATAAACTCCAGGATTAGTGTAACAATGTGAGACACCTTCTGGAGGAAGCCTGTAAACTGTTCCTGCTACAACATTAGCTGATAGAACACAATCAAAAGAATGTCCAGCTACACCCGTAACAACACATGACTCGTTTCCATTGTCAGTGAAAAAAGTAACGGACTTTCCAACAAGATCAGCATCAAAAGTACCATGGTCAACATCTATGACTGTGTTAGTTGAAACACTGTCTACAACACCTTCCTGACCCAAAGAATTCCTCCAGAAAAGATCTCCAGAAAGAATCGATACACCCTGTTCCGAGGTTATATTTGTAAATCCAACAATACTGTTACCATCACCAAAGTCCCATTCATAATTGAATCCATTCATTTCAGAACCTTTTTTCTCAGATCCAATACTAAATATTTTTTTCGTACCAGCACATGCAACACCATCTACTTGGCTAATGCTGTTGACGAAAGAAGAAGATGACTCTGTTTCTTCCTTTACAACGATAAAGGTGTGGAGTGTATTCTCCAAGTCAACCTCACTCTTGTTTGAATTGTTATCCCTAACATTCAGAGAGGACCTAAAGGTAATTTGTCCAGCAATATCACTACCACCATTGAATAAACTGTCATAATCAACCATCGTCCAGTCATCATCACAAAGATCCCCATTTGTGTCTTGGAAATTCTCTGGATCATCATCTGTAGCTTCTTCCTTACATGGAGGTTCGGATATTATCAAATCACCCATTCCCCCAGGTCCAAGATTTCCATCCCAAGTACTTAAGCCGGATTCAACTTCACAATTACCCATTGCAGAACATGGCCTTACATAATTGAACTGCTTTGTCCAAACGGAAAGGAAACCTTCAGAATCATCTGGATCTGAAAAATTCCAGATAAAGCTTCTTATAAGCCCATCTGTATCATTTGATTCAGAACCATCAAATCTAACCCATCTCGTAGAGTCATTAGAGCTAGAAACTCGACATTCTTCATCATCATCTTCAAAATCCCAATCATCATCCAATGAAACAAAACGGCTTTTGTAAGGAGTGTTACAAGATGAATCTGATGGGAAATCTAAAAGCACAGGCAAAGGGTGTGAAGGGACCAAAACAAAAGGAGGAGTTGGCATATATCCATCATCATTATCATTGTCGTAAACAGTCAAGAGTATAGGGAAAGAACCTCCCTCAACATACTCGTGATCAACAACACTGTCATTTACCAAAGGACTTCCGTCACTGAAGTTCCAAGTCCAGCCTACAACGATACCGTCTGGATCCAATGAACCAGAACCATCGAAGTTAAATGTAACTCCATCTTCAAGTTCTTTGAAGAAATTCAATTCATTTGGTTCATTTAATATATTTCCATTTTTATCAGTTTTACAATTTTCAATACATGTTATGTTTATAAGAGGAACAGGATCTTCATTTGCAAAAGGATTCTTTACCTTGATTGTCACAGTATCAACATCAAGGCTAGGAGGTACCAAGTCATCTCCAACAGTCAAAGTAACGTCATAATAACAATTACCCTTTTCGTCTTGTTGGGCTTCTGTACAGTTTAGATTAAACGTGTGAGGTATGGATGTAGCACATAAACCATCTAAACATGGAATCAAATCACTTGTGCCATCTCCCCAAACCCACTCATAAACAGCTATATAGGTTCCTAATTCACTTGGAACAGAATTCCCACCATCAAAATTAAATGTTGATTCAGGGCCCTCACCGACAATCTTGTCACTAACAATGATTGCCTCTGCTCCAGTAGAGTCTCCGCCGCCGCCTGGATCATCCGGATCATCTGGATTCTCAATAGGCAAACAACCTTCCGGATTACCACATGGGTACTTTCCGGAAGCATCAGTTGCGTCATGGTGTCCTCTCGGATCGTAATGAACACCGCCTCCAAAATTATTTTCTCCAGGAGGGTCAGGTGGAGTGCTGTAATTCATAACAGATTCAAAATCACCCAAACCTTCCGGTGGTCCAAAACCATCGAATGGATGAGCAAATCCTGCACAATGTCCAAATTCATGAGCAGAAATTGACCTTACAGTTACCTGACTCCAGTTTGGAGCTTTGTTTTCATGCATCTCAACATCACATTCAACCATCTGCCCTTGACCATTCCATGTGAAAACTGCCCAACCAGCTGCACCGCCCAGGTCATCACAAACAGACCAGTCCCACTGGTTGTTTCCAAAATCTGGACATCTTGGAGCATCATCAGCAACATGAATACCGTCAAGATCAGCAGTATCAATCCATTGCCACCATGTCATTCCTTCTTGAGAAAGAGTCTTCCATTCTTCCTGTGTGAAATTGTTTCCGGAAAAATTAGGGTTGAAATGGAATTCAAGAGGGCTTGTTGCCTTAACCCCACCACTGCTGTTGTATTCATGAGTTGTTACACTCTGAGGAAATGCAATTACTATAGCAACAATGATTGGGAAGATACAGAGAGATAGGAAATAATTAAAATTAAAATTCTTTTTAGCCATTACTCTTCACCCTCCTCAAACTCGATTCCCCGTAATTCAGTCAACATATTCCTCTCTTGAACAAGGAATGTATCCAATGTTATAGGGACCCCATCCTGTGCAGTTTCGCCAAGATTGATATCAGTAGCAATAGCACCAATCTCCATAATTTCCAATGTACTCTCTGTAACCTCTCTTGAAATAAATCCCTTTACTGGGTATATTCCTTCAAAGTCGTACATCCTTGCAACACCGTTATTGTCTGGTATTACCCTGAAAGCTCCATTGCTAAAACCAACAACAGGAACAGCAATGTTCCTTACATCCCTATTCCAAAGATGAAGAACATAAACTTCACCTGGAAAAAATTGTGGATGGCCAGAAATCCTTGTAGTCAAACCTTCAAAAACTCCTCCTGGGTGATCAATTTCAATATATGCATTATCGCCAACCTTCTGATAAGTTGGAAAATTCTCTATATTGTTCATCAAGTCTTCCTGGATCTTAATTGTCACATATGTTCTTTTCCAAAATCTCTCAGAATTGTCTATTCGATATTCATAAGAGACAACCTCTCCAAGAACGGTAAAGTCAGTCGCCCTGACAGACTCTTCCAATGAAAGGTTGCTAAAGGTATGAGAGTCCAGTTTTAAGACGCTCATAATAAAAAGTATGCAAAAGATAAAATATTTTTTCATAATCAATAACTCCTGTTTGTTGCTTAAACCTAGAAATTATAAACACAAAATTGAGATATTTGTAGGAACTGGGCTCTAAAGTATGATTACTTAAGTAATCAATGATATCAAACCTACTCTTTGTCAATTTTGGATCTTTGTTCGTCATGAAATCTTTGGAAGCAGTGCCTTTGAACCCTTTCTCCAACCTTATATGGAATATTGCAATGATGTTCCTGCTTTATCAAGCATACCGATTGGGTTTGAAGGTATGGGAATACCTCTTGGGAACCTTAATAGTTTATATTTCTATTTTGTTTCCCATTTTTATCCCCATTGGGGTAATCCTTATTATGGTAGTTGTCAATAGGTCGGAAGGGAAAGTTAGTGGGTTTGGTGGGCCTTATATGGGGGCTTTAAAGCATAGTAAAAATGTAGAAGCAACATATCGAAAAAACCTTTATATAAAAAACCAATTCAAGGTTTGGGTTAGAGGTCAACAGAATCCTTTTAACGTCAAGGAAGAAGATCGAGATCATGAATTCGAAAGACTTTACACAATCGGAGAACTTGAAAAATGCAGGAGAAGATTGAATGAAATGGGGATAGAGGGCGTCGAAAGGGATTCCGGACTCCATACAGCCTTCAGTGAGTACGCAAAAGCGCTTGCAAGATTTGACAAAGCGGTCATGAAAAGCTACAAAGGAAAGAAAGTTTACGGTATTGAGGATGATCCACAAAACACAAAAATAGACAAGTGGGTAAAAAGGGACTAGGGATTTTCCTTTAGTGAACCCAAATACATCGCAAGACCTATAGCTGGAATTGCTGCAAAATTCATCATGACAATAAACATCAGTCCTTCAACAGGCCCCATTGTCGAAAAAAAATCTGAATTGGCTGCTTCAAGAATCCCGAAGCCTACAGCAATCCATCCTGCCAAACTGAATTTTGAAACTCTCTCCTTATTTGAATTTGGACGATTGGAAAAATAATCATTCATCCTTTTTGAAACAGCAAAAAGAATCCAAAGACCTATTGCAAGCGAGGAAAAACCAATTATCATTTCTTCGTCAAAAACCTAATGGCCATCTTGTAGCCCTCAAAGCCAAACCCTGATATAACGGGATGTCCCGCATCAGCTGTAATAAGTTGCTTTCTCCATGATTCAGGCCTTGAATGGATAGCAGAAAGATGCACCTCTACAATCGGGACATCCAAACCCTTCAGGGCATCACGTATTGAAAATGAACTGTGGGACAATGCTCCAGCATTGATGATCAATGCATCAAAATTTCCCTCAAGCCCATTTATACAATCAACCAACCCACCCTCTCCAGAAAGATTTTCAAACTCCAAGTATACTTTTTTTGATTCAGCCCAAATCTTGATTTTTGACTTCTCTTCTTTTGAAGAAAGCCCACCATAAACTTCAGGCTCCCTAACACCAACCATGTTTAGATTTGGGCCTTCTAAAAGAAGAATTTTCACGATATCAAGTCTAACCATTTTTCAGCAGGAGGGTTTTTCAAACTAAAAACTTGTAGATTGCCAATTTCCTTAGGGTAAACAATATGCAGCCCATCACTTGTCCACTTCTTGTCTTTTTGTAAAGCATCAACAAAAGTTATCACATCAACATCAAACTCTTCAATATTTGTTGGCAAGCCTAACTTGATCAAATTTTCTTCGATTGTTTTGGCTGTTCCTTTTTTTGCTAATCCTTCTGATTCTGCCCATTTGGAAATTGATAGCATGCCCAAAGAAACAGCCTCCCCATGCCTAATCTTCTTTGATGCTGCTAATTCGATTGCATGCCCTACAGTATGTCCAAAATTAAGGAGGATTCTTTTTCCCTTATTGTCGTAAAGGTCTTCATCAACATAATCACATTTTAAAGAAATGACTCTTTTAATATAAGTATTAAGAACAACTAGATTTTGATTTTTTATTTTTTCAATATCTTTGGAAAAATCATCAAATAAATTTTTATCCAAACAACTCATCTTTAGCATTTCTGCAGTTCCACTAATGTAATCTCTATAAGGTAAAGTCGGTAAAAAAGAAGAGTCTATCCTTATTGATTTCGGCAAATGAAAACTTCCTGCAAGATTTTTCACAGAATCTATATTGACAGCAAACTTGCCCCCAATTGCAGCATCAACCATGCTTAAAAGAGTCGTAGGGATAAGATGCACGGGCACTCCTCTCAAATGTATTGATGATGCAAAACCGACAACATCAGAAATTGCGCCGCCTCCCATAACAACGACACATCCATCTCTTGAAAGACCCAAGTCCTTGAAAGACTTTAGCATTATTTCAACATTTTTATAATTCTTAGCTTCCTCAGAGCCTTTCAAATTTAAAACTTGGATGGAGCCTTTTGGAAATGCAAAAGAATAATTGGACAGGCTTTCTTCAACTACCCCAACCCAATGACCCTCACTGATTGAATGAGATGAAGAACCCCATCCAAAAATAATGTTGTTGTTCTTGTTGATTATTTCTACGTCTGTTCCAAGAGTTCTTAAAATAAGAGAAACAACTTCCCCAATTGCCTTTCCGGAGGTATTGATCTTTATGCCTAAAGAGTTATGACTTTCCCTTTTTCTGTAAAGCTTATGTCTTTGCTCCCATAGTGGCCTATCTTGACCATTTCCAACCCTTTTTTCAATTTCATCAATTGGTGCAACAAGCCTAACAACATGCTGATTTTTCAGAAATTTTCTTATTTCTGGATCCTGATCTGAACCCCCTCCAATAGAAACAATCTTTTTAGAGTTAGCCAATTCGAGAATAATTTTTTTTTCCGCCAGCCTAAAAAGAACTTCTACGTTTTTTGAAAAAAATTCCACTGGGCTTATTAAAGAGGTTTTTTTACAAATAGTATCGTCAGTATCAATAAAATCTTGTCCAAGATATCTTGATAATTCTTTGCCAACTGATGTTTTTCCAGTTCCCATGAAACCGGCAATAAATATTGTTTTTTTCACCTTTTCTTCAGCCATTCAGGAAAGCTGTCCAGATAATTGTCCCAACGTTGTTGCCATTGCTTAAAAGTTCCTCTACCAAGCATTGCTCCAATTGATTCAAGAACAATTAAAGAAGCTAATGATCTTGCGATAATGCTAATCGCTGGAACAACAACAACATCACTTCTTACATGTGGGGCTTCAACCTTTTGTCCAGTTTGGAGATCTATGGAGGGAAGAGGTTTCCTTTGCGTTGAAATTGGTTTTGACCACAGCTTAACAACAATTGGCTTTCCATTTGTTCTGCCTCCTTCAAGGCCACCGGCATAATTTGTCTCCTCATTAATTAAATCATGAGACTCATCTCCCATTTTTGCCGAAACGCCAAGGCCCTCTCCGAAAGAAATCCCTTTTACAGAGGGGATGCTCAATAAAGCCTGTCCAAGCCTTGAAGATAATTTACTCATCGGCATGTCAGATTCCCCAATCCCCGGAGGAAGGTTTTTGATGACAAGAGATACTGAACCTCCCAAGGTAGTTCCTTTTCTTCCTGCATCTTTAATTGCCTGAACAGCGTGATCATAAGTTTTTTTATTTGGCCAATTCAAATCATTTTCAACACCCAAGTCAACCTTTTCGCAAGATACGTCCCCAATAGACTCAACATAGGAAAAAATCTTTGTATCAGACAAATCCTGCAAAAGAGCAAGGGCAATCCCTCCCATTGCTGTCCTAATTGCGGTCTCCCTGGCACTGGCTCTTTCCGCAATGGCTTTTGGCGGCATGCCTGTCCTAAGGCTTCCAGAAAAATCTGCATGCCCAGGCCTAACTCTCCAGTCCTCTTCTTCCGGAGGGTCTTTTTGTCCTTTATTTACTATTCTCAGTAACAATGGAGATCCAACTGTTTTTCCTTTCCAAAGACCGCCAATAACCTCAAGAGTATCATTTTCAAAACTTTGCCTTTGACTTCGACCAAAGCCTTTAGAACGCTCAGCAAGAAGATGATTAGAAAGTGAAGGATTGAATTTCCATCCTGGTGGAAGCCCATAAATAATTCCTATGAGACACTCCCCATGAGAATCTCCTGCTGTAACCCAATGTATTCCCCCTTTGTGGGTTTTCATATACCCCACCTAAAGTAGGCATATCTTGCTTGAGATACAAACATTCCCCAACCGTCAATGGCCGTTAATCCACTTCTTTCAGCCCTTATTAGAAAATTTGACTTTTTTCTATAATTCAAATCCCAAGCACAAACACAATTCTTCAACATTGAAAAATTATCATAAGGCAATTCTTGAGTAGTTGCATTAACTATCCCATACACAACAGAAGAATAGTCTTCAATCTCGTCATAAGATATTTTTTTAAATCTTGAAGTAATATTTTTTTTCTTATCTCTTGTAACAATTAAAGGCTTGGATCCATAATTTTTTAACGCATCACTACAAGCCCTTGAAGCACCTCCAGAACCTAAAATAAGCCACGTTTTTTTTCTTGGAATCGATTTATTTTTCAACTCATTCAAAAATCCCAATGTGTCTGTATTGTCCCCAATTAAAATATTTTTTTTCCAATAAAGCAAATTTACAGACCTACACCTTATAGCTTCATTTGTAAGCATTTCTGCAGACCTATAAGCAATGTCTTTAAATGGAGATGTTATATTTGCAGCAACCAAATTTTTCATAGTTAAAACAAGTTCTCTTTTTGTAAGAGAGTTATTTTTTTGGACCCTTATGTATCTAACAAAACTATTAAGCAGTCTTTGATTGTGCCATGCTGGAGAAGCGGAGTTATTTACGGAAGATCCTATGATTGCAATCTTCTTCATTTAATATTCACGCCCAGCAATTTAAAAGTATCAACCCATCCTGGAAATGCCACATTCCCCATCTCAGGATTCTGAATATCCACTCCATTTTTACTAGAAGCTCCTGCAACAGCTGCAGCCAAAATGATTCTGTGATCTGAAGATTCTTTCAATACACCCCCCTTAAGACTTCCCCTCTTCCCATGAATGATTAAATTGTCATTCATAATTTCTGCATCCCCTCCAAAGGAATTAACTAAATCACAGGAAGAAGTAAGCCTGTTTGATTCTTTATTCCCCAATATGCCATCCGTTTTGAAGGTGACTTTGCAATTTAAATTACTACACAGAATTGCAGCCAAAGGAACTTCATCTATCATGTCCATGAGTTCCTGACCTTCAATAGTCAAGTCCAAATGAATGTTATTTTTATTAAAACCACATGAAACAGTCCCAATTGACTCTGGCCATTCGGATTCCTTAGCTATGTTCAAATCTCCACCTAGACTTTCAATTAGCCTTAGGAAGCCAGATCTTCTTCTGTTTGTAAGTACTTTTGAATAAACACTTGAACCCTCTGTTAGAGCTGACAATCCAGCCAAAACAGCAAATGCAGAAGAATCTGGCGGAATGTCGATCCAAATTGGATCATTGTTTGTTCTTTTTTTTGGCCAGCAATCTGCCCAGGAGTAAAGTCTTTCGGAATGGTCTCTGCTTAAAGGTTTTTCTTTCCACGAAAAACCCAAGCCAGTATTAGCGGAGACTATCATCAAAGCTCCTTTCCTTGTTCCGCTTCCAGGAACAATTTCCAAATCAAAATCTCCTTTCACGATTCCTTTTGCAAATGCTGGGAAATATCCATTTTTACTTTTGATAGAGGCTCCCCAGGAAATCAGATCGTTTTCCAAGTCGCCAACTTTTCTTGAACATAGATTTTTGTCTCCTGTTATTTCGGCAGTTATTCCATTTGATGCAGCCCAGGCTAAAGAAAACCTTGCAGTAGTCGCAGAATTTCCAGCATCAATTTTTACATCTTCTGGATTTTTCACAGGAGGAGAAACTTTCAGGCTGCCTCTATACCTTTCTATCCTTGCTCCAAACGACCTGATTGCCTTAAGTGCGCTTCTGCAATCTCTACCTACAGATTCATTGTTAATTATTACAGGATGTATCAGGCCTAGAAAATAAGCTCTTATCGTGACTGATTTGTCACCAGGGATTCTCACTCTCCCTCTAAGGTTTTTACTTGGTAAAACTTTCATTTAAAAAACCATCTTGGATTAAATTTAATATTAGACAGAAATGAATCTGGATGAAAAAGGAATCCAACCCATGGAAACTCTTTGGATTTCAATGCCAGAACTTCACCTCCCTCCGACAAACCAATTGGTGTTAGATGTTCTGGAATTGGGTTTCTAATCATTAAACTGTTATATCTTGGAACAAGCAATGGGGAATCATACTCACGGAAGAAGTCATTTTGATGAAACATCTTCACATTTTCCCCGTGGCAAGGATCGCCATTAGCTGCAACAACCCCATCAAAATAATGTACTATCAACTGACAACCTAAACATATACCAAGCATTGGTCTATTACCCCATAATTCAATTAAATCAATGCTTTTCTGCCATTCTTTTGGAGATCCAGGACCCGGACCCATGACTAAAAATTCATAATTATCTAAACACTCAATTGAATCATCACTCTGGATATCAACATCACAACCACCTAGAGAAAGCCAAGATTCGACATTTCTTGTAAATGAATCCTTGTGATTAACTAAAAGGGTCTTTATTTTTTTCAATTTCTTTTCAATCAGAAATTTCTGACACCGGAATTATTTTTTCCTTTATTCCGAGAGGATATTCTCCACTGAAACAAGCATGGCAAAAATCACTTTCAGAGTTAGGGATCTTCTTCAAGTCCTCTAAGTCAAGATACCTTAAAGAATCAGCGCCGAAGTATTGAGCAAGGTTTTCAAGTTTGACATTGTTTATTATCAGTTCTTCTTTTGTCGGAGTATCTATTCCATAATAGCAAGGGAAAGCAACTGGTGGAGACCCAATTCTTATATGAATTTCTTTTGCCCCAGCCCTTTTGATCATTGATATCAATTTCTTCAAAGTGCTTCCACGAACAATTGAGTCATCAATCAAAACAACATTTTTATCTTTGAAAAAACCTGGAACTGGATTAAATTTCTCCTTGACTTTTTCATCTCTTATAACTTGATCAGGAGCTATAAATGTTCTCCCAACATAATGATTCCTCATCAAGCCAAAACCAAAGTCAACATTTGAAAATTCTGCGTAACCCAAAGCAATCACATTGCTTGAATCTGGAACTGGAAAAACAACATCTGCATTGAGGTTCTTGTCATGCTTTGCCAAAGCAGACCCGATATCCTTTCTAAACTTATAAACCGATTCCCCAAACTGCCTTGCATCCGGTCTTGCAAAATAAATCATCTCAAAAATACAATGGTGTTTTTCTTCCTTTGAAACAAGTTCTGTAATTTCGAGATTGCCCTCTTTATCTAAAACATGAACAGACCCAGGAGAAACTTCTTTTTGCTCTGAAACCAAATGTATATCCAACCCAACAGTTTCTGATGAATAAATGAAAGATCCGTCTTTTGTTTTCCCATAAGACAAAGGTCTGATCCCCCAAGGATCTCTAAAAACAACAAGTTTTTCCCCAATCATACAAACAACACTAAAAGCACCTCTTATATTTTCCATAACTGCTTTGACAGCATTTGGAATCGAGCTTCCTTTAGAGATTTCATATGCAATAATCCTTGCTAACAATTCTCCATCGTTGGTTCCTTCGAACTTTACGCCCATTGCCGAAAGCCTTTCTCTTTCGCTTGCATAATTCACTATATCTCCATTGCTAGCAAGACAAACACTTGGAGAATCACTCACCTTGACCAGATGGGGTTGAGTATTTTGTATAGTTACCGGTCCTTGTGTTGGATATCTAACATGCCCTATCGCAAAATTACCTTTAAGTTTGCTTATTTCTTCAGGGCTGAAAATCTCCTTAACTAGACCAAGACCTCTTTGGATACTCATGGCTCCATTCTCTCCTGCAGCAATACCCGCTCCATTTTGGCCACGATGCTGTAGGGAAAATAGACTAGTGACAACTTTAGAAG
>CAYNKD010000006.1:0-25035 GCA_964397735.1 uncultured bacterium | reverse complement strand
GAAGTAAAGAGCAACCTGCACAGCATACAGATCTCACTTGAGAGATATGCTACTGACAATGACGGGATGTATCCCGCATATATATATGGAGGTTCTTTACTTTCTTGGAGATGTTCCTTTGGTCATGGTTGTGCACATAGGATGAGTCAGGCTCATCACAATGCCCAACATTATTACGGAGTTCCCGAAACATTAATCAATGATGGGTATTTGTCCATTTATCCGAGAAATCCATTTATAAGAATTGGAAAATCAATTTGTGACATAACGGGAAGTGATCCAAGATTTGGTTGCGTTCCAGATCCAAATGCTGCCAATCCTTTAACTACAGCAATATCTGATAGTGGGAACGTTATGGCAAATGTTTTATCAGATCCGAATTTTAAAGGTCCTGGACTTCCTGAAAATTTAAATTTTGGTGGAGATTTAGGAACATGGAGCCCAAACTGGACCCCAGGAGGCTCTATGCCATATTATTTAATAGGTGATGGTGATCCAAAAACAAAGGATTTTATCCCAGGGTCTTTTTTATATAGGAGTTTAGGCTCTAGCGCAGGTGACTTGAGACAATGGGCTGATAGGGTTGGAAATGGTCAAGTTATTTTGCCAAGCATGTACGAATCTTATGTTCTCTCAGCTTATGGTTCAGAAAGATCTACCGGGAAAGACTATCTTCATTGTCTCGATACAACAATTCGCGCAGGGGGGAATGGATTTTCTATGTATCCAGGGGAACCAGGACATAGTTGTGTCAAAAAAAGAGGCTATACCCCAGCAATGTTAGCTAGATTCGAACCAAATTACGGGACTGGAGATATTGATGGTGATGGATATTCGGACACGGTTCCCAACGTGATCTTTGCAGAAGCAGATGCATCATTGACCTCTGGTTCAAATTATGCACCTACAAATGCTGATGGACAGACAGACGGTTTGTTGATTTACTTCGCATCCGGTGTTGACCAGTCAGTTGGTATTGATTAGCTTTTTTTTTACTTGTATATAATTACTTTGGAGGTTTTTTTATGGTTATTTCAGCGGACGATTTACTTCAGATGACAGTTGATAGGGATGCTTCTGATTTGCATATAGGAACAGAACGTCCTCCATACATGAGGATAGACGGGGCTTTAAGGCCAACTGAGTTACCTATATTGACAGAAGCAGATGTCCTTAAGTTAGGAAGAGAACTTCTTACAGCAAAAAGAGAACATGTTTTAGAGGAGCATGATGAATATGATTTTTCTTACCAGCTGCCAAACGCTGAAGGGAGGTTTCGTGTTAATTTTTTCAGACAAAAAGGAACTCCAGCTTTTGCAATTCGTTTCATCAAGCCAGACGTTCCTTCTTTTGATGAATTGAAACTTCCGTACGCCGTAGGAAATTTATGGAATCTTAAAAGGGGTATAGCTATTGTTACAGGAACCACAGGGTCTGGTAAATCAACCACCCTTGCAGCCCTTTTGTCAAAAATAAATGAAGAGAGGAGTGACCACATCTTAACTCTTGAAGACCCTATCGAATACAGTTTATTTGATAGGAAATCCATCGTCAACCAAAGAGAAATTGGACTTGATACAGATAATTTTGGTTCCGGTTTAAAGGTTGCAATGCGTGAAGATCCAGATGTTATTTTGATCGGAGAGATGAGAGATCAAGAAACCATTTCAGCTGCTTTGAAAGCTGGGATTACAGGCCATCTTGTTTTTTCTACACTGCATACACTGAATGTTGTTCAAACTATAAATAGGATTGTTGAGTATTTTCCGGCAGATTTTCAACAACAAATAAAAATTATGCTAGGGACAACCCTACAAGCCATAATCTCTCAAAGACTTTTACCAAAAATTGGAGGGGGGAGGGTTCCCGCTTGTGAGATTTTGATTTGTAACGCAAGGGTTTCGGAGAAAATATCTGAAGAGCCTGAACTATCAATGCTAAACACGATTATGGAAGAAGACGAATTGGACGGCATGCAAACATTCGATCAACATTTATTGGACCTGTATACAAGTAAAAAAATAGAGCATGATACAGCGCTTTCTGCGGCAACAAGCCCTCATGACTTCAGGATACTTCTTCAAAAAGCTTCTGGTGTCAGGAAAGCTAAAAATACTTATACTGGCGGCTTGTAATCAATAATTTGGATATCTCTAACGAAGATTTTCAAGACCCCATAGAGAGAATTCAAAAAAAAATCAATCAGACCCCTGAGAAAATCACAGAAATGCAGGAAGAAATTTTTAGATTAAAGACAGAGAATTCTAAATATAAAGAAATGTCAAAAGCTCTTGGCTTCATAAGCCTGTGGTGTGCAAGTTTACTGAACGGAGATTTGGAAAAAAAAGAGACCCTTGCGGAGCTAAGCTCTCTTTTGAGGTTGAGGTATTTGGTTTTATGGGAGGAGGATAACGAGAAAATGGTGCCTATTTTCCAATGCGGGTCTGGAAAAAAAGTTGATTTAAAGCCATTAAGAATTGGTAAAGAGATTGCAGGTTCTACAAATGTTATTGGGAAAATCAGAATTTTCGATATTGAAAGTTGCTCCATTAATGTAAAAGAAGGGTTTTGGGCTAAAGGAAAATCTTTGATATCTATTCCAATAAAGAAAGGGAAGACTTCATACGTTCTTGAAGCATGCGATTTTTTTGATGGAATGCCTTTAAAAAAGAATACTTTTGAGCTTTTGGAAATTCTTGCCCCGTGGACAGTTTTAGGTAAGTGATCCAAAAAGAAAAAACCCTACAAAGACGACATGATATTGACTCACTAAGGGTCATTGCTATTGGTTTATTGGTTGTTTATCACATTACTATCGTTTTTCAATCCTGGGGATCTTTGATACCAGGTTTTTTTCAAAATGAAATTTCAATTGGGTGGCTATGGTTATTTTCCGGGCTGATAAACGTTTGGAGGATTCCTATTATTTTTATGATTTCAGGAATGGGTGTTGCATTTTCAATTAGAAAAAGAAACCTTAAAGAACTTATTTCAGAAAGATCTTTAAGGATACTTTTACCATTAATTTTTGGAAGTTTTATTATTGTTCCTCTTCAAATGGAAGTTTGGGCTATGAGGTGGGGGAACCATGAATTTCTTTCTACCTATTCTCCAAACCCAGCTCATTTATGGTTTCTTGGGAACATATTTCTTTACATTCTTATTTGCTTCCCCTTGTTTTTTTACCTAAAAAAGAACGCTGAATCCTGGATTGGAAAGGTTTTAAAATCCATCTCTTCTAGTGTTTTTGGATTGATAGTTTTGATCGGGCTTTTTTCATTGGAGGCAGAAGTGTTTGTAGCTTCTTGGCAATTTGGGCATGCTTCTTTTGAAAGTTATGCCTTTTCCATCCATGGTTTCTTTATGGGGTTGCTTTGTTTCTTGAGCGGGTTTGTCTTTGTTTTTTTTGGGAACGGATTTTGGAACATTGCAAGGTCATTCAAAGGAATCATGTTGGCTCTTGCCTTTGTTTTTTATTTCTTAAGGCTAGGAAACGAGTTTGTCCATCCCCCATGGCTGATGGCTATTGAGTCATGTTTATGGATGTTTTCTATTTTTGGATATTCTTACTCTTACCTGAACAAAAAAAATAAGATTTTTTTATATTTAACACCGGCTGCTTATCCTATTTACATTACCCATATGCTTTTCATGAACATCTCATCCCTCTTTTTAATCCCATTGAATATAGATCCTTTTTATAAATTTTTCTTGATTGTTTTTCTCACGTTTTCAGGCTGTTTGCTTTCCTATGAATTTTTAATACGAAGAATTAGCTTCCTAAGACCTTTGTTTGGGTTGAAAATTCAGAGAAAAACGAACACAAATTGACATTTCCTAATATAATGGTAAGGTTTTAAAAATGAAGTTAAGTAAGTTAATCTACATTGCCTTTTTGGTTTTTTGTTTCTCCAGTTGTGATGGAGGAGATTCATCAGCGACAACAGGAGGCTCTTCCGGTGGAGGTAACTCTGGAGTAGGAGGAGGCACTGGTGGTGGAGTTTCAAGTTCAGAATTGGTAGTCATTTCTTCTACAGGAGACCCTAACCCTGGTGCAATAATTTTTCTTAAGGCCGCTTCAAATGCGATAGATAATATTGATTACCAATGGACAAGCAGTTGCGGTGATGTCGAGTTTTATCCAAATGATAGTGGTTTAATGTTGGATGAGGAAAATTCAACATCAAGTATAGTTTGGATGAAAGTTCCAAATAGCACAAATCACAATTGCATCGTAAGGGCAGATGGAACAAGCCCATCTATGAGTTATTCTGGTTTTGACACAATAAACACAAGGCCTAATTACACTTCAGATTGGCTTTCATATCAAGGTTCTTCAGAAAATTCAGGAAGGGCTTCAAGTGGAGATTTAGGGCCTCCCCCATCAGACTTAAATCAAGTTTGGAAACTGGAGGGAGATAATCCAGGACCTGTCTCTCCTGCACTTTCTGCAGAAGGGGCTGGAGGAAGGGTTATTATTTCTGAAGCTGAAGGTTTGACTCGTGCATTTGATGCAAATAGCGGGAATCAACTTTGGGCAGAACAGCTCTCTGAAAATATGATAGGGAATCCGATTGTTGGAGATGGTACCATTATGGTCGCTTCTCAAACAGGGACAATAAAAGCTTTGGATTTGGCAACTGGAAGTTATCTTTGGGGAACAAATATCGGAAGTTCAATTTCAGGAACTCCAGCTTATGCTTACGGGATGCTTATCGTTGGTACTCTTTCTGGAAAGCTTGTTGGCTTAACATCAAATTCATGCTTAAGTTGTGGAACAAATAGAATTCTTTGGGAAACTGAACTTCAAGGAAAAATTGTTGGTGGTGTTTCTGTTTTTGATGGAATAATTGGAGAGAGTCCATCTCTTTCCAATCTAAATGATTCAACTGCTTTTGTTGGGACAGATGCAGGTTTTTTGTATGCAGTACGGATTTCAGATGGATCTATTTTACATACATGGACTACCTCTGACTCAATAACCACAACCCCTGCTGTTTTCTTGCTTGGAGCAGACCCCACTGTAGCAGTTGCAACAGAAGGTGGTGACGTTTGGATGTGGGATGCAGTTGAGCCATTTGAAGCTTCCACTTCTTTGAACCCATTTTTTTCAACAAATTCACCTGTTGTAACATCTCCTGTTTATTTTGAAGGAGATCTTTACTTCTTTTTAAGAGATAGCAGAATCATTGCAGTTGACCCTGGTTCTGAATCTCTTATAGAGAGCACTTTCTTGCCAGCAGCAAGTCCTGATGCTCAAAATCTAACTTGCCTAAACACTCCTGCTGTTGCTGCTAGTTCAACAATATACCCATATCTTTATATGACCTGTTTTGAAATTATGGTTGAACCAGACCCTTTCACTTTTGGAATTCCAAGGGGGCTTTTGTTAATGCTTTCTAGGAATGAATCAACTGGACAAATTGAAGAATTGGAAAGGTACCCTATTGGTACAGATCAGTTTAATGCTGGTCAAAGTAGCACTTCAGATCCAATAATTTCCTCTCCTTCAGTCATGGGGGGAAAGGTCTTTTTTACTGCACAAGATGGTTCAATATATGCTCTTGGACAAGAACCTTCTTTTGATTTTGGAGATTCTCCTTTAGTTTGGGCTAGTAAGAGGGGAAACTCTCAATCAACTGGTTTTTACGGATCTGGTCCTGGAATGGGTTCCGTTCAAGAGAAGTGGAGTTATCAAATGCCTGCAGGAGTATCTGCATCTCCCTCTATTTCAAATGGAACACTATGGATTGGAGATTTAGAAGGGAATCTTATTGGATTAAGGGCAGCGGATGGAATGTACAGATTCTCTTATAGCGTTGGGGGAAATGAGATATTAACAACCCCAATACTTATGGATAATGGGCTTGTTTGGGCAACAAGCTTGACCGGAATGGGATATCTCTTAAAAGAGAATGGAGATCAGCTAGAAGAAGTTGGCAGGCTAAGTGTTATGTTGAAAGATAGATGGGAAAATAGATTTTCTAATGACAGTGTAGCCCTTTCAAGGGTACTTAGCTCAAACACTTCTGCTTATGACAGTGTCAATAGAGTTATCTATATACCAATGATTAATAATTGCGAATTTGAAGGAAACGCTTTTAGACTTTGTGATGGTGTTCACTGGAGTGGTGAATTAGAGCTGCAAAGCACTGATGATTTGATGATTGGTCAATTGCAAGTAGATAACTTGAATAATATCTCATTGAATAAAATCGAAGTTGGTCTAAGTATAGAAACTAGTACATTCTTCACAACTAGTTTGGGAATTCATACCCATGCAGGAAAAACTTATTTAGTCGGTGGTTATTTTTCAGGAGGAACTGGAAGGGTAACCGCTTGGGATGTTTCAGATCCATCAACTCCAATTCCATTATGGGGAGGACCTATATTATTAGGGAATGATGAAGTTCCTAGTGGGATTCCTGTATTTATTGAAAATAGAGTTGTTTTTGGAACTGAAAACGGATCTTTATGGGTTTTGAATCTTGAGTCAGAAGCCGGTTTTGATAAAACTATGCAATTAGGCTTTGGTGGGATTACAAATTCAGTCAGTATTTCTTTTAACGAAAATAACAACGAAGGTTTTATTTTTGCTCCTATAGAAAATGGAAGATTAGTTGCACAGCCTTTCGTAATGAATAATAATATTTGGGAGTTTTTCGGAACAAGCTTAGATCCTTGGAATAATTCATCTAATGATTTTGTCAGATCTTCTCTAGCACTAGATGAAGAGCACGGCGTTATCTACATTGGTGGAGACGATGGCAATTTATTCAGATACGAAAAAGATAGTGGTTTTAGATTAGCAGGAACCATTCAAACAGGACATCCTATTTTTGCTTCCCCTATAATTGTGGGAGGTTATGTTTTCCTCGTTGACTCTTCAGGCCTCTTATCGGTTTATTCACCTTAGAAAAAAATTCAATTTTGCCAGCGTAGCTCAGTGGTAGAGCTGCGGTTTTGTAAACCGTAGGTCGGGGGTTCGAATCCCTCCGCTGGCTAACTCCAAATCCCTTTTACAAAATAGAATTAAGTTAATGAAAAGTTTAGTTAAAACATCTAAAAGTTTAGGTTTTGAACTTTTAGAGAAGACAACTCCTAGACCAAACAGCAATGAAGTTCTTTTAAAAGTTAAAGTTGCAACAATCTGTGGATCCGATCTTCATTTGTGGGAATGGAACGATTGGGCAAATAGTTTTGTTTCAAGAATGCCATTAGGGGTTGGACATGAAACCTGTGGAGAGATAGTGGATTTTGGTTCCAATGTTAATTTAGATAAATACAATTTAAAGATTGGAGATCTTGTTTCAGTTGAAACACATTTATTTTGTGGAAAGTGTAAATCTTGCAAAAACAACAATAAGCATCTCTGTTCACTAGGAAAGATTCTCGGCTTTCATAAAGATGGATCCTTTGCAGAATGGGTAACAGTACCTGTGGAAAATTGCTGGAAGGCAAAAGAAGGAACAGACCCAGTCACAATCAGCCTCAAAGAACCCTTGGGGAATGCAGTTCAGACTGTAATGGCACAACCAATAGAGGGAAAAAATATTTTAATTACTGGAGCAGGGCCTTTGGGTTTGATGACAGTAGCAGCAGCAAGAGCATTTGGTGCTAAAAATATATTTGTTAGTGAAATCCAGAAGGAAAGAAGAGAAAAAGCAATGGCCCTTGGTGCAAATTATGTAATTAATCCTAAAAAAGAAAATCTACATTCAGTTATAGAAGATCAAACGAATGGAGAGATGTTTGATGTCCTTCTTGAGATTTCTGGATCAAATGAGGCTTTAAATCAAGGCTTGAAATCCATCTCACATGCAGGAGATGTTGCACTTTTAGGGTTGTTCCCAGGGGATGTTAAAATTTCCTTGAACGAGAATGTTGTATTTAAAGGTTTAAAAGTAAGGGGTATAACAGGGAGACTAGTTTGGGAAACATGGAAACAGGTTGATGATTTGATTTACAACAAAGGCTTTAATCCAAAAGAATTATTAACACATAGTTTCAAAATTGAAGAATACAAGAAAGCATTTGCCCTTATGGAAAAAGGAGTTTCTGGAAAGATAGCACTCTTCCCAGCTTAAAAAATGAGCGAAATAATTAATTCAATATCAAAAGAGCTTCAGAAAATAAAAAACTCTGGAACATGGAAGAATGAAAGGGTTTTAGAGGGTAGGCAAGGAACAGAAATAAGTGTTTCGGGAAGAAAGGTATTGAATTTTTGTGCTAATAATTATCTGGGTTTAGCAAATCATCCTAAGGTTATTGCTGCTGCAAAAAAAGCGATAGATGAATGGGGCTATGGCATGTCAAGTGTTAGATTCATTTGCGGGACTCAAAAAATACACATAGACTTGGAAAAAAGACTTTCTTCTTTCTTGGGAACCGAAGATACGATTTTGTATGTTGCATGTTTTGATGCCAATGGAGGCGTATTTGAGCCACTCTTGGGAAGAGAAGATGCGATTGTTACTGCTTCATTAAATCACGCTTCAATCATTGACGGAATAAGGCTTTCTAAAGCAAAAAGGTACATATACAAACATAACGATCTTAAAGACCTTGAAGAAAAGATAAAACAAGCAAAAAATTTCGGAGCAAGAAGAATTCTTGTTGCAACAGATGGTGTTTTTTCAATGGATGGTGATATAGCTCAAATTGATCGAATTTTAAGCATCACAAAACCAAATAATGCAATTCTTTTGGTTGATGATAGCCATGCAACAGGATTTATTGGACCGAATGGGAAAGGAACTCCTGAATTTTGTGGAGTGCATGGAAAAGTTGACATAATAGCGTCTACACTAGGGAAGGCTTTAGGTGGGGCTAATGGAGGTTTTATAAGCAGCAATAAAGAGATAATTTCAATGCTTAGGCAAAGAAGTCGTCCATACCTTTTCAGCAATACAGTCGCACCAGTTGTTGCAGCTACCTCTATTGCTGTTTTAGACTTGCTTGAAGGGAGAGATTCTCCATTGAATAATTTAAACGACAATACGAATAAATTCAGGAAAGGATTGGAATCTACCGGATTGTTGGTTAGGAAAGGATCTCATCCAATTGTTCCTGTGATGCTCTATAGTGCAAAATTAGCAAATACATTTGCTGACAAGCTACTCGAAGAAGGGATATATGTGATTGGTTTTTCTTTTCCTGTTGTCCCTGAAGGGCAAGCAAGAATAAGAGTTCAGATATCTGCCTCACATTCTTCAGAACAAATTGAAAAAGCTATTTCTTCCTTTGAAAAAGTTGGAAAAAAATTAGATATCTTGGGAAAAACGGAAAAAGATTTAACAAACTGGGATAATGAAAAAATTTAATACTTATTTTATCGATATTGATGGCACTATCTTCAAATATCGAAAATTTGAAACCTATGAAACAAGTGAAGCAGAGCCAATCCAAACAACAGTTGACTTCCTATATGAAAAAAAAGAAGAAGGACATATGTTAATTTTGACAACTGCAAGACCTAGAGGATTGAGGGAACATACATTATTGGAGCTGACAAAGCACAAGATACCTTTTGACAGTCTCTTAATGGGAATAGAAAGAGGGCCTAGGTATGTAGTTAATGATATGGACCCAAAAAATCCTGGGGAAAGGGCATTTGCAATCAACCTAGAAAGAGACAAAGGCGTAACATGAATGTTTTTAGCTTAAATTTTATGAAAAATTTCTTTTTACCAGCTTTGTTTCTTATTTTTTTTTCTTCTTGTAAGGCCTCTTTTTCTTCTGAGGAAAATAGAAAAATATTAGTCACCCATCATTTGATAAAAGATCTCATATCCTGGATTTCTGATGATGAGTATGAGGTTGTTCCTATATACAAAAAGGAAAATGACCCTTTTAGGGCTAATCCAACCCCTTTGGAGAAAAGCAATTTCATCTCCTTTGTAACAATGTGTCAAAAGTGGGAAATTAAAGCAGTGAGGCTTGCAAATGAAAAAAGGCCGAAATCATTCGTGTCAATTAGAGATCCAAGAACTGATATTGATTGCACTTCTGGATCTCCCTGGCTTCATGGAGCTTATTTAACTGAATACCTTTACGAAACAGCATCTTTTCTCTCCCAGATGAACCCTTTAAAAACCGAGGATTATTTCAATAGAGCAGAAAGTCTTAGCGAGGAAATAAATGAATTTACTATCAGAATGAGGGTTATACAAACTCCCGAATTAAAGCTTCCACGTGGATTGAGGGTTGCTATTTATTCTTCCTTTGGGTATGAGCTATTAGGGTATATGAGCTTAGCACCATATATGAAAATTGTCAATCTTCCCTCTGACTTAGTTTTTCCAGATGAGGTTTCAAGGCTCGCAGAAGACGATTTTCCTCCAGAATTAATTGTTTTTACAAATTATGCTGATCCTGATATTGTGAATATTTTTAAAAATAATGGATTTAAAACAGTGACAATTAACCTTTTTCCCTCTGACTTTAATGAAGAGTTAACCCCTGTAGATTTTATAGAAAAAAATTACAAAATAATCAGAAAAGCAATGTTGAGCCTTTCTGATTCTTAGAAGCCCAACTGATACAACCCTGAACCAAAGCCCTTGCATTTGATTCTGCAAAAACGTCAACAAGATCAGCTGCAATTTTTGAGCACAAAGGTGGATCGAGTTTTTTTGGACCCAAAAGAAGCCAAAAACCATACCTTATTGCTGATTTTTCAGGACTCCCTAACATTTTAAAATCTCTATTTTTTTCTTCAAGAGACAGTATTACGTATGTATCAATTTGTTCAAGATTTTTTTCAATGTTTTTTAGATTTTTTTGTATTTTTCTTTTATGTGAAATTATTTTTTCGAGATCATCTTGTTCAGACATTGAGATCAAATTTTCCAAACAGCCCAAAAGTTCTTTTTCAGAAATGTTATGCATCATTAGAGCCTGCATGCAAAATTCATGAATTTCTTTTCTAGACATTTTCTAGACCGCCCTTTAGCCATTTTTCTTGAAAATCAAATGATTCCATTATTAAAAGATCATCAAGGATGATAATTTTTTTCCTATTTGCATGGTCTATTTTATCCGCAATCAAAATAGGAGTAATGATGTTTTTTTCTCTATCTCTTATGCTTACTGTCCATATGTTCGTATTTACATTCTCTATCATTACTGCAAATCTCTTTGATGCATTCATAATTAACCCTGCATAGAAATTACTATTAAAAGCCATATCATGAGATTTAACATTGACCCTCTATCTCCAAGAAGCATTTCCTCAGGTGTTTTAATGGTACTTTCTCGCTCTAGTAAAAGTAAATATCTTAATAATCCATAAGTTACAAAAGGCAAGGTTGAAACGAGAAAAAGCAAACCTCTTTCAGGAGTGTTTATACTGTACAAGCAATAAATAAGAAGATTTGCCAAAGCCAGAGACTTGGAAATCCCAATTAGGTATTCAAGCTTGTATTCAGAAAGAACTGGTCTAAAAGAAAAATCATTCTTCGCTAACTTAAACTCAATACACCTTTTTCCAAAAGACAATAGAAGAGCCATCATGAAGCCAGCGACAACAAGCCATTCACTTACATGTATTCCCACAGCCCATGTCCCTGCAAGTATTCGTAATAGGAAATGTAGAGAAAGGGCAATTATCTCAACAATTGGGATATTTTTTAAGAATTTGGAATACAGGCATGTCATTAAGAAGTATATGGAAAGAATAAGCATCATTTCTTTTCCTATAAACCCATTTTCCAGACCTAGGAAAATGACAATACCAAGCGTTATGAAAAAATACCAAACACCATTGATGGGATATCTTTTTTGAGTATGTACTGGATTGTTTAGATCTCTTTTCTGGTCAACAATATCATTAATTGCATAACCCACAGTTGAGGTGAGGCAAAATAAAAAAATTCCATAAAAAACTTCAGTTAGTATCGAGGGATTGGATATTATTGGCTCTCCTGTATTGATTCCACCAAAAATAACACCTACAAGAAGAAGTGAGTTTTTTATCCATGATTTGTATCTAGGACCTCTCCAAGTAATAGCTTTATTCATTTTTTCTATTTAGAATTGAGTATACTCTTTAGGTTGTTAAATAAATATTTATTTGGAGGTTGTTTTGACAGATTATCCAACTGATGGTATACATGATGAATTAGAGCGAGAGATTTCGTCTTATGGAGATGAGCCCGATGTTGAAAATATTGAAAGTGGTATTGATCTTGCTGTTCATCAAGATTTAGTACAAGAATTAATTGATCTCAGTGCTACAAAAGGATACCTAACAACTGATGAAGTTCAACGTTTTATAGAAGAGAGGGATTTGGACCCTGAGACCATAAATGGTTTATGGTCAAAACTAGAAGAAGACGGTGTCCAAGTCTTTACAGAGGAAGAGCTTAGTAAAGGTTCAAAAAAAGTCAAAGACAGAAGGCGTAGACGAGAGGAAGATCACTTTATATCTGATACTGTCAAATATTTTTTAAAAGAAATAAGCCATGATTATCTTCTTTCGAGAGACGAAGAAAGATCTTTGGCGCAAGGAAAGGATGCTGGAGACGAGGATGCTGTTGAAAGATTAGCATCCAGCAATTTCAGATTAGTTGTTTCGATTGCAAGGAAGTATTCGGGAAGGGGACTTTCTTTCGTCGACTTAATCCAAGAGGGTGTTTCTGGTTTGATGAGAGCAATTCAAAAATTTGACCACTCTAAAGGTTTTAAGTTTTCAACTTATGCAACTTGGTGGATCAGACAGGCTATTACAAGGGCGCTAGCTGATCAAGGCAATATTGTTAGAAGGCCTGTACATATGGTAGAAACAATTAATCGTTATAGAAAAATAGAGAGTCAGTTTGAGCAAGAACAAGGAAGAAAACCTGATATGGAAGAAATGGCCTATGCATTAGGCTTGATTAGCCCTGACAAAGAGGAAGAGGTTATGGATACTGTTGCTATATACAGAACAGCTGAACAAGATTTTAAAACAAAATTCAGGCGTCCGCCCTCTTGGAAAAAAGAAAGAGGGGATCTTTATGAAATAGCACAACGCTGCAGTATTCCCGTTCCTCCAAGATCTGTTCACGGTGTTGGTTGGGCTCCTGAAAACAGAATGAGTGTAGAGGACAGATCTACATTAAGGGATTTTAAAAAAAACCTTGACGAATGGGGAAGAGCTGTTTCCAGGATACTTGAAATACAAAGATATGCTCAGGGAATTTTATCTTTGGAACTTCCAATTGGAGATGATGAGGATGCTTTGCTGAAAGACTATATTGAAGATAAGAAAATCCCACTTCCAGATTACGAAGTCGGACAGGATTTTTTAAAGAGAGATTTAAACAGAATTCTTTCAAATTTATTGGACGAACGAGAATACGAGGTTCTAGCATTACGGTATGGACTTATAAGTTCAACAGCTTTAACACTCGAGGAAGTTGGAAGAAAATTAAATGTAACAAGAGAGAGAGTTAGGCAGATTGAGAATAGAGCAATTAAAAAACTTAGAAATTCTCCTGATGCAGAAAAATTGTCGGATTATATCGACTAACCACCATGAAGATCAATGTTAATGATTTAAAGCCCGGAATGGTGATTGACTATAATGGTCAAAATTTCAAAATTGTCTCCACTGAACATATGAAAATGGGAAGACAGTCGGGATTTTTGCAGGCCAAAATGAAAAACCTAAATTCAGGTTCAACAATCTCAAAAAGATTCAATGGTGGGGAAAAGGTTGAAAAATGTCATTATCAAGAAGTTCATAGTAATCTTTCTTACAAAGATGGAGACATGCTTGTAGTCTTAGACGAGGAGACATGGGAAGAAGAAAGGATTCATTCTGAAAATGCTCAAGGTCTTGAATGGCTGATTGAAGGGGAAAAGGTTATTTTGATAAAACTTGATGGGAAGATAATTTCAATCTCTCCTCCCAATCATGTTATAAGAAATGTTCTTGAGGCTCCTCCAGCTGTTAAAGGTAATACAGCTACAGGTGCAAC
Source organism: uncultured bacterium (assembly GCA_964397735.1). Lineage (GTDB taxonomy): Bacteria > UBP7 > UBA6624 > UBA6624 > UBA6624 > UBA6624. Next base: position 11,071 of record CAYNKD010000006.1, on the reverse strand, counting down.
TAAAGAGATTTTGCTTGAGGGAAATATCAAAGTCCAAGCTCCTTTGTTTGTTAATGCTGGAGATAAAATTAAAGTAGATACAGAAAAATATTCCTACATTGAACGTGCCTAATGTCTTGGTTGGGCTTGGATTTCGGCAGTACAAATTTAAAAGCAGCTTTATTCAATAACGGAGTAATACAGAAAAAAATAGGAAAAATCAGTTTCACAGAACCTCTTTCAGATGATTTGAAAGATAGTTTTGATTCAATCTTGTTATCTTCTTCAAGGTCAGAAGGGACTACAAACGCACTTCTTGGAGGGCTGAATTTGAATAAAAAAATAATTAAGGTTTCAGATGTTTGTTCTGAAGAAGATATTGGAATTCAAAAATATGGGGAACCTTCTTTTGGAGAAGACAGACGATTGTATTTTCTTGCTTTAAAAAATATGTTTAAGGATTTGAATTTTGGGGTTGTTTCACTTGGAACAGTTTGCACATTCAGTGTTTGGAGCAAAGGGGTTTTTTGCGGAGGACATCTATTTCCAGGAAGAACTTCAATTTATCAAACATTAGGGAGAGCTACAAGTTTAGCAGAAATTGAACCAAATAAACACATGTCGTTTGGGGCAGGATCAACATCTATTTCTTCTCTAAGGTGTGGTATTGATATGGGCTGGATTGCAATGATTCAAGAATTAAGAAATTATTATGATTTAAAAATAAATAAAATAAATTGGACCATTACTGGCGGGGATTACGATTATGCTAAAGACTATATTCAGGCTGAATACGAATATGAACCTGACCTTCTTTGGAAAGGTATGGAGGTTTTAATTTCTAAATTATGAAAAAAGTCGTTTCTGTTTCTTTGGGATCTTCTTCAAGGGATCATCAGGTTGTTTTAAAAGCCAAAGGAGAGGAGTGGATGATCTCAAGAATTGGTTGTGACGGAAATCTTGAAAAATGTAGGGAGAAATATCTTGAAATGGATGGGAAGGTTCAATCTTTCGGGATGGGGGGAATAGACAGGTGGTTATGGGTGGGAGAATCCAAATATGAATTTAAAGATGCTGCAAATCTTGTCAAAGGTTTAAAAACCTATACCGCAGATGGGTCAGGGCTTAAACATTTTATTGAATCTAAACTTGTAAAGGAAATCTTTCAACAAGGAAAAATATTAGATAAAGAAAGCAAAATCCTTATGGTTTCAGGTTTGGATCGTTGGGGGATGGCAAAAGCTTTTCATGATGAAGGATGTGATGTCCTTTACGGGGACCTTATTTTTGGACTAGGGGTTCCAATACCAATTAATCATTTGGAAAAATTAGCAAAAGTTGGACGTGCGATTTTGCCAATCGTTACAAAACTTCCCTTTAAATGGCTTTATCCAACAGGTGAAAAACAAGAAGAAAATACAGGAAAAGAATCTAAATGGTTCAAAGAAAGGGATGTTATAGCAGGAGATTTTCATTACATTAGAAGAAACATTCCCAACAATCTAAAAGAAAAAACAATTATCACCAACACGACAACTCAGGGTGATGTAGAAATGCTAAAAAAAAGAGGTTTAAAATGGCTAATAACCACCACTCCTCGGCTGGATGGAAGAAGTTTTGGAACAAATGTAATTGAAGCATTCTTTTTTGCCCTTCAAGATAATGATAGACTTCTGCCGGAAGACTATGAGAAACTTTCAGCGGAGTTGAATTTTTCTGGAAATATTGAGAGGTTAAACGATTGAACGAAAAAAGACAGTTTAGAGAAGGGAAGTTAAAAAAATGGATAAAAAAACATGGGGATCCCTATGAGGATTCATTTTCAATCACACATTCTCCTGGAGATGTAAAAAAAGATTTTCAAGAACTGGAGAATAAAGAAGTTTCTTCAGGTGGAAGAATTCTTGCTTTTAGAAAACAAGGCAAGTTAGCTTTTATTGATATTGGAGATATCACAGGAAGGATTCAGCTTTTTTTTAGAAAAAATGATTTAAAACATTTTGAAGATATTGAACTTTTAGATCTAGGAGATGTTATTTTTGCTGAAGGAAAGGTAATGAAGACAAAAGTTGGAGAAATTAGTATATTCGTCTCAAGCTTTTCTCTTGTTGCGAAAGGTAGACATGAGCTTCCTGATAAGATGCATGGTATTTCAGATCCAGAAACACGCCAAAGAAAGCGTTGGGTTGACATGTCTTCTGGAGGGGAAATATCTAAAGATATTGTTTTTATTTCGAAATTTTTCCAAAAAGCACGAGAATACTGGCAATCTGAGGGTTTTTTGGAAGTTTTCACACCGATGCTGCATCAAATTCCCGGAGGAGCATATGCAAGACCTTTCAAAACTCATCACAATACATTAAATTTACCTCTCTATCTAAGAATAGCACCTGAGCTTTATCTTAAAAAATTATTAGTGGGGGGATGTCCGAAAGTTTTTGAGATTGGGAGAAATTTTAGAAATGAAGGAATTTCAAAAAAACATAATCCAGAATTTTTTGGGCTTGAAGCTTATGAAGCATGGGGAAGTTTGGAGAAGATGATGGATAGAACCGAAGAATTTATACGTTTTCTTTGCAAGGAGTTATTAGGGGGCAACTCTTTTTCCTGGAGAGGGAAAAATATTTCGGTAAAAGAAAATTTTCAGAGAGTCGATTTTCGTAAAGCACTCATTGATGCTATAGATGTTGATCTTGATGAACTCAACTCTCTGAATGGCTATAAGGATGTTTTCAAAAAAAACAATTTAAAGTGGGGAGAAGAGATGACGATTGGCAGAGCCCAAGATAAGCTTTATAGTGAATTTATCGAGTCAAAAATTGAAAATCCAACTTTTGTAACAAGTTATCCTAAAGAAATGAGTCCTTTGGCAAAGAAGATTCCCGGAAACAGGCAATGGACACAAAGATTTGAGCTTGTTGTTGCTGGTTGTGAGATTGCAAATGCTTTTGGAGAACTCCATGATCCTGATGAACAAAGGTCAAGGATGGAAAATCAGCAAGATGCAAAGGATTCAGGTGATTTTGAAGCACAGCCAATAGATGATTCTTACATTGAGGCTCTTGAGTTCGGGATGCCTTCAGCAGGGGGGATTGGCTTTGGCGTTGAGAGATTGCTGATGATGTTTTTAAATAAAGACTCGATAAGGGATGTTATTATTTTCCCTATGCTAAAACCAAAACAAGATGGCTGAAAAAAAGTATCTTCTAGCCCTTAAAGAACTTTCTAAAAAAAATAACATAAAAATAAAAGAAAAAGAAAGAAAACTTGCAAAAGAAATTGTTAAAAGATGGGATAAAACATGGACTTTTGTTGGAAGGAAGACAGAATTAAAGAAAACTGAAAAAGGGGTATTTTTTTACCTTTCAATGAATTATGAAGGGGATTGGTTCAAGGTTGCCAGTCTTGCTTTTAGGATTGATAGAAAATCTCATTTCTTTATTCAGGCTCCAAATCCCGACAGAAGGCTTTGGAAAAATCAAAGACTTGCAAACACATTGGATTTTTTGGCTAATGAATGGTTCGCTCTTGAGTTTTCTTCAGGAAGGGGGAAGAGGAGTGTTGTCATCCCTTTGAATCAAATTCAGACTAAAGAGGATATAGACTTTATGGTAGAAGATTTACTGGAGGTTACTCAATGAGCGAAGATGATATGAATTTAAACTCAGACGAACTTGAAAATTTAGAGTCTGAAGATACTAAAGAAAGGCATGGATGTGCCACTGCATTTATTATTTTTGGAGTTTTAGGTACAGCATGGAACTTAATACAACTTCTTACAGGGAAACAAGTTGAGCAAATGGATATGGCAGCTGCACAAATGAGAACTGCAGAGATGTATGAGGAAGCTGAAATGTATGATGCTCTTGCAGGAGTTATGTCGTCACCAGACATAATAAACATGGGAGTGCTTTCAGCGGTTGCAGTTATTGTTGGGTTAATCTTTGTTTGGAGGTTTAAGAAAGTTGGAATTATGTTTTTCTTGGCGGGAATGGCGTTGAGTGGTGTTGCAAACTTCATGGCTATGTCAAGAGCTGAAATGCCAGCTACATCGAGCCTTGTGGGTATTGTGATAAATATTGGATTATTTTTCTGGGCACTCAATATAGGTGAGAGAAAGACGATCAATCAGCTAGATTAAACCAATCTGGCTCTTGCCTTTGCGCTAAAGAGGTCAACGACTGTTACAACAACGATTATCCCAAAAAGGATTGCCCCTACGCTATTCCAGTTTCTTGACATCAATGCGAAGAATAAGGTTTTTCCTATTCCTCCGGCACCAACCATCCCAAGAACGCTTGCAGCTCTTATGTTGATTTCAAGTCTATAGATGAGGATTGACAAGAATTCAGGCAAAATTTGAGGCCAAGAAGAATATTTGAAAGTCGATATTTTTGACCCCCCCACAGCAACAACAGCCTCCATTGGTCCTGGGTCAAGGGATTCAATGATCTCAGCTGTTAATTTTGACACTGTTCCTATTGAGTGAAAACCTAAAGCTAAAATCCCAGCAAATGCTCCTGGACCAACACCAACTATAAAAATAATCGCCATCAATATTTCAGGAATTGTTCTTATTGCATTTAGTAGCAATTTAGAGAATACGGATATTGGTTTTGGAGAGGTGTTTTCAGCTGCTAAAAATCCAAAAAATAATGCAAAAAAACCAGCAAAAGTTGTTCCGATAATTGCAATTTGAAAACTTTCAATAAGCCCTGATGAAATTGACGGCATCATGCTCCATTCAGGATTAAGCAATCCATTTTCTCCTGAAAAAACTTTAAAAAACATTTCCGTTCCTTTTTTGTTATTTTCAGGCCATATTTCAACAGAGATGTAAAAAAAAGCTAAAAGCCCAACAATCCAAAGTCCCCAATTCTTTTTACTCATGTTTTCATTAGTTTTTTTCTTATTTTTTCAGAAAGAAAGTCAACCACCGTGACGATAGAAAAAATAACCAATAATAGAGATGATATTTTTGAATATTGTCCAAGATCAAAATTAATATTAAGCCAAACCCCTATACCTCCTGCTCCAACAAGGCCAATAATTGCAGCGGCTCTTATATTTATCTCAAAAACATAAAGACAATAAGATAGAAATTGTGGCAAGATGATTGGAGATACTCCATATTTGATTTTAGAAATCCAAGAACCTCCAACTGAACTTATTGCATTTAAGGGTTCTTCATTTGTCGAGTCAAGGCTTTCGTAGAGCAGCTTGCTTATTATCCCAAATGAAAAAAGTGTTAATGCAATAGCTCCAGCGAAAGGGTTTGCTCCAAACAATGCAACACATAAAGCTGCTAAAAGAAGGTCTGGAATTGTTCTGATTACATTTAGGAATAATCTAAAAAAAATATTCAAAAAATTATTTTTTGTAGTTGTTTTTGATGCTAGCATTGCAACAGGATAAGCAATAAATGAACCTAGAAAAGTTGCAAAAAAAGCCATTTTTAAAGAAATTAAGAAATCTGGGAAAACTGCACTTACTTCAGAAAAATCTGGAGGCCACATTTCAGTTAAAAAAAACTTTATGTCAGTTAATCCTTTAAAAAATCTCGTTAGAGATACGTCTGTTTCGATTAAGGCCCAGAAAAAAATTATAAAAAAAATCATTAAGTTTAAGTATTTTTTCATTTTTTCAGATAAATTTTTTTAAATGATTCTTTTGTTGTTTTTGAAACCTTTTCATCCCAAACCTTTTTTCCTGAACTGAGGCCAAGGATCCTGTCAGCATATTTTAGAGCCATGTCAACATCATGAAGATTTATGAGAATTGCAATATTGTTTTTTTTACAGATTTCTCTCAAGTCTTCAAGAACTTTTTTTGCTGTTGGGGGATCTAAGCTTGCTACAGGCTCATCAGCAAGGATTAATTTTGGATTTTGAATACGTGCTCTTGCTATTGAAACCCTCTGTTGCTCTCCTCCGGAGAGTTTATCTGCTCTTTTGTGCAGATAATTTTCGAGGCCAAGGTCTTTTAGAATTTTTTTTGCCATGTCTACATCTTTTTTAGCCCATAAGCCAAGAGTAGTTAAAAAAGGTGATCTTTGACCCAGAAGCCCCGTTAGAACATTATCCAAAACCGAAAGACGATTTTGAAGGTTGTAATTTTGAAAAATAAAACCTATTTGGGATCTGTATTTTCTTAATTTAACTTCATTCATTGAATACACATTTTCACCTTTGAAGAACACACTTCCTCCAGAGGGTTCAACAAGTTTGTTAATGCACCTTAAGAGTGTTGATTTTCCAGCACCACTTGGCCCAACAATTGCAACCATTTCTCCTTCTTGAATTTGAAAATCCAATTTTGACAATGCTGGCTTTAAGGAATTTGGGTACTTCTTGCTTAATTTTTTAATTGTTATTAAAGCTTTCATAAGAGTCCACTTTTTTCTGCTAGTTTTTCAAGCTCTAAGAAATCTTCATGGTTAGCTGGTTCGAATCCCTCAATGCTATAAACATCTTTTAGTATTTGGAAAATTGTTGAATTTTCTTCAGGAAGATTTAAAAATATTTTTTTCAACTCTTCAGTTATTCCTGAATCAAGATCTCCTCTTGCCGCAATAATGTCATTTGGTATTGGGGCTGTAAGGGCAATCTGAATAATTTCCCCTTCCCACCTATCAACAACTTCAAGGTTCAATTTTCCACAATCGGTTTCAACAGTTTTGCTTTCCCCTTTTTCCATCAATTCTAAAAATGGATTGATTTCAGAAGCTAGCTTGTCTAGGCTTGCAGGAGTGTACCTCATGAGAATATTCCAAAATGTTGTTTCCATTTCTTTTCTTTCAAGAAGCCCTTGAGGACACCAGTCGATTTCTTCATTTTCTCCAATTGAGGGAATTTTACTGTTCTCCAATTGAGGGAAGAATGTAATTTTCACCTTTAAGCCAGGGGCAATGTCAGGGAAATCTTTAACAAAATTTTTTCGGGCATCTTCAAAGGTCGCACCAGCATCCCAATCCCCTCTGTAAATTGATTGAATGACATTGTCATGACTCCCTAGCATTGCATAATTCTTTAAATTCAAACGATAATCAATTCCTTCTGAAAGTAGTGTAATTTGAGGGTATAAAAAACCACTCGTTGAAGCCGGGTCTGTAAATGCAAAAAGTTTATTTTCAACATCTGCAATAGTCTTTATTCCGCTTTTTTTTGAAGCAATTATTTGTGACCTGTAGCTTGTTTTTCCAAACCTTATTGTTCTTAAAAGGGGTTGGGTTGCTTTGTTTATTTTTTTTGTATCTCTGTAAGATAAAAGATATGAAAATGGAGCTAAAAAACCTATATCAACTTTTCCTGCCTTCATGCCGGCAATTAAGCCCATGTATTTAACAGCAACAAAACTTTCAACTTTCAAGCCAGGATATTTTTCTTGAAGGTTTTTTTGGAGATAATGCTCCAATGGCTTGATGTCGTCTTTGAGAGTTTCTGCTTGTTGGCTTGGCACAAACCCAATCATGAGTACACAATTCTCAGGATTTTTTTCAAAATTGCACACTTTTAATTCTTTTGCACAGCTATTTAAGGATAAAAAAAACAGAAAAAATAAGATTTTTTTATACAAAACGTCATTATGGTAATACGATTAATTTAAATCTTTTATGTTTTTGGCGAAAATAAAATGACAAATTTTGGATTACTGGACTGGGTTATTGTTTTTATTTATCTTTCAGGTTCTGTTTTCATTGGATATCAATCTAGAAAATATATAAAAAATATGTCTGATTTCGTTGTTGCAGGAAGATCCCTCGGCAAAGGCTTAGGTGTTGCAACAATGATTGGGTCTGAATTGGGATTGATTACTGTTATGTATGCAGCCCAAAAAGGGTTAACCGGAGGTTTTGCTTCTTTCCATATAGCCTTGCTTGCAGGTCTAGTATGTCTTCTTGTTGGCTGGACCGGATATATTGTTGTTCCTTTGAGGAAGTTGGGAGTTATGACAATCCCTGAATTCTATGAAAAAAGATTTTCAAAAGGAGTTCGAATCCTAGGGGGGTTAATCTTAGCTTTATCAGGGATTTTGAACATGGGAATGTTCCTAAATGCTGGAGGAACCTTTATTGTCGGGGTAACAGGAATGGAGTCAGATTTTCATTTGAAGATAGTGATGAGTGTTCTTTTAGTGCTGGTTCTCTTTTACACAATGCTTGGAGGAATGTTCTCCATTATTATTACTGATTTCATTCAATTTATAGTTTTGTCTATAGGCCTTCTTCTTGCTGTATTTATATCTATCAAAACATTAAGTTGGGAACATATTGTTGAAACTGCTCAAAACCATTATGGAGCTGCAGGATTTAACCCTTTTCATTCTGACGGATTTGGAATCGATTATGTAGTTTGGATGGCTTTTATGGGGCTTATATCTTGTGCTGTTTGGCAAACTGCTGTTATGAGGGCATGTGCTGCAAAAGATACAGAAACGGTAAAAAAGATTTATAAATGGTCTTCAATCGGCTTTTTGGCACGATTCCTCATTCCCAACTTTTTAGGCATATGTGCTGTTGTTTACTTTACAGACAATTTAATTCCTTTGCCGGCAAACACCCTTGAGGCTTTCCCTCAGTTTTTAGGTGCAATTTTACCAACCGGCATCTTGGGTTTGGTTGTTGCAGGGATGTTGGCAGCATTTATGTCAACGCATGATAGTTATCTTTTGTGTTGGAGCTCTGTTTTAACCGAAGATGTCATCAATCCTCTTTGTGGCGGTAAATTAAAAGATGGAATTAGGTTAAAAATTACCCGTATTATCATTTTTTTAATAGGTATATTTTTGTTAATTTGGAGTTTATGGTATCCATTGGGACAAGACCTTTGGGATTACATGGCTATATCAGGAGCGATATATTTTACAGGGGCTTTTGCATTGCTTGGTGTAGGTCTATATTGGAAAAAAGCAAGCACTGTTGGAGCATATTTGGCAATTCTTGGAGGGCTGTCGGCAATATCTGGATTGGGTCCTGTTAAGGAGAATTTAGGACCAAGAATTAATTCACTGAGCTCAGCAGAGCTAGGACTGTTCACTATTATTCTTTCAGTTGTATTGTTAGTCTTAGGCTCTCTTGTTTTTCCTGACAAAAAAAATCATACTGAAGGAGCGAAATGATGGATTGGGAAAGTTTTTGGACTTATTTCTTATTTATTGGATTGTTAATCTTTTTGTTTGTTTCATTTACGACAGCAAGAAGTGGTTTTCGAGAATTGAGAGATTTTTTCAACAAAAAAGATTAAATTGAAAATATTATTTTTTCATATTTTTGAAAATTTCTTTTAAATTCTTTATAGAGCTTGTGTTGTGATTTAAACCTGTCCAGGTTTTGGTTTTTCCTTGAAGTTCTAAAATAGATATCCCCATTGATGTAGTCTGTTAAAAACCGTGTTGCATTTTCAAAAATTATATACATTACACCATTCATAAGATTTGATTTTTCAAAAGGTGTTATCCATTCATTTGTTGCTGCAAGATAACCTTCTGTTATTGCTTCAAACAGGTTGGTGTCAACTTGAACCTTTCTTGTATCACGAACATCTTCTTTAGATTTTGAACACATTGACCTAATCATGTCACCATAGTCAAAAAATGTAAATCCCGGCATTGTTGTGTCCAGATCAATAATTGCCTTCACGCTATCGTCTTTAGAAAAAAGAACATTGCTAATTTTTGTGTCGTAATGAACTATCCTCTTTTGGCAATTTTTCATTTGTTCAGAAAGCATTAACCAAAAGGACTTCTCTTTTAGAACCTTTTCGATTTCTTGCTGGATTTTTTCTTTCCTATATGCCTTGTTCGTCTTTACTGCATTTTCAAGTTGAAGTATCCTTGATTCAACATTGTGAAAATTTGGTATAGTTTCTTCTATTTCACCTAAGGGCATATCAAGGAATGCTTCTTGAAATTTCCCAAAAGCAAAAGCTGTCTTGAAAGCCATATTTTCATTTTTTGGCTTTAGGAAGGTTTCGCTCGGAATGTATTCAAATGTCCTCCATGCACCTTTCTGCGTCAATAATTTTGGAACCCTGATGCCGTTTTTTCCTTCTAGATGGTTTTGCAATTTGGAATAATTTTTATTTACGATATTTACGTTTTTAAAGACATCCTGGTTCAATTCTTGTATTAGAAATTTATTCCATTTCCATGAGTTGTTAATCAGCCCTTTTTTTATATGAATGAGGTTACTGAAATTCGGATCTTCAGTCAGGAGTTTTTTTTTAAAGGGAGAATCTGGGAAGAGGTCAGCAAGAGGGATTTTAGGAGAAATCACAAGGATATTTCCCTTCTTCGAACTTTTTTGAAATTTCATTTTTCACATGTTTAAAATCCTCTTTGTATGTGACTCCACACCATTCCTCATCAGAGTAAAGAGCTTTTATTTTAAGATTTTCTTTTATTATTTTTTCCTCAATGAATTCAGGTAAAAGGAATTCAGAACTGTCATCCTCTAGCTGGTTAAGGAATTTTTTATAGCTTTCTGAGAGTCCTTGAAAGATGCTTGGCTGAAAACCCCAAAGATTCATTGATACGGGTGTATTTTTTTTCGATGGGCCTTTTAAGCCATGTGTTTCTTTGATCTTGGAAAGATTATTTTTTTGGTCTATTTCACAAATTCCTCTTGATACCGATCCGTGTATTGACAAGGTTTTTTTCAGCGGAAAGGTCACTATTGCAGATTGTTGATTTTCTTTCAGGAACTCAACCAGCATTTTGATTGATTGAGGTCCATAATGGTCATCTGCATTTGCCACAATAAAAGGCTCGTTGATGAAGTCTTTTGCACATAGAACAGCTTGTCCTGTTCCTAGTGGTTTCACTCGTTTTTTTATTGGATTTTTCTGTATTACAAATTCCGTTTTTATTTTTTTTGAAACATTTTTGAATTTTTTTCTTATTGCTTCCTCGTTTTCTTCCTTGATGATGAAAATGATTTTATTGCAGCCGTATCTGAATCCATCATAGGCTGTTAGCTCTGCTAGAGATTCTCCGTTTGGTCCAATTTCTTCAATTTGTTTTAGCCCACCATACCTAGACCCCATCCCAGCAGCAAGAATTAATAGCGATATTTGTTTATCCATGATTCAAATTA
>CAYNKD010000005.1:0-25701 GCA_964397735.1 uncultured bacterium | reverse complement strand
TTGCAATTATTGTCCTGATGTCTCTTATCAGTTCAGTTCCATCTTTCAGGAATATTGCCTTTACCCTATTCCACCTCATAGCTAAAGTCCTGCAACTTTCAAAAAAGATTCAGAAAGAGTTTTTTCGGGCCATTCATTTTTTTTCCAACTTGCAATAGTTTTACCATTTGACAAAACAACAACTAGGTCTGCTATTTTCTCAGCAATCCAAACTTGGTGTGTTGAAACCAGCAATCCTTTATTTTTCTTTTTTGCATTGCATAGGTCCTCTATTATTTTTGTTGTTGCTACAAGATCAAGAGTTGCTGTTGGTTCATCAAGTATTAGATATTCCGTATTTCTTGCAAGAGCTCTTGCAATCAAAACCCTTTGCCTGTTTCCTGTCGACAAGGTTTCCATTCGTTTTTCTGAATATTCTTCAACATTAAACATTTTTAAATATTTTTTAGTCCTTCTGATAGCTTCATCTTCTCCTAACCCTTCTGCTCTTAAACAAAAAAGTATATGTTCTCTAGGGGTTAATCTTTTGTAAACTCCAGCATCAGCATGAACATAAGCAACAGATTCTCTCAACTTTAAAGAATCAATTGGATGGTTGTTTAATAGTATTTTCCCCGAATCAGGCTTTAAAAGACCTATCAAGGTTCTTATTGTCGTAGTTTTTCCAGCACCATTAGGCCCCAAGAGGGCAACTATCTGGCCTTTTTTTATATCTAGAGATACATTATCGCAGGCTTGAGTTCCTTCAATATTTTTTCGAATGTTTTTTAAAGATATACTCACATTTTTTCCGGTACAGATATTCCAAAAATTTTCAAAGACTCTTCTAAGGTTTTTAATGTGCAATGAGTTAAATTTAATCTGAAATTTTTTGTTTCTTCGTCTGCATTGATAATTGGACTTGAATGATAGAAGTTAGAAAAACACTTTGCAAGCCTGTGAAGAGCTTCTAGAAGTGGTGTTGGGCTGATTTTTTCAAAAGATCTTTTTAATTCATTCTGTATTGTGAAAAGCTGAAAGAGGAGAGCTTTTTCTTCTTCGTTCATATTTGTTGAGATGTATTGAAGATTCGGTTTTTTATTGCTTTTTTCCAGAACCCTTTTGCACCTGACGGCAGCATACTGTAGATAAGAGCCTGTTTTTCCTTCATTGGATAAAACCTCATCCCATTTAAATGATATTTTCTTATTAAAATCTCTTGAAAACATTAAATGCTTAAGGGCTCCAATGACTATTTTATCCAAATCTTCAGAGGATATTTTTTGACTAGATTTTGATTTTACAAAGTCTTTTGCTTCATTCCACAGTTCGGAAAATGCTACGATGTTTCCAGACCTGCTTGACATCTTTCCTTCTGGAAGATCTACCATCTCATATCCAATATGGGTTAATTTCGATGTATTTCCATCTTTCTCTAAAATTTTGAATATTTGCTTGAAATAAAACCCTTGTGGCGATCCAACGACATAGAAAGATTTATCTGTTTTGTATTGATTTTTTTTCAATTTAGCAAGAGCAAGATCTTTTGCAGAATACAAAGGGAGTCCATCTGACCTCAACAAAGGCAAGATGTCTAAATTCGGTTCATTGTAGGGGTCTTTTCTAAAGTCAACAAAAACCGAACCTTTTTCTTCTTTTGCTAGCCCTTTTTCAAGGAGGTCTCTTGAAATTCTTACAGCCTCCTCTTCCAGCTCTGACTCATAGTAAATTTTTTGGAATTCAATCTCAAGAATTTTGTAAATTTCATTAAAGGCGTCTAAGCACCATTCTTTTGTCTTTTCCCAATCTTTTACCAATGTTCCATCTTTTTCTTTCCATCTTTGGGCAATTTCGTTTTGTAAGTTTATATTTTTTTCCCAGTTTTTTGCACTTGAGTTTAATTCGGCAAATTCTTTTCCCGTGAATTTTTTTTCCTTGAAGTGTTGAAAGATTTTATTTATTAAGAATTTATTTTTTTTGAATTTTTTAAAATTATTTTCTATTTCAAATTTTTCAAACTTATTGATCTTTTCTTTGTTGTCCCAGATTCTTTTAAGGAATTCCTCTTTTGATGCAGACTCTTTTTGTGCCCATTCAGAATAAAAACCACCAAGCCATTTTGACAAATCACCTTCCTCCGGAGCTTCAGGTTTATTTTTATTTTCCCAGCCTAAGAGTGCTTTTAAAACGTGTGTCCCTATGTCTCCAATGTAATTGGCAGAAATTACATCAACTCCAAAAGTTCTTGATATCTTGACTATAAAATCTCCAGTCACAACATTTCTGAAATGCCCTATATGAAAAGCCTTATGTGTATTTGGCTGGGAGTATTCAACCATCCACCTTTCAGAAGAAGATTTATTTAAAAGTATGTTTTTTTCATTTTTATAGAAACCAAATAAAGCTTCAGCAATATCTTGATAATTTAAATTAATTTCAAGCGCCTTGTTGCTGTTTTTGACATTTTCTACAAACGGATAAGGTTTTAATTCTTTTAATACAGAATTGTCAGAACCCCCCCATCTGATTGAATTTGTACAAATAAAGCTAATGTTCTTGTCATCCCTTCTAAGAGAAGGCTTGTGATCTTCAGTAGGCTTGAGTTCAGATAGAAGGCTTTCTACATTCTTAAAAAAAAGATTCCATGGATGCTTATTCATAGTTGCTAATAATCATCATAAGAAACTTTTTCAAATTTAACCCTTCTGCTTTTGCACTTAGCGGCAGAAGGCTTAGTTTTGTCATTCCTGGAATTGTATTTGTTTCTAAATACCAAATTTTCTGATTATCAACAATGAAATCAGACCTTGAGAAGGACTTGCACCCAAGTGACTTATGAGCAATTAGCGCATATTCTTTTAAGTTTTTAATTATTGATTCATTCAGGTTCTTAGGTTTTTTGATATATTCAGTCTCTCCAAGAGTGTATTTTGATTTGTAGTTGTAAAAATTTGAATTTTTTGGTGCAACTTCAACAGCCCCTAATGCAATTTTTTTTTCCTTTTCTTCAACTACCCCTACTGTCAATTCTCTTCCAGCGACATAAGGCTCTACAAAGCATTTCTCTTTCAGGGCTAAGTTTTCCCATTGTCCATCTTCAGCAATCAAATAAGTCTCAATGCTGGAACCTTCATTTATTGGTTTTACAATCAATCTGTCCCCAAACCCCTCAAAAGAAGGTTTTTTTTCAGAGGAGTAAACCTTGTGGGGGAGTACTGGTATATTTTTTTCTGCAAGTATTTTTTTTGTTTTTATTTTGTCTAAAGCTAAAGAGCTTGCTTTTGGCCCAGATCCAACATATCTTATTTTGTGAAGATCTAGAAAAGATTGAATTGCTCCATCTTCTCCCCCCCCTCTTCCATGCAAGCATGGAAAAACAAGAGTGTCTTTTTTGACTTTTTTCAAAAGTTCAAGAAGGCTTTTCCCATTCTTTATATCTTTTTTTTCTGTATTTTTATAAAGGTTTTTTAAAATGGTGTAAACCTGATCCATGGATTTCAAGCTAACCTCTCTCTCTCTTGACCACCCTCCCCCCAAAACAATAATCTTTTTCATGAAAAAATTACTGAAGGCTTCTCTTTCCAAAGGTCACAGTTTGTTAAAATCATAGGAGGGCTTCCGACGACTATCGTGTGTTCGTAGTGTGCTGTAAGAGAATGGTCTCTCGTAACTATTGTCCATCCATCTGATTTTGTGTATGTTTCTGTTTTTCCTTGTGATGCCATTATCTCAATTGCTATACATTGATTCTCTAGTAATGTTTCCCCAGTATCTTTTATCCCAAAGTTAGGAATTAGTGGATCTCCATGCAAGACCGTACCTATTCCATGGCCAAAAAGCTCTTTACTAGGGGTGTATCCACCCTTGAAAAGAACTTCTTGAGTTGCAAAACCTATATCTCCTGTTTTGTTTTTAGGGACTGCTTGATCTATAGACTCGTACAGGGAATCCCAAACGCAATCCAAGAAATCCATATCTTTCTTTGATATTTTTCCTACGGGATAGGTGTATGCAGAATCAGAATACATCTTGTTGAAGATAACGCCAAAATCAACTGTAACTATATCTCCTTTCATCAATACTCTTTCTGAAGGAAAGCCATGAACAAATTCTTCATTAACGCTTATGCATGTTGCAAAAGGATAATTGTTGTATCCTTGGAATGCAGGTTTTGAATTTCTTTCTTTTATTTCTGCAACAACCATATTTTCAATTTCCAAAGTTCTTATTCCAGGCCTAATAAAACCTTTTATGCTTTTTAGCACTTCTCCTGTAATTGCTGCACTTTTAATGGAATTGCTAAGGGACGTTTTGTCCAGTATTTGAATGTTTCCTTTTTTGATCATTTTAAATATCGCTAAATTTCAATAATTTAATTGACTTTTCCTCATTGAAAAATGTTTTTATTTTTTTATTTATTAGTGTTGAAAGTTCTATTTCTCTCTGCCAAGAATAATGGAGATTTTCAATAGTTTTTTTTCCCATTGAGCCAGGGTGACAAGAGATATCAGTTATTCCCTTTTTTAAATTTTTTAATATTTTTAAAAAACCTGAAACAGTTATGCCTGGTTCTTCATAAAAATCTTCAACAAAATAGTCTGCTGTCTTTACATTTTCTTTCCTTGCTATTTCTCTCTGCCATTTTGATGTTGCCCTTATGGGGAGTTTTTCCTCTTTTGCAATAGTTAAAACAATATTAAAAACTTTTGGATTGTTCTGTAGGTAGTCAGAACAGCTTAACCATTTCGGGCTAAAGGATTTTTTTGAACTCACTAACTGGGCATAAAGCTCTTTGTTGATTTCCTTTATTTTTGACTTAAGGAAGATTTCACGTCCATTTTTTAGAAAATCACCATCTTTCCCTAAAAGGGAATCTATTCCTTTCTTCGATACAGGGCTACCTTTTGTTAGATTTAATTGAATGCCAAGATCAACATCTAATTTTTTTAAACTTTTAAGGAATTTAGGTTTTTTATTAGATTTTATTATCCCTACGTTTTTTAATATCCCTTCTTTACATGCCCTGACTATACCTTTGTCTATTGGATCAAATAGGCCAAAATCATTAGCTCCCATTAATAAATGCTTATTCATTTAAAGTTTTTTCATGCTGTTCCCACCAGTATTGAGGAAATTCCCACATTATTCCCGATTGTGAAAACTGAATTACTTTTTCTTTTGGATAAAAATAAATATCGAGTTGAATTTTCTCTTCTGCCCAATTTATCTTGAGGGATTTTTTTTCTGTTAGTTTTGTCATGTCAGCTGGTTTTGTCTCTGACGGCCAGGGTTCATTGAAAATTTTAACCCAAGGATTTTCAATGTCTATGTCTCCTTTTATGGAAACCCTTGAGTTCTTTGGTGTTGTAATTTCATATTCTTCCCAAGGCTGAATGTCAAGAAACTTTTCCCTATAAATAGACATTCTTGAACCTATTATGGATTTTGGAGTCCAGGTCTTATCCATATAAAAACCTCCAAAAGAATCTCCCCATGCAACCCAGTGATCGCCGTAAGGGTCAATCATTATCTCCAAAGGAATTTTTTCTTCATGCTTCTCTATAGATATTTTTATTGCAGGCACCTTTAGAAAATCTTTGTGGTTCAACTCTTTCCCTTCTGTTGTTAATATTCTTTGAATCAAGTTTTTTACAGCAGTAGATGAAACAGGTAAATCTTTACCAAGTTCACGCCACTCCCTACCCTGTGTTCTTCTTAGGTCCCAGAGAACAACCCTTTCAAGATCGTCAATGTCTGAAATTTTGAAATCTTTTGTGTCTACGTGAACTGAAATGCTCTTAATTTCTTGAGGTTTTATTTTTGTTAGTCTCTTGTCGACCCAATCTTCTTTTTCCCCTTTTATTAGTTGGTGAAAACTTAAAGGTATCAAGTGAACTTGATTTTCTCCATTAAACCTCAAGTAAGATCTTTTTGAATCTTTGCTAATTCCAACAAAAAAAACTGACTCTTCAAAGTCTCCCCTTAAAACTATCTTAAATTCGTTCCCTCCAAAACCATATTCTTCATAATTTTCAATAGCATCAAAAGAATCAAGAGGTTTTAAGTCCTCTAGAGACTTTAGGAGGTTGTTTAGCTTTGTTTTTTCAAGACTGTATCCATTTGGGAAATTCAAAACCCATTTTTCCGCAAGCTTGATAAGATGCACTTCTTCGTCAGTTGACTTTTTTCCAATCAGCAATTCGCTTGGTGCTGTGTTGTTTATCCACTTGAAGCTATTTACCTCAGGCTTGAAGAGATTTTTTGCAAGGATTCCCAAGGTTGCAAGAATTAACAAAGTTAAAAGTGGTTTATTTTTCATTTTCTTTTTCTTTTTACCTGAGTCACTATTGCTTGAGACAGGACTGCAAGAATTAATCCTAAATATAACATTATTATTTTTAAAATTTCTTTATCATTGATTGAAATGGGATTCAATCCTCTACTTTTTCTAGGTATGTTTATTATTTTCTCTCTATCTGAAAGCCAATTAAACAAATTTAAAACAAGTTGATTGCTTGCGGGAAGCATTTGCTGTGTTTGATTGTTTGTTATGTCAAAATCAGAAACAATGATTCTTTTTTGACCTGTTTCTACATTTTCCTGTGCGAGAGAAATTAAAAATGGCCCAGATTTCTCCGATGCGTCTTTCTTATTGTTTCCGCTTGACTCTATCCATGTTTGAATTCCGCTATAGATCAAATCAGAATTGATCCAATTTGTTTTTTTGCCATTTATCGCTTTTGCTGTTGGAAAAAGTATAAATTCATCAATTTGATCTACTGTTTGGTGCGATGTGAGATTGTTTGGAGATGCCAAGACTATCAATGGGTCCCAGTCTTCTCCATAAGAGTCATATATGTACTCTTCACTAAAGTCTATTCCTTCAGATGCAAGCCATTTTGAAAGCAGGTTTTCTCCATAGTCTTCAAACATAATCAGAACATCTTCAAAAGAAGAAATTTTTTCTATCTCTTGCTCAATGAAATTCCCTGTTCCTCCAATGACTGCTAATACTTCACAGTCTCCTAAATCTTCTGCATAGAGCTCAATTGTTCGAATTTTGTAAGCTCTGTTTAGTAGGGAGTTTTTTATTGTTGTCATCCCACCTTCTCCATAAAGGCCTTTTTCTCCATGGCCTTCTACAAAACATATTGTTTTTACATCTTTGTAAAAGCCATAAAAAGCATTTAGAACACCCTCTTCGTCGTTAGTGTCAAGGATGATTCTTTTTTCATTTTGAAGCAGGTATATCTGGTTTTTTCTTGCATTGAATTTTGAAGCTATTGATGGCTCTCTGTCAGGATTTACGAATTTGTAATGGATGAGTTTGTTTGTTTTCCTTATTTTTTTAAATATGTTTTCTAGATTCGGCCTTTTTTCGTCAGAATCGTCAAGGAATGCAAATATTTCGATCTTTTCATCAATGCTTTTGGCCATCTCTATTGTTTCTTCAGAGATTGACCTCATGTTGTTTTTAGTTAAATCTAGAGATACTGAATATATTTTTGAGATTGTGAAAATTGCTCCAAACAGGAAAAGAGTTAATATTACTGATGGAAGGTGGTGGAGGATATCTCTCTTTTCTTTTATAGATTTGTTTTTTGACATTAGTCCAAAAATCAATATTGAAAAGGAGATAGAGAATTCAGGATCTGTAAAATTTTTTTCTTTGACGAGATAAAGCAAAGTAAATATTGATCCAATCATTATCAGCATTGAGGCAATATGGATTTTCAAGGATGATTCTTTTTTCACTTCCACCCCCTCAGCTCCATGCTTTTTTTCGTCATGAAGAACCAGAAAATCCCAAAAAGGACAAAAAAGACAATGTCTTCAGTATTTATAATGCCTTCAGCAAACCTGCTCAATTTTTGTTGAAATCCCAATTCTGAAAAGCCTTTAAGCACCAAGGAGTCTGAGACATTTGTGTTATCGAGGGAGCTAATAAACCAAAATGAAAGAAATGCAGGAAAAGAAATAGCGAAAGCCGTTGTCAGATTCTCCGTTACTGATGAAATAAATATACCAATTCCCGAGAGAGCAAAAGAAAGAAGGAGTACCCCTAAAAGACCACTTAAATAATGTCCATAGTCAATTACCCCAAACTTACTTAGCCAAACAATCCCAATCGTAGGAAGGAAAAGTATTGAAAAGATTAACAATGTCGACGCTATTAGCTTTCCTAGGATTATTTTCGAGGAGCTTATTGGCTGTGATAAAAGAAAATCCAAAGTGTTTTCTTTTCTTTCTAGGCATATCGTTGATATTGTTATGAAAGGAGAGAACAGTACGCCTAAAAAGCAACAATCCAAAAGAAGAACTGTCATCGGCCCATCATTCCAATCTCCTGGTGTTGAGAATGGGTTTGAGTAACTTATCAAGTTTAATGTCAAGAAATAACCTTGTATAAGGAGCAATCCTGCAACTGCAACCCAGATGCTTATGCCTTTGTTGTAGCCATTAAGTTCTTTTTGAATTATTTTTTTAACTATCTTCATTTTCGTTTTTTGAATTTATAGTTTCTAGATAAACCTTTCTAAGGTTTTTTTTCTCAATTTTTGAATCAAACTTTATCGTTCCTTCATCAAGAATCAAAGCCCTTGAGCATAATTGTTGGATTATTTCTAGCCTGTGGCTTGATATAACAAAAGAAGTTCCAATTTCAGATATTTTTTTAATTGTTTTTTCAAAATTTACAATTTGCTTAGGGTCTAACCCTGTTGTAGGCTCATCTAAAAAAATAACTTTTGGATTGCCCACTAGGGCAAGTGCGAAGCCAACCCTTTGCCTGAACCCCCTTGAAAGGAATTTATTCAATCTGTCTTTTACTTTTTCAACTTGGGTTAATCCCATTATCCTTTCTATTTCCTTCTTTGGATCTTCTATCATGTGCAATTTTGCTGCCAAAGATATTTGTTCAAATGGGGTCATGTTTGAATAAAGGGGAATTCTCTCAGGGAGATACCCAATGTTTTTCTTTATTGAATGATCATATTCGGAGTATTCCTTTCCTTCAAAAAAGATTCTCCCGCTGTCGTGGGGAAGAAGTCCAGAAAGTATTCTCAATGTTGTTGTTTTCCCTACTCCATTTGGGCCCAAAAAACCAACAATACTTCCTTCTGAAATACTGAAATTTAAATTTTTTAATACTGCTTTTCCGGAAAAACTTTTATTTAAATTTTCTACACGCAACAACACAACACCTCTATCTTAAAACTATTAAATATATTACTGATTAGAAATTAGAATATTCTCAATGAGGATTACAGTTCCAAAAATTAAAAATTTTTCAAAAGATGAAAAAATTATTGCTATTACTGCTTATGACAGGCCTTCAGCTATTTCTGCACAAAGGGCAAAGGTAGATGTTGTTCTTGTTGGAGATTCACTTTCAAATGTTATTCTGGGCAACAAAAACACGACATCAATAGGTATAAAAGAGATAAGTTATCACCTACAGGCTGTTTCTAAGTTTGTAGATGAAAGCTTGCTCGTTGCAGATTTGCCTTTCGGGTCTTCCCAGTCTGGCTTGCAGGTAGCTTCCCAACATTCATGTGAATTGGTGAGAAAAGGAGCTAATGCAGTAAAGATTGAAGGGGGTGGAGAGGTTTGTAACCTGATAGAACACCTTACGAATCACGGAGTTCCTGTTATGGGCCATATTGGGCTTACTCCACAGAAGGTGGAACAATTTGGAGGATATAAAGTTCAAGGAAGAAGTTTAAAAAGGTCTAAAGAGATTTACAAAGAGGCAAAACTTTTAGAGTCTGCTGGAGCTTTTGCGATAGTTCTTGAGTGCATTCCTTTTCAATTGGCAAAAAAGATTACAGAGGATCTTTGTATTCCAACTATCGGAATAGGAAGTGGTTCATTTTGTCGTGGGCAAATTTTAGTTTTTCATGATTTGATTGGCTGGGAAAATGAAAATTTTAAATTTTTGAAAAAGCCTTTTGCAGATGTGTCCAAAAGCATAAATGATGCAATAGGTTCTTTTTCAGACTCTGTAAAGTCTGGAAGGTACCCAGCCTCTGAGGAATCTTGGTCTTTAGATGAAGATGTTGTTGAAAAAATAAAAAAATTTAAATAATGAAAAAAAGAGTTCTGGTCCCCACAATGGGTGCGCTTCATGAAGGGCATGGTTCTTTGATAAAAAAAGCTGCAAAACTTGGAGATCCAATTGTCTCAATATTTGTGAATCCAACACAGTTTGGCCCAAATGAAGATTTTGAAGAATATCCAAGAAATTCTGAAAAGGATTTGAACTATGCTCTAAGCTGCGGTGCAAAAAAGGTTTTATTCCCAAAATTGAGTGAAATTTATCCAGATGGACCTCTTGCAACAGAGGATTCTGGGGCCCTTGGATCAATACTTGAAGGAGCCTGCAGGCCAGGATTTTTCAATGGGGTTATTACTGTTGTAAAAAAATTATTTCAAATGATTGATTCCGATATTGCTGTATTTGGGGAGAAAGATTGGCAGCAGCTTGTCCTGATAAAGGACTTGTCAAAAAGGATTAATGGACCATCTATAGTCAGCGTAAGGACTGTAAGGGATCGTAATGGCCTTGCTATCTCTTCTAGAAATTCATATCTTTCTGATGAGGATTATGAAAAAGCAGTTTATATATCAAGAGCATTAGAGAGAGTTAGATCTTTTTGGAACGATGGATTGAGGGACAAGAAAGAATTAGAAACAGTTGGTATTGACTTTTTATCAAGAAAAGTTAGTAAAATTGACTATTTAGAAGTGAGGTCGAAAAAATTATTACCGGAATTGAAAGTCTTGAATCAAGAATCTAGGGTCTTAACAGCAGTCTGGATTGGGCAGACTAGACTTATAGACAACAGGGGTTTGCAGATATGAGAGAGATGCTTAATTGTAAGATTCATGGGGGAACTGTTACAGCTTCTGATGTTGATTATGAAGGCTCTTGCGGGATAGGTCCAGACTTACTAAAAGAGTCTGGCCTTTTGCCTTTTGAAAAAATATCAGTTCTTAATGTTTCGAATGGAAACAGGGTTGAAACTTATGTTATCAAGGAATTGAAGGACAGAGAAATCACCCTGAATGGTGCAGCAGCTCATTTTTTCAAAGAAGGAGACAAGGTGATAATCCTTAATTGGAAAATATGTGAAGAGGCTTGTATACCTAAGCATAAGGCAAAAATCATTATTTTGGATGAGCAGAACTTTATAAAGAATAAAATGACAAGGGTAGTAGAAGATGAGTAAATTTCAAGATCTTGGAAAAAAAGTTTTATTAGACGAGTCAAAGGAAATGATTGCTGCTTCTGAGAATATTGATAAGAATTTTGACATTGCAGTAAACCTAATCATGAAATGTTCTGGAAGTTGTGTTGTTTCTGGGATAGGCAAGTCAGGGCTTGTTGGAAGAAAGATATCTTCAACTCTTGCAAGCCTAGGAACTCCAAGCGTCTTTTTGCACTCAGGGGAGGCATTGCATGGAGATCTGGGCTTGATTTCAAGCAACGACGTAGCTTTACTGATTTCTAATTCGGGAAATACGAGTGAAGTTTTAGGTTTGATTCCTTCTTTGAAGATGAAGAAAATTCCGATTGTCGCACTTACTGCAGATTTAAGCTCAGTACTTGCAAAAGAAGCAGACGCAGTCCTTAATTCTTTTGTCAGACGTGAGGCAGATGAACACAATCTTGCACCAACCTCATCAACAACAGTAATGATGGCAATAGGAGATGCTTTGGCAGTTGTACTGGCTAAAAATAAAAATTTTACCCCTACTGATTTTGCTATGTATCATCCTGGAGGTTCTTTGGGAAATTCCTTATCAAAAGTTTCTCAATGGATGACGAAGAAGAATCTGCCAAAAGTTAGTCCTGAAGATTCGTTGAGGTCATGTGTTATAAAGATGTCAAGTGGAAGACTTGGGGCGGTTGTCCTTGTTGAAGGAAGCCAGATTGAAGGTATTTTTACAGATGGAGACCTGAGGAGGCTTTTTGAAAATAGAGAATCTTTCGACAGCCTTCTAAACGAAAAGATATCAGTTGTTGCTAATAAAAATCCAAAAACTTTAAATGAGAATGATTTAGCAAGTTTTGCTATTGGGAAAATGGAATCGAATGCGATTACCGTAATGCCTGTTGTTGATGGTAAAAATAGCTTAGTTGGGATAATTCATTTACACAGTCTTGTTCAGGCTGGAACAGGAGTAGTTATTAATGAAAAATAAATTAAAAATCGTAGGAAAAAATTCATGGAAGACAATGGCTTCTGATGTTAGGAGCAAATTATCAAAAAGTATTTTGGTAGATGGATACCATCTAGTTTTAGACCTTGAAAAAAGCAAGGGTGCAATTCTTGTTGATGCTTCAGACGGTAAAGAATATATTGATCTTTTTAGTATGTTTGCTAGCCAGCCAATAGGAATAAATCATAAGGAATTAATCGAGGAAGAGTTTTTGCTAAAGTTAGGCTTGGTAGCCTCTCATAAGCCTGTTAATTCAGACGTTTACACACAGCCTTATGCTGACTTTGTTCAAGTAATGTCAAAAATAGTAACAAAGGATTACCCACACCTTTTCTTTATAGAGGGCGGATCTTTGGCGGTAGAAAATGCATTGAAGGTTGCTTTTGATTGGAAGATGAGAAAGAACTTAGAAATGGAAGTCGATATTGACGAAAATGTTCTTTCAATTGCTCATTTGGAAAAATCTTTTCATGGGAGGACTGGCTACACATTAAGTTTAACAAATACTGCAGATCCGAAGAAAACAATGTACTTTCCTAAATTTAATTGGCCCAGGCTCCCCTCCCCTTACAGGAGTTTTCCCGAAACTGATGACTCTGCTAAGTGTCTTGAAAAAGATGAAGATCAATTTTTGTCTAAGTTAAGCAGTTTTGAGAAAGAAAACCCAAACCAAATGGCTGCGGTTTTGATGGAGACGATACAGGGCGAAGGTGGAGATAATCATTTTAGAAATGAATTTTTACAAAGGGTGAGGGATTGGTGTGACCAAAACGATGTTTTATTGATCTTTGATGAAGTTCAGTGTGGGATGGGTATAACTGGAAGTTGGTGGGCATGGCAAAAAACAGGTGTAATGCCAGATATTTTTTCTTTTGGGAAAAAGTCCCAGGTTTGTGGAATAGCAGCTGGCAACCGCATAGACGATGTTGACAATTGTTTTAAGGTAAGCAGCAGGATCAATTCAACCTGGGGGGGAAATTTGGTTGATATGGTAAGGGTAACAAAGTATATTGAAATCATTGAAAAAGAAAACCTTCTTGAAAATTGCGAAAAGGTCGGAAATTTTTTGATTCAGGAATTGGAAAAAATGGGCAGAGATTTTGATGGACTAGTGACAAATGTTCGAGGGTCAGGATTAATGTGTGCTTTCGATTTGCCAAATGGAGAAATTAGAGATGAAGTAAGGGGATACCTTGTTGAAGAAGGTGTTTTAATCTTAGGTTGTGGAGACAAGTCTTTAAGGTTTAGGCCAGTTTTAGATATATCTAAGGATGTTATTTCTAAAGCCTTGATGCTAATAAAGAAAGTCTTGAAAAAAGTGTGATTTTTTTTATTTTTTTAATTTTCTACATAGTGTCTTCTTTTAATTCTTGTTTAGACTTCTCCCCCCCAGTTCATCCTGAAAAATCAAATAATATGGATTTTTCTGGAACAAAAAATGATTGCAATCTGAGTAAGTTTGACTATTCTGATGAGTATTTTTTACCAGAATTTACAGATTGTATTTTTTCTACCTATGGATACAAGGGGAATTTTTCTGATGAGATTACTTTTTTTCTCGATCAAGGTGTTGGACTCCAGGGAACCCCCTCTTTGATAAAAGCTCATTATGGAAAAAGGTTGAAGTTTCAGAGAGAGTTGAAAACAAAAGAAGATATCCTGATGATTGATGATAATTTTGAAATTTATTATTTTTTGTCTTCTGAAGATTTGGATTTTGCAAATTCTCAATTGATGAAGTGGGAAAGCTTGAACGGAATTTTCATTCCTTTGAAAATATTCAACAAGGAAAAGAGGGTTTTGTTAATTGGAACTAATAAGGATCCAGGATATATATCTAAAAATATTAAAAATTTAATCAAAGACTAGTTTAGAAATTTTTTGTGAGTTTTCCAAACCTTCTCGCTCTGGATTTTTTTTAGACTCCAGAGTTTTCATAGATTTCAAAAGAAATGAAGTGCTGCTATTTTCATCAATAATTTTTGAAGGGTATTCCACTGAATGCTCTTTTGCATTTTCCAGCTGGTGACTGTCAACCCCTTTTAAAGGAACAATTATTGATTTTTTCCCTAATGCTTTGATCTCAGAAAGAGTGCATGCGCCAGCTCTACAAAAAACAATATCAGCAGCGCTTATCCAATTGTCCAGATTTTCACTATAGTTTTCAGTTATGTGCAATATGTTTTTGTCTTTCAAATCTTTTTTTATTTTTTTTATATTTTTTCCACATTGCCAAAGTATGAAGAGGTTTGAGAATTCTTTTTTCATCTCCTCTAAAGATTTCAATATTAGATTGTTTAATTTTTCGGACCCTTGGCTTCCACCTGTAATAGTTATAACAAAAAGATTTTCATTCAAGCTAAGATTTTTTCTCGATTTTTCTTTTGTTATTTTTTTATATTTTCTATAAACAGGAACCCCTAGAGGTATTGCCCTTGTTCCAAAATATTCTTTAAGGTTTTTTTGGCATATTATTTTTTCTGAAAGCTTATAAAGAATCTTGTTTGCCCATCCAGGCTTTGCGTTGGGTTCCATAAGTATGATTTTTTTATTCATTATTTTTGAAGCAATTATTCCTGGAAAGCTTGCATATCCGCCAGTCCCTATGACTAGGTCAGGTTTAAATTTCCTTAACACCTTTAGGGCTTTTAAGATTGCTTTTAAGTGCAAGCCTATACTTTGAATATTCCTGCCTGAAGTTAAATTTTGGTCAAGGTGTTTTATTTTTTTCTTATTTAAAATTTTTAAATCTATTCTGTTTGTTCCAAGCCAGATTAAATCATGCTCTACATTTTCAAGCAATGCAAGAGCTGGCGTAACATGCCCTATTGTTCCACCTCCGCAAACAAGCACTTTAATTTTCATGTTTTAAAATTTCATTTTTCCATATATAAAACATTGTGTAGGCACATATTGCGATTTTTAACCAATTAAATATCTCTAATTCAAAATTTTCTAAAATCAAGAACAATGTCAGTGTAAAAAATAGAAAATTTCTCGTCTTCCTAAAGCAGACAAACACTTTTCTTGAGTTTAATTGAAATTTTTTCAAAAGAAAAGCAACACCTACAATGATTGAAAATATCGAAGAAAAAGGAACGGCAATTAGTTTGTTTTCGAAATCTCCATGATAGGAAATAAACAAGACCAAAAGACAGCTTAAGAATTGTATGAATTTTATTTTTATCAATTCCTTATGTTCGTTTATAGCATAGTAGGCTTTTGTAAGGATTGATTCAAAAATCACAAAAGGCAAAGAGAGAGACAGTATCTTCAGAAGCCCAGAAACTTGATTTGTATCTGATGATGTGAATTCCCCACGTTCGAAAAGTTGTTGAGTAAAAAAATTTGACTCAAAGAAGAAATATATTGTTAAGGGCAACGCTATAAAGAACCCCATTTTTAAAGATTTTTCTAACTCTTTGGAGAATTTTGGATTTTTTGAATTTGAAATTTTCGAAAGTTCTGGAAGTGATGCTTGTGCAATACAGATTCCAATTAAAGAATTTGGAACCTGTATCAGTCTTGTTGAAAAATAAAGCCATGCAACAGATCCGCTTGCTAGCAATGTTGCGTAATATCTTGTGCTAATGAATGTCAAACTTTGGAATATGCCTATACTTGCGCCCTTTGGGTATTTCTTTTCAAATGCTTTTTGGTACCTGTTTGTCCAATTGATTTTTGGACATCTGTTTCCGGCATGAAATGCATAGAGTTGAAAAGCTACTCCAAGCCATGCACCCCATCCAGCCCCCAGTGTCAAAGTTTCAACTGGGTCTTTTTTCATGAAGTATATAAACCCAATTATTGAAATGTTGAGGATTATAGGGGTTAGAGATGCTGCTAACATTCTTCCTTGACTTCTCAGAACAGAACTTGCCCATATGCTTACTATTCCACCAGCTAAATAACCCGAGAGACCCCTTATCAGGCTAGACAAGAGCTCAATATCTGTATCCCTATATGCGGTTAAGAGGGTTGCGATATTTCTAGAAAAAAGTGAAATTAAAATTAAACAAGGTATTGAATAGATTATCAACTTTACCAAAAGAGATCCACTTGCAATTTCATGTTTCTTCTTTTGGTTTGAAATTTTTGAGAGCATTGGAATTGATATTGATTCAAGTGGAATGTCAATTAAGGCTGTTTTTAACGAAGAGAGAAATCCGAAACCCAGACCCCAGGCATCCATGATTGAACCACTACCGAAATTAGAAGCAAAAAGATTGTCTCTTATGTATCCAGTTAGCTTGCTTGAAAAAATTCCTAAAAAATTTTTAAAGGTTCTTGTTTCTAGTTTTTTTTGCAAATTACTCTCTTCTCAAAGCTTCAATTGGATCTAGTTTGGATGCTTGGTTTGCCGGGATCAAGCCAAAAACTAAGCCTATCAACATTGAAACACCTGCTGATATGAAAAATACTTTCATGTTGAATTGTGGCTCTCCTGGAAAATCTGGAATTTTTGCTATGCCGCTAATTCCTAAATATCCAATAAGCATGCCCAAAAGCCCACCAAGGAAAGCGAGAGTTACTGCCTCAACAAGAAACTGAACTTGAATATCTCTATTCAATGCACCAAGAGCTTTCCTCAAGCCAATTTCACTTGTCCTCTCTGAGACAGTTACAAGCATGATGTTCATTATTCCAATGCCTCCGATCAGAAGGGATATGCTTCCTATGGCAAGAAGGAACATATTGAAGCCATCTATGAACCCACTTACGGTATTTACTATTTCTCCCGAATTAAAGATGCCAAAATCATTCCCTTCAGAAAATTTTATATTATGTCTTTTTCTCAAAAGTTCAATAATCTCCTGCTCTGTTAAAGAAATGTCTCCAAGAGATCTTGCTTCTACGTTGATTGTTCCTACTCCTTTTCCTCCAGAAAAAAAGGATTTTGCTGTTGTGATTGGAATTAATGCTATTTGGTCAGCACTTGAAAAACCTCCATCATCCCTTCCTCCACCTTCTTTTGCACTCAAGACTCCTATGATGTCAAAAGACACACCACCTAAAACTATATTCTCCCCAATCGGCTCTTGTCCAGGAAGTAGTTTTTCCCATAGTGCAGGGCCTATGACAACAACTCTTTTTTTTCCTTCAACATCTAAAGGGGACAGGAATCTTCCTTTTTCTATTTCGTAAGATCTAACCGAGGAGTAAGCAGGGGTTACCCCCCTTACATCAACATTTAAATTCCTATTACCTATTCTCGCAATTTCTCGAGCTGAAACTTCAGGTGCTGCAAAATTAACATGAGGTAATTTTTCTATCTCTTCAGCATCTTCAACAGTTAGAGGCTGAACTCTCTTTTTTGTTTCAATTAGGCTGTCGTAATTTCTTCCAGGATAGACCACCAAGAGGTTTGTTCCGAGTCCAGCCATGCTTTCTTCAAAATTTTTCTTAAAACCTTCTCCTATACCTGTAACTATAACTACAGAAGCAACTCCAAACGTTATTCCGATCAATGTTAAAAAAGATCTGAGCGGTTTTGAGAATATTGCCCTTATTGCAAATTTTATATTTTCAACAAACATTAGATAATTCTTCCATCTAGTATCTCGATTGTTTTATCAGTTTTTTTTGAAATCTTAGGATCGTGTGTAACAAGTATGACCGTTATGCCTCTTTTCTTTTGGTCTTCTAGAATTTTTAAGATTTCTTCACCCGTCTTGCTGTCAAGATTTCCTGTAGGCTCATCAGCAAGTATTATTTCTGGGTTGTTTACAAGAGATCTTGCTATCGCAACTCTTTGCATTTGTCCACCAGAAAGCTCATTACTTTTGTGGTTGGCCCATTTTTTCAGTCCAACTAAATCTAAATACCTGATTGCTTGATCCTTTTTCTCTTTGTTGTTCTTCCTTGAATAAGAAAGAGGAAGTGCAACATTCTCCCATGCCGTTGTTCCTTGAAGTAAGTGAAAGCTCTGAAAAACAAATCCAATTTTTTGATTTCTCAAAGTGGCTAATTTATTACTATTTACATTGCTGATGTCTTCGCCATCAAGGATGTAATTTCCTGTTGTAGCCTTATCCAGTAAGCCAATAATGTGCATTAGTGTACTTTTTCCAGATCCTGAAGGTCCGATGATAGAAAGGCTTTCTCCTTTCTCTATCGTGAGGTCTACATTTTTTAATGCCTTAAAAGCTATTTTTCCAGTTTTGTAAATTTTTGATATATCTTTTAATTCAATTAAAGACATTTGTTTTCTTATTTGCCTTTTTTGCCTCTGCCACGCTTCGAGCTAACTAATTTCATCTCCAAGTCCGCCGGAGGCCTATTAACGACTTCATCGCCAATGGAAATCCCTGATAATGTTTCAACGTTTTCATCTCCAACCTTTCCCACAGTAATAAGTGTTCTTTTTGGAATTCCTCTTTCATCTAGCTTCCAAACAAATGTTTTTGAGTCTTCGAAAATCAAAGCTGTATCGGGAAGACCAACAGTTTCAAATTCAGAAACAATGAACCTGGCCTCTCCAGTCATTTTTGGGAGAAGCTTATCTTCTGAATTGTCTATTCTTACCTCCATTTGATAATTGATTATTCCACCAACATCAATACCCATAGGGTAAACCCTATAGAGACTTCCTTCAAAGGTTGATTCAGGCTGACTTTGAACTTGTATGTTGCATTTCATCTTTTCCTGGATGCTGCTAACTTCAGTTTCATCAACCAGTCCTAAGAATTTCATGGTTTGCATGTTTCCTATTACTAACAAGCTAGTTCCACCACCCATTCCACCTGTTGCAGAAGATACGGCAGACCCTTCTTCAACTAAGAGGTTTAAGACTGTCCCGTCTAAAGCTGCGTATATTGTTGCATTGTCAAGCTCTTCTTGGGCCTCATT
The DNA here is from genome assembly GCA_964397735.1 of uncultured bacterium. Classification (GTDB taxonomy): domain Bacteria; phylum UBP7; class UBA6624; order UBA6624; family UBA6624; genus UBA6624. The sequence continues at coordinate 6,648 of CAYNKD010000005.1, read as the reverse complement.
GACCCTTTCAAGGACCTCTTGAAGATTTGCTTCTTGTATTTCTAAAGTTAATTCAGATCTCTGAAACCTTTCCTCAGCCTGAAAAAGCTCTTCCTGGGTTCCAAAACCCTTATCGACCAACTCTCTTGTTCTTTCAAGATTTCTTTTCGATGCTTCTAGCTCAAGCTCTGAAGACTTCAAGCTTGCCTCTGAAGAAGTTTTCGTTGCTAAGGCTTGATTCAATTTTGACTTTAGTAATTTTTCATCCAGCTTTATTAATTCTTGATTTTTGTAGACCTTATCTCCCTTCTCTACCAAAACTTCTGAAACTATTCCAGAAGCTTCACTTTTCACCTCAACCTGAATCAAAGGGTTAATCGAGCCATATGCAACAACTGTTCTTTTTATTGTTATGTTTTGAACGGTTATTTTTTCTAATCCATCAAGTTGAAAATCTTCTTGTTTTGCCCAAGGGCTAGAACAGGACGGAAGGATTGTAGCTAAAAAGAAAATAAATATATATTTTCTCATTTTCAAGGAACAATTATTTTTCTTTCCCCACCCTCTTTCATTCCCTCTTCAATCGTTTTGTTTACTTTTTGCATAAGTTTTTCAAAATTCATTTGAGCAGCAATGAATTGTTGATAAATTGGCTTTGCTTCAACTTTCATTTGAACTGCTTCTATTTTTTTTTGTAACTCTTGAGGGATTTCAGTTCCTCTTGCCTTCATTCCGTAAGCTTGATCTTGCAAAGCCTGCATTTGACCTAAAAGACCCTTTAGCTCTTCATCTTTGGCTAAGGATTCTTGAGCTCTTCTTATAGCTTTCGCTTCTTCAGATTGGCCTAAGTTCAAACCCAGGCTCTTGGCTTTTTCAAAAACTGTGTCCATAATTCTTTATCATAATCTCTATTAGGATAAAAAAATATGGCAAACCCTATTAAATTTGGAACTGATGGATGGAGGGCAGAGATTGGTTTTGGTTTTAATGAATACAACCTAAGAAGGCTGATGCATTCGGTAGGAAGAAGAATAAATGACATGGTTGATGGTAGAGCTCATGTCTGTGTTGGATACGACACTAGGTTTAAGGCCAGGGATTTTTCCTCGATAGCTGTAGAGTGTTTGATTTCAGAGGGATGCCATGTTCTATTTTCTCAATCATTTTGCCCTACTCCAAGTTTGTCTTTATCTGTTAAAAAATTAGAAGCAGATTTAGGAGTTCAAATTACAGCAAGCCATAACCCTCATACGTATTTAGGGGTCAAGCTGAAAGGCCCAAATGGAGGGCCTTTAAATTCAGAAATAATTTCTCAGATTGAATCGGAAATTGAACCTGAGGTTTTTGACATGTCTGACAAAAGATTAAGACCCCATGTTCCTGAAAATTTCAATCAGCTTTACAGAGAGGAGATTGAAGGATTAATCGATTTTAATTTATTGAAAAAATCTAAGCGAAGTATTTTTGTCGATTTTATGCATGGTGCTCAGATAGATTTATTTAAAAATATTTTTATTAATCCTGGAAGCATGGCCATTTCATATATTAGAGATTTTAAAGATCCAACATTTGGAAACATAACCCCGGAACCCATTCCTTCAAATTTAAAAGTGCTTTCTGATTCAATACTTTCCTCTCAAAAAAACTCTATAGGAATATCTTTTGATGGAGATGGGGATAGGTTTGCTTTATGCGATGAAAGAGGTGAGGTTTTATGGCCGCAAGAAACATTTGCAATTATTGCAGAGATACTCATGAAGGAGAAAAAGGGGAACATTGCAAAAAGTCTTCCAACTTCTTTATGGCTGAATGAGATTGCAAATAAGTATAAGGTTGAATTATTTGAAACCCCTGTCGGCTTTAAGCATCTTTCAAGATATCTAGATAGCGGAGATGCATTAATTGCAGGGGAGGAGTCTGGGGGTGTTGGATTTAGTTTCCATATACCAGAAAGAGATGGGTTGTTGGCTTCTCTAAAAATTATTGAATACCTCATAAAAGAAAAAAAAACTTTAAGAAACTTGAGAAAGAATTTGAGAGACACATATGGGAGCTTCCACTATGAAAGAGAGGATTTGAGGGTTGAAAGCAAAGTCTCTGACTCCATAAGGAAAGATCCAGAAAAACATGTAAGTGCTTTGTCTAAAAAGTTTGGTATAGGCAAAAATCAAATCAGCACAAAAGACGGGATAAAGTTGAATTTTGAAAACAATAGCTGGGTAATGGTCAGGGGAAGTGGAACAGAGCCTGTTTTGAGAGTTTATTGTGAGTCTTCAGAAAAAAAGAATATCCCCTTGATCATGACTGAGTTCAAAAAGACTTTATTCGAATAGTCTTTCCAGGTCTAAGCTTTGCCAGTCTTTAAACTCATTGTTGATGTTGGAAAATTCCCAAAATGATTCTTTTTTTTTGATTTTCAATACATTCGAAGAGATTCTTTGAATGTATCTGTTTTCTAATTCTTTTGATTCTAGGTTTTTTTTCATTTCAGATTTGAAATTTTCATGATTTATATTTTTGCACTTTTCCTTAAATTGCTTTATCCTTTCACAATTCTTGTCATTTATTAGATTGTTTGAAAGGTAATATATCCCTTTCCTCAATTCCTTTATGTTTTTTGTAATGTTGTTTGCATAAAAGACTTGATTGATGTTTCCGAATATCAAATTAAAGCCATCATAGGAGTTGCTGTTTGTTTCTTGCTGGACATAAAAAAGACATTCTTTAATTGTTTTTTTCGAAAGAAGATTCAGGAGAAGCAAGCCTCTTGAGATTTTTTTAGATGATTTTTTTTCATACCTATTTGTAACAAGGCAGAATATTTTTTTTTCATTTAGCCCAAACCAAGTTCCACCAGCCTTTTTATCTATTCCTGAGATTATTTTTGTTTTTTTATGTGTAAAGAATTTTGGAGATTCGAATTTCCTAAAAGGTGACTCTTCTCTGTTGAATCCAATAGATATGGAATCGTCCAGTGTCCTTATAAAGATTGAAGAGATGCACATCTAGAGTTCGTTCCATCCGGGGACCCCTTCTTGGCTTATGTTGTTAATTTTTTTATTTATTTCATTTATCTTTTTAATCTTGTCTTTTTTTTGAGAGATTGAAATAAGCCTTCTTTCCTTTTTTAAATTTCTTAAAATTAATATTTTTAAAATTTCTTCAACATCTTCAATTGTTGTTTTTTCTTCTGATATTAAAGACTTTGTCATAAAGGAAACTTCTCTCTCTTCTAGCTGTTCTGCTAGTATTTTTGGGTTTACAGATTTGATACTGTTCATTACGAAAAAAATATTTCTTATTTTTTCATTTTGAAAATCATCAAGATTGTATTCATTTAATATTTCAGAAATCAAATCCCATTTCTTCGGATTCTTGAAAAGATATTTAAAAAGTTCTTCTTCTTCAGATACAAACTTTCTTTTTCCCTCTTCCTTGCTTTCCCTCTTTTTCTGACTCCCTCTTTTCAATTCACTAATTACTAGATGTTTTGGAAGAACAAAAGATTGAGATATTTTTTCAATTATCTGATCTTGTAAAAAATCTTTATCGATATTCTCAATTATTGGTTTTATTTTTTCAATTGCTCGCTGTTTTGAAATTTCAGTCTTAAGGCCATTCTCCTCTTTAACTATTTGCTGTAATTTAAAATCAAGAGCATTTTGTTTTTTTGCACTCTCCCATCCCTCTTTTCCTTTTTCCTTCAGCCATTCATCAGGATCTTTGCCTTCGGGAGGAATCACAACCAGGGGTTCAATTCCAGCTTTTAAAAAAGTTCCGATTGCTTTATTTGCTGCCATTAGCCCTTTGTCATCTGCATCCATCACTATGATTGCTTCACTCTTCACTCTCTTGACCATAAAGGCTTGATTCTCTGAAAAAGCTGTCCCCATCGCTGCAACCGCACCCTCTATTCCCTTTTGCTCAAACCTCAAAACATCAGCTTGACCTTCACATACTATCAGAGGTCCTTTGCTTTTTTTTGCATTGTGCCAGTTGTATAAAAGTTGTCCTTTTTTAAATATTTCTGATTCAATGGAATTTTTATACTTTGCTATCTTTTTGTTTTTGTCATTAAGGGTTCGTGCTGAGAATCCTCTGATTCTTCCAATGCCATCTCTTATAGGAAAGGACAATCTCTCAGCCAAGGGTTCCCAGTCTTTTTTCCTGGATATTAACCCAATATCTAGAAAAACCTCTTTTTCAAGGCCTTCTTTTTTTAGGAGGTATTCTTTAAGCAGTTTCCCCTGAGGGGGAAATACTCCGATGCCATGCTCTGCACACCAGTCTTTTTCAAAACCTCTTTTCTCCATATATTCTCTAAAAGGTTTTCCATAGTCAGAATTTCTAAATATTTGGACAAGCCATTTGTTGAGATCATCAAGAACTTGAAAATAAGATGTTTTTGAATTTTCCCTTTTTCCCGTTAGCTCTATGTTGTGTTTTTCTGAAAGGTATATTAAAGCTTCAAAAAATTCTAAATTTTGTTTTTCTTGTACAAATTTAAATATATCTCCGGATGCTCCACATGAGAAACAGTTATAAAGCCCCTTTTCTTCACTTACAGAAAATGATGGATTCTTGTCATTGTGGAAAGGACAAAGCCCTGTCCAGTTTATGCCAGTTTTTTTTAATTTTGTATATTCGCTTATTGTGTCAACAATTGAAACCTCATTGCGAATTTTGTCTCTATCATCCATTAAAAAGTTATATTACCAGTATTTCTATTAAGTTCTTCTCCTTCTAAGAATTCAACATTTGTTTTATGGCTGTTTATTCCATTGAGCATAACTTCTAGACTTTCTACTGCATCTAAAGAGGAAAGCATTCTCCTTAGTTTCCATATTTTTCTTAATTCTTCTTCATGGTATAGAAGCTCTTCATGCCTGGTTGAAGATCTGTTTATGTCTACAGCTGGATACAGTCTCCTGTTTGCAAGGCCTCTATCAAGATGGACTTCTAGGTTTCCTGTGCCTTTGAATTCTTCATAGATTATGTCGTCTAGCTTTGACCCTGTGTCAACAAGTGCTGTTGCAATAATGGTCAAAGATCCTCCATTTTCTATATTCCTTGCTGAACCAAAAAATCTTTTTGGTTTATACAAGCTTGCAGGATCAAGTCCTCCAGATAAAGTTCTTCCACTTGAGCTCACGGTCAGGTTGTATGCTCTAGCCAATCTTGTTATAGAGTCCAAAAGTATTACAACGTCTTTGCCTTGTTCTGCTAGGCTTTTTGCATGTTCTATAACTAGTTCAGCAACATGGGTATGATTTTCCGGTCTTTCATCAAATGTGCTTGATATGACTTCTCCCTCTATAGACCTTTCAAAATCTGTGACTTCTTCCGGCCTTTCATCAATCAGCAATGCAAATAATTCAACTTTTGGATGGTTTTGAGAAATCGAATCAGCTATATCTTTTAAGATTGTCGTTTTCCCAGCTTTTGGAGGGGAGACAATTAATGCTCTTTGTCCAAGTCCAATTGGTGCAATAATATCGATTATCCTTGCTGTTGTTTTTAGTGGTGTTGTTTCAAGTCTGATTCTTTCATTTGGGTATATTGGGGTTAATTTTTCAAAAGCTGTTCTGTTGGCTATATATTTTCTAGGTGAAGATGATCCATTTATGGAAATAATATCTAAGGCTGCAGCATGTTTTTCTTTCCTCATTTTTCTTGGTGGGATTATTTTTGCTTCAACGATGTCTCCGGTTTGTAGTTTGAATTTATTTTTAATTAATTGAGGAAGAAAAACGTCATCACTGCTTGTTTTCCATCTGTCAACCCTTATAAATCCATGCCTATCAGTCATGTCAACAATTCCTTTTCTATTATTTAGTTTTTTTGGCTTTATTTCTTTTGCCTTTCCAACCTCTTCTTTCTTAGGGGCATTCTCTAATTGTTCTTTTTTTGGATCATTTTCCATATTTATTTCCTCACTTTTTCAAGATTTCTTATTTCTTCTAAATTTCTAAACTTTTGGTTGATGTCAAGACCATATCCAACAAGATAATCATCTTTTATCTGGAATCCGGAGTAGTCAATTTGAACACCTTTAACCCTGTTGGCTTTTCTCTCCAATAGCGAAACTATTTTTACAGAGGCAGGATTTCTTGCAAGAATTATTTTTTTCAAATAGTTCAATGTAAGCCCGGTATCAACTATATTCTCAATAATTATTACATGTTTGCTTTCGATTGAGAGATCAAGATCTTTTTTTATTTGGACCTGTCCGGTCGTGCTTGTTCCCTCAAAAGATGAAATTGCCAAGAAGTCTATTTCGCAATTGGCCTTTATGTTTTTTATTAAATCTGAAGCAAAAATGAAACTTCCTTTAAGGACGACTATAAAAGAAATTTCTTTCCCCTGGTAATCATCGTCTATTTTGTTTGCAATACTCTTAACCTTATTTTTGATTTCCTCTTTCGAGAAAAGGATTTTTCCAAGTTTATTCATGGTTTTTTCTAAGAATTTTTGCTCCCATTTGATGTTTGATGGCGGCTTTGCGGAAATATCGTGCCGCAACGATTTGTTCTTTGGCTCCAGCAGTCATTCTATCCACAAAAAGCAAATTCCATCATTCCCACTCAATTGTTGAAGGCGGTTTTGTGGAGACGTCATAAACACAGCGATTTATCCCATTTACCTCGTTCATTATTCTGTTTGATATTT
>CAYNKD010000004.1:15163-27843 GCA_964397735.1 uncultured bacterium | reverse complement strand
CCTGCACCCAATAGTGAACCTTGTATCGCATTCGAGAGGGGTTGTGAAACATAATTGACTTCATCGTTGACAAAGTCATTAAAAGTTAGTATTAAAAGTGGTTCAACTTCAGGGAAACCTTTTTCAGAAAAATCTCCATCCAGCCAATAAAGTGCTGGGTTTGCAAGGTTTTTATAAAGAGCTTCATCAAAAATATCATCACCGAGCAAACTGGATTCAAGATATGCCAAAGGCATAATCCCCGATAATTTCTTTATGTTAATTTTTGGCAAACTCTCAGATTTAATCCATGATGGGTTCTTTGGCTCGAACCGAACTTTTGTAATTGTTTCATCTTGCTCAAATCCGGATAGTATTTCATCAAGCATTTCTCCATAATGAGAACTGCGCGAACCTTTCGCCGAACCAATTAAGGTGGTAGTTATTTCTTCTCTTGAAAAGCTTTTTTTTGATTCTTGATTTTCTAGAATTCGTTCTATTTTTTTTGTTATCTCTTCCCTTATCTTTATCTCCAAACGTCCTGTTTTTGGGGAATCCAGACTTTTCTTCTTGGGTTTTACTACATCCCACAAATTTCCTGATTCAGACAAGAGTCTTTTGTCTATATTTGGAGAAAATATTGGTATCTTATTTTCAGCAAGCATTTCTTTTTCTGCAACTCGCATAAGTAATTGTTTCTCTTTTAAAGGGCCTTCTGACTTGATGACCTCAATCGCCATATTGTTGATTAACCACCAGTTTGAAAGCCCCCAAATCCTCCCTCTTCCGACCTGGTAGTCTGAATTTAAAAATTCTGTGTTTGCAAAATCGTCATCAATTTCTAAATACAGTTTTGTATCACCGACTTTTTGATTTAGCTTTTTTGCGACCATGCTTCTTAATTTTTGCTCGAGGATAAAATCTCCACCCTCCTCGAGAATTTCTTTAGCAAGCTTGTGTGCTTTCAGATTTTTTGCAATCAAGTGCCAATCATTATTTTCTTTTCTAACAAAGGGGCAATTCTCTAAAAACTTTAGAGCATACCTGTCAACAAACACCTTGGCTTTAAGCCCTATTGAGTCTTCATGATCCTTAAAGCTTTTTTCAATATCCCCTAAAGTTGCACCCTTTGATGCAGTTTTTTCAGCAATTTTTGCAAGAGTTTCTGTAATTATCAACCCCATATCAATTAGTTTGTTTTGTTTCATTATTTACACACCTCGTTATTATCGAGCCATCTTCTTGTGGCCTTCAAAAGATTCTTTTGAGCTTCAGCTCTGTTTCTTGGAAGAAGATTTGCAGTTTCCAAAAAATGAAAGTCTTTGACTTTGTCTTTTTCTTCAATTGTCAATCCGCTGATGATCAAGGCTGGGATATCGTTATTTTTTGCAAAAGATGCAAGAGCCCAAGGCCCTTTTCCCTGTTTGCTTTGGGAATTAAATTGCCCTTCGCCGGTTATCACCATATCAAAATCATTCATTTTTTCCTTAATACCTGTTTTCGTCATAACAAAATCAGCTCCATTTTTAATGTTCACCTTAAACAACAACGAAAGCCCAAGTGAGATTCCGCCGGCTGCCCCTAATCCTCTTGATTCTAAAAAGGAAGCATCCTGTGTCTTTCCCTTAACAGCATAAGAAAAATTCGCCATCCCTTCCTCAAGAAGAGCAGTGTTTTCTGGGGTGGCTCCTTTTTGTTTGCCAAAGGCAAAAACAGCTCCTTCCTCACCTAGCAAAGGAGCGTGAACATCAGCAATTATATCAAAAATTACACTTGGGAACAAACATTCCCCTTTTTCTGGGTGTGATTTTAGATTTTCGTTCCTGTGCTCAGTTTCAAAAAAATCAAATGCTTCACTGCCACTAACTTCTAGTAGATTGTTTGGGAAAGGTGAATTTTCTATGGCGACTCCCATTCCGTCCAAAAAACCCAACCCTCCGTCAAGGGTAGATGTCCCACCAACAGCAAACCAAATTTTTTTGACTCCTTTCCCCAAGATGTCGAGAATGACTGGAGCAATGCCGTAAGTGGTAGTTTTTTCGGGGTCTAGATCTTTCTGGGTTAATGCCGTAAGTCCCACAACAGAGGCCATCTCAAATAATGCTACATTTTCATCTTTGAGAAAGTACCAATCTACAGATATGTTTTTTTTGTTCGCTCCATATGTTTTTACCATGTATTTAACATGTTTGTAATTGTCTAAAATGGCACGAACCGTCCCCTCTCCTCCATCGGCAAAATTCTTTATTGTTGTTTTTGCTTTGGGGTAGCGCTCTTTCACGGCATGCGCAACAATCTCTCCTGCTTCCAGTGAACTCATCGTTCCTTTAAAGCTATCTAAAGCAATTAGAAAATTTTCGTATTTTTTTATTTTCTTACTAATAAATTGGTATTATTTCACCAGAAAAAGCCTCTATCAAGATTTCTCTCTTGTTGTTAATCTGGATGGCCCAAGCTGGAACCAGCTTCTTTGGTTCGTCTTTTTTCCAGGCTTCCTGCAAGCCGTCAAAAGTGTATATGAGTTGAACCCTTGTCACAAGAACATCTGCATAAAACTTCCCAGCAAAGAAGTTTTTGTAAGCGTACTCAATTGCGTCTTTTACAGCAGTCCAAGAAGGGATGAGCTCCCTGTTCGTGTCTTCGATTTCTTCAGGCAATGAACCCCATGAAAAAGAAAATTGGAATACCCTCCCGCCCAGAACAACAGCACGAACAAAGTCGTTTTTTATCGGTACGTTTTTGAAATATCTTCCATACTCGTAAGAATACCCCAATGGCAACCCTTGGCTATTGTTGAAAGATTGGTATTCGGGATGATTGATTTCAGAAGTACTGATGAGTGTTGCATCTTCAGGAAAATAATTAAAATTGTCAAAAAATATATCTAAAACCTTTTCCGCTTGTGGTCTAGTTGTTGGATACATTTCGTTAATGCTTTTAAAAGGCGCATCAAATCGGATTCCTCCATGTGGAAATACAAACAACTCCTTCCCTTCTGTTGTTATGTATTTTTGGAAGCCCTGATCTATAACCCTGGTAAGCCCTGTTGGAGTCTCTGACTCAATACTCTCCCCTAACAGATTTTTAGCAATATCAGCGTGATTTGTTCCGGTGTAATCAATAGTGATTTCCGGCAAAGAGATACTGCCTTCTGGCAGAATTACCCCTTCAACAAGGAATGTTTTGACGAAAAGTTCCTCGCTTGAGGGCTCCTCGCTAGCAAGTTGGCTAGGGTTAAAAAGTGCTAAAAGGAATAAGCAAGTAACAAATTGATTTTTTCCTCTTCTTGGTCTTTTAGATAAAGTTTCTTTCATAGTTTTTCAATTTTATATCTAATAGTTGTACATTATTTTTAGTTTTAATTCAAGATTGGGTTAGGTTTGTTTGTTTTTTCGAATTAAGATTTACCTATGAAGGTAAAACATTTCATGGAATCTAGCCTGGGCGGTTATCGAACCCCCCCTTTGGACAATGCGATAAATGCCTGGATAGACAAAAATAAGGACAAGATAAAAATCCTAGACATAAAGTACGCCTCAAGTGTAACAATGGACACCTCTAAAGAAGAGGATGGGATAAAAACAACAATGTTTGTTTCGGGTGCTTTGGTTTCCTACGAGGAAATCTAGATCAGAGAAACTTCAGAATCCTTAAGGGGTAGAGCTTCTCAATACTTTAGAACAAGTCCGCCAAAAAAACACCGTGGACAAAATTTCATGGTTAATAAATCTGAACTTTCATTTCTCCAAAACTTGATTCGGGATCATGATGCTTCTTGGACAGTTGAGGTGGGAGGAGGATTGGGATTTTTGACCGAGCTGATAGCCGAAAAAGAAAATCTAACTGTATTTGAGATTGACAAAAGGCTGAAGGGGTTGCTGGAAGAAAAATTTGGAGTAGGACTTGTTCGAGGCGATATTCGCTCGTGGGACCCAACAGCGCATACTGCTTCAGGATCGCTGGTTGGCAATCTCCCCTATTATCTTTCGGGAAGGATTCTGTGGACTATTGCAAGGTGGCCTGAAAAAATAAATAATGCTGTTGTCACGGTCCAAAAAGAAGTTGCTGAAAGGATCTGTGCTAAGCCTGGAACCAAGGCGTTTGGTCTTATATCGGGACCTTTACAATGTTTTTACTCCTGCAAAATAAGGAAGATACTGTCTCCTAGTTGCTTCTTCCCTAAGCCAAAAGTTGAAAGCGCGATTTTGACCTTGGAAAACCGGGAAAATCAAGAAGATTTCAAATATGCTGAAAATTATTTAAAAATCAACAAAATCATGTTTGGGCAAAGACGAAAAAAGGTAAAAAATTTACTAAAAGGTATTGTTTCTGAAAAAGCAATTAAAACAATTCCTGAAGGTTTTAGGGCAGAAGATCTTGCTCCTGCTCTTGGTTTATTTTTAGCAAAAAATGGAAAGAATTAAATAAAGTTTCCTGGGAACCTTCTAACTTTGGAGAGAGTGAACACAGGCCCATCTTTCCAGATATTTGTTGTTCCGTAAAGGTCCTGATTAGACCATCCCATCCCTGAGGTAAAGTTCCTGTTAAAAAGAATTTGAATGTCTTTGTCTTTTATGTTTGTTTTTTCTAGGGTTTTACATACGGATTTCTGAAAATCTTCATTCCCTGAAAGCGCAACTCCATCGATATTTGAAAAATTGGTTTTTTTGAACTCTTTTGCGATAAAGGAATCGAGCGCTTGGGGGCCTTTTTTTGTCATGTCGATAATGTGTCCATTAATTGGAGACTCTCCTGCATTACATGCTTTTTCCAAAGAGCTTTTCATGATGGGTTTTTTAGGGGAGGAGGTAAAGTGCATGAGTGTTACCTCTGCTCCATGTTGAATCAACTCATTAATAAGTTTTTTTTGAGAAAGGATACCATCATCTTTATTTATCAGGAGGATGTTTTTATAACCGCTGTCTTTGAAAGAAAATCCATTGCCGAAAGGTCCTCTAAGCGTGATGCATTCTCCTTTTGGCAAGAGCATAATTTTGTGAGTTATTGAGTTTGTTTCCAAAAATGAAACTGTCGCTAACCCCTCTTCCGAATCAGTTATCCATGCAGATGTTTCGCCGATCCCAAAAGTTCCAATCTTAAAAACCTGCCCTGCAGAAAGCTCTTTCGAATATTCAAAAGAAACAGATCCAACAACCCCTTCTTTTGATGTCTCTGTCAATTTAGCTACTTTTGGTGTAAGGTTCATGTCCCAAAATCCACATTTGCAATAATTTTTCTGATATCGTGTTTTGTTGTCATGCCGGCAACACATCTATGAGCTCCTGAACAGCCTATAAATCCATGTCTTTTCGGGAAAAAATGAAACATTTCCAGCATCCAGTCTTTAAATTTTTCTTTTAAGCTGGGCTTGTAGTCATACCCATTCGGCAAGGTAGAAAAATTCGGAGAATACATTGTTGTCCATGTTTTATATCTTGTACCATGATTCCCTTTAGACACATCAACAATTTTAAAATAAGTTCCTGAATAAAAATACCTTGTTGCGACAGAGTCGGGAATTATGCCCAAATAGATTTCATCCCAGTATGGCAATGTGTATATCTCATTGTCTGTAAATTCTTTCCATTTTTTCAAATTTAAATCAAAATCTGTTTTTCCTTTGGTGCTTCTCTGTATTTCCCAGGCTTCATTTCTAACAATGTCATCTGCTTCATTGAAGTGTTCTGAAATTAGATTTTCTCCTTTCCCGGAAAGAACCTCAACATAATAACTCCTTCCAATATCTGTTAGTAAAATATCAGATCCCTTCTTGGGGAAAAGATCCACGCCAACAGATTCTGCAAAACAACATGGAGGTGGGTTGTGATAACCTAAACAAATTGTTGTAGTGTTTTCTTTTTTAGCTTTGTAGCGCTCATCAACATTGTCTTTTAGCAGATATGCATCCATAATATCTATGCCCCTAATGTCAGGTGGCCTTAGTCCAAAAACAACCCTTGGAGTCGTGTCGGGTTCTAGATTCTCAATTTCAACATTCCCCTTTCCTTTTATTTCGTAATTACAAATTGGATCTTGTTGTGGGCAAAATATATATTTAGGGCAGTCAAGGCTGTTTGTAAAGTCGGTTGCTACATTCTCTCCTTTCGGGTTTTTCAAATAACTTACAGAATCTCCTTCCCCCACTGGTGCCCAAAGTTCATTACGTCTTCTTATGTCTTCGAGCCAGTATTTGAGTTTCGCTTTTGACAATATGTAATCACTCATAATCTATATATTTTCCTTTTTCAGCAATGGGTTTGGATCTTCAAAGCCGGGTCTGTAATTGAATTTTTTTCGAAATTCTCTTGCTGCCCATGCTCTAAGTGTCGAGAGTGGTATCTTGGAGGGCTCTTCAGTCAAGTCTGAAAGATCAAACCCTGAAGCTCGACCCATTGACTGATATACCCATGAAAGATGTTCATAAAATAATTCACTTGACCCATATGTTGATTTTATATATTTAAATTTCTCTAGATGGTCCCCTCCTGCATAAGTGGAAGGAAATAAATTTTTATTGTGGTCAGGATGTTTATTTTCTTCGAAATACTGAAGCCAGTATGCCCTTCTTTCCTTGTGTGTCATTTGCTGAAGTCTTTCAACGCTTGTCCTAGAAAGCACTGGTTTTTTTAGTTTGTTTTCTTTTTTGAGTTCACTCATCCACCTGGGTTCGACCAAAATGTCATATTCTGATGGAGCTTCGTAAAGGTCGTGAAGTGCCCAATCCCAAAGAGCTTCTGGGTTTTCATTTACAGAAAGGGTATTTTCGTTATCTCGATTAACATCAAGCTTCCTTGGATCCAAAATCCCTGGGAACCTAACCCCAATAATGTGTATATTTTTTCTGTCAACAAGTCCATCTTTTTCAAGCTCTTTTATAGACCTAACAGTTGCAGGCGTTGCTACAATTCCGACACTTCCTGTGATTCCAGGTAAGTAAACTGCTAGGTTTATTGCGGAAAAGCTATTAAAAACAATTCGCTGAGCATCATCTGGGCTAAAGGCAAAGCATGGGGATGTTGTCCCCGGATAAGGTCCTACCTCATAACCTATAACAACACTAACTCTCCCAAGTTGTAGAAGCCTTCTTGCTTCTCTTTGAATTGTGATTCTCATTTCATTCATGTCAAATACCCAATGGCCCTAAATCTGAAAGCGTATTGTGAAAATCTCTTAACTGCTCTGCAACCTCATCAACCTCATGAGAACCCATAAAAAGAACTTTAACCCTTTCTGGCTCTATCCCACCGGCATCCAAAACCCCCTCTAGGGCCTTGAACCTTCTTTTTGCTAGATAGTTGTCATTATGGAATTTCCCGCTTCCAAGAGGTCCTCCAATAACAAAAACACCATCTGCTCCATTGAAAAAACTTTTCAGAACAAGCAGTGGATCTAGGTGAGCTGTTGATCTGATTCTCAAAAACCGATAACATGGGGAGTATGAAATTTCTTCCCTGCCAAGGGTTTCTAAAAGGGGATATCCCCCATGTTGTGAGGCAAAGCCTGTAATCTTGGGTTCCCAAGAACCATCATTCACGCCGTTGCTCCAAATATTCTCAATTTCAGCAATGGATTTTGAAAGCTCCCATCCCGTAAGCTCAATATTTCTTGTTGGGGAGGCTGGAATAGAGGCTCCGCTTTCTGTTTTTCCAAAAACCGTGTTTAGTCGAGTGTAATTCATCCCTCCTTCATCATTTTCCTGGAAACTCTCTGGAGAAACCTGTTGTGCAGGGCTGTCAAATCTTGATAATTTGTCATCTTTCTGCTTCAGTCTATAGGGTTCTCCTGTTTTTTTCCCCAAAACTGCTAAGGCTTTTGCAACTGCTGACTCAGCTGTTAAAACTGCAGCCCTGATATCGCCAGGAGATGCACAATCTCCACAAACGAAAACTCCAGAATTGCTTGTTGAACAGGGGTCTAGAGACGGATGGGTCTCTGAAAGAAAACCTGAAGAATCACAACCAATGTCTACTGTTTTCGCTAATTCTTCTGCATCTGGAGATGGGGTTACCTCTGTTGCTAAGATAACTTGGTCAACTGAAATTTGCTGTTCTTCTCCCTGGATTAAATTGTGTAAACTGACTGATAGACCTTTTGTCTGTGATGTAACTTTAGAAACAGCTCCTCGAATCATTTCGACTTTATATTTCTCCTCTGCTGTCTTTAAAAACTCTTCATACCCTTTTGTTCTGGATCTTCGGTCTGAGTAAACAACCATTGTTTTGGTTTCATTGTTTGATGATTTTTTGGCAGATATTGCCTGTTTAACTGCGGTCATTAATGGGACTTCTGAAGCGTAAGGAACACCCCTTTTTGGATCATTGCTTCCCGCATCAACAACCCATAAAATTGAACCTGGGACGTTGTCCTTTTGGATATTGCTTTCAAAATCTATTGCTTTTAAGACATTTTCACTATTCGCAGCAGTTAAATTTGTTAATTTTGAAACATCCATCATCTTGGCTCCAAAAGCCATGATTATTGCCCCCACTTTTTCATGAACTGTTTTTGGCTTTTCTGCCTGATTCACAGCTCCGTCTGGAACAAGTGTTATTAATTTCTTTACCTCTGGACTGTTGATGTTTTCTGGATCTATTAAAAATAAGGGTGGTACACAGCCTACAGAAGGTTGGTATAAAACTTTTGCTGTAGAGTTTTTTGGACCGTATTTGTTTGGAAAATCTTGACTTAAATCTGTTGCAATTTTTTCGAAATCGTGTATCTTTTCACTGTCAACATATCTGGCCTTTCTGGAGATTTCAATATCAAAATCTCCTCTGACTCCAGAAACAGCCTTGACTTCTGAATAGTCGTAAATGATTATATTTTCATGTTGGTAACATCTTATAGAAAGGCTTCTCATAAGGTCTTCTGCTTCTTCAAGTTTTGGCCAAAGGTTTCTCAAGGAAGCGACCTTCCCGCCCAAGAAAGGAGCTTTTTCAACCAAGACAACACTATATCCTGCGTCTGCAATCCTCAGGGAAGCAGACATTCCGGCCACTCCACCACCAACAATTAAAACTTGTTGCTCAACCCTCATTGGTGTTTCGTTTAGTGGTTTGCTTTTCTCAACCTTGATAACAGCTGTTTGAATGAGGTGAAAAGCTTTGTCATTAGCTTTGTCAGGCTCTTCTGGATGAACATTTGCTACCATCTCTTTTAAGTTAACAATTTCTAAGAGATATTCGTTCATGCCTGCCTTTTTTAGTGTTTCTCTAATATTTTCTTCTCTTTGTTCAACGGACCCGCATCCAATAACAACATAACCAATATTCTGTTCTTTGATCTCTTTTGCCATTGCCTCAAGCCCCTCTATTGTGTTTAGGTCTTGATGTATAAACACGTGGCTTATCTCCTGTACGTTTTCAACCAACCTGCTAGCAATAGCGTCTAGGTCGAGTGGTTCCAAGCCTGTTCCTTCTTTACTAAGAAAAACACCTATTCTTGCCATAATATTTCCTCCGTTCTTTTGAAATCTAAACCTTTTAATTCTATTGAAAAAGTATCACTCTTCTCTATTTTTTATCTTCATTTATTTTTACTATAAAAATACTTAGGTAAAAAAGAGCAATCAACGGGGTTGCAATAAGGATCTGCGTGACAACGTCTGGAGGCGTTATTAACCCTGAAGCTATAAGAAGTACAACGACGGCATGGGGGCCATTTTTCTGAATCGTCTGTGTATTTATCAACTTTAGCTTCGCAAGAATCCCCATAAATATCGGTAATTGGAAGGCAAGCACTGATGCTAACATCATTGATTGGACAAAGGTAAACCAATTCTTAAGGGTCCATATTGGTTCGAGGTTGTGAAAGGTTGTAGTTTTGAAAAGAAACCCTGCTGAAACCGGGATCAAAACCTTCCAAGAAAAGAGTGCCCCAAGGATTGCCATGAGGAAAGCTGGAATGATAAATAGTTGTAGTGTTTTTTTTTCTTTGTTTTTTAGTGCCGGCCAAATAAAAACAGCCGTTTCTCGGACAATGAAAGGTGATGAAATTATCAGACTGCACATCAAAACCAACTTAATGGGGATCAAAAAACCCTCTTGTGGGGATAGGACAGTAAGTGTTTCGATTCCAATATCCTTCAGTGGGTCTTGGAATCTTGCCAAAAGCAATTCGTGAAAAAAAGAAACAACCAAAGCTGCAGAAAAGCAATACCCCAGACTCCTTAATATAACTTTTTGAAGATCTGAAAGATGTTCAGACAAAGACATTTTTCTGTCTTGCATTTCTTTTTATTTATTTGTCTTTGTTTTTGTCTTTTGTAATCTTTTTTCCTTCTTCAAGCCCTTTTTTAAATTCTCCACTTGTTCTTCCAAGCGATCTTGCGAATTCTGTAACTTTTTTAGGACCAAAAAGTACTAAAACAACTATTGCTATCAAGGCAATTTCAGTAGGTCCTAGAGCAAAAATTAATTCAAACATTTTATTCTCCTTAGGTATGGATCGCTCCATGACCTGAAGCCTCTAAAGATGCCTCTTTCAAAGCTTCACTTAATGTTGGATGAGCATGGATGAAAACACCAATATCCTCTGCAGTTCCACAAAAGCCCATAACTATTGCTGCCTCTCCTATTAACTCGGAAGCCTTTGCACCAAGTATATGAACTCCTAAAATTGCGTCTGTCTGCTTGTCTGCTAAAACCTTAACAAAACCCTCAGTACAGCCTATTGCCATTGCTCTTCCAGATGCTGAAAACGGAAACATACCTATTTTGAATTCTACGCCTGCTTTTTTTAGTTCATTTACATTTTTTCCTATAGAGGCCCCTTCAGGATGGGTGTAAACAACAGATGGTATTAATTCGTAGTTAAATGTTGTCTTTTTCCCGGCAATTCTTTCTGCAACAACAACGCCTTCCTCGCTGGCCTTGTGCGCAAGCATTGGTCCTGGAACAAGGTCCCCTATTGCATATACTCCCTTTTGGGATGTTTCCATTTTTGAGTCAACAACAACAAAGCCTCTTTCGTTTGTTTTAACCCCTAGTGCTTCCAGGTTGAGGTCTCCCCTGTTTGGGCTTCTCCCAACAGCAACTAAAACCTGTTCTGCTGTTTGTTTTTCTTTCTTTTTGTTTTTTTCAAGGTTTAGTGTGATGTTCTTTTTTGTCTTTTTAGAGCCAGTTACCTTTGTTGATGTTTTAAATTTAATTCCTTGTTTTTTTAGGGATTTTTTTAATTGCTTGCTTATGTCGGGGTCCATCAAGGGAACAATGCTATCCATCATTTCAACAACAGTTACCGTTGTGCCGATCCTGTTATAAACACTAGCCATTTCTAACCCAATATATCCACCACCAATAACAATCATTTCTTCTGGGATTGTTTCTTGGGAGAGGGCTTGTGTTGAGTTGATTACCTGTGATCCATCAAACGGCAAAAAAGGGATTTCTATAGGTGTAGATCCTGTGGCTAAAACAACATTTTTTGTTGCAAGGTTTCTCCGGCCCACAACGACAGTGTGTCTTGACTTCACTTTCGCAACTCCTTGAAAATAATCAATTTTTTGTTTTTTTAACAAAAACTCGACCCCAGAAGTTAGTTTATTTACTATCCCCTCTCTTCTTTTCTGAAGTGTCTTCCAGTTGATTGTTGCTTCCTTTGTTTCTATTCCGTGTTCGTTGTTCTTTTTTATTTCGGAAAAAATTTCTGTTGAATCTAGCAGTGCCTTGGATGGAATGCACCCAACGTTTAAACATGTTCCCCCTGCTTTTTCCTTTTCAACAACAGCAACCCTTAGACCCAGCTGTGCTGCACGAAGGGCACAAACATACCCTCCTGGCCCTGCGCCTATCACAACAAGGTCATACTTCATGAAAGCGAGCCTGTCGCTAAGAGTCCTGGGTGTTCAAGAAGTTCCTTGAACCTACATAAAAACCTAACTGCCAAAACGCCATCAACCATCCTGTGATCACTAGACAGAGAAATATAAACCATTGGTTTTATGACAATGTTTCCGTTCTCTACAACAGCCCTATCTTTAACAGTGTGTATCCCTAAGATCCCTGCTTCTGGTTGGTTTATTATTGGAGCAGACATTAAAGGACCTCCAAACATTCCGGCGTTTGTTATAGTGAACGTTCCTCCTGTAATGTCTTGCATTGTTAGTTTGTTTTCCTGGGCAGCAATAGCTAGCCTATTGATTTCAAGTGCTAGGTTTTCAAGGTTGAAAAAATCTGCATTTTTGATCACTGGGACAATAAGGCTTTCCCCAACACTAGCTGCCATTCCAATGTTTCTATAGTTTTTAGTAACCAGCTCTTCTCCATCAATGGAAACATTCATTCTTGGGAAGTCTTTAAGTGCCTGCGTCGCGGCTCTTACAAAAAAACTCATCAATGTCAACCTAACACCTTTTTCTTTAAGTTGCTCTTTTGTTTTTTTGTAAACAGCCAAGGTTTCACTCATGTCAGCCTCGTCAACAATTAAAAAATGTGGGCTTGTAGACACTGAGTGAACCATATGTTTTGCCATCACGGCCATTGAACCTTTCATCGAGGTCCTTGTTTCTGTGTTTGTTGGTTCGGAATTATTTGTTTTAGGTGTTTTTGGTTTTTTGAAAGACAAAACGTCTTTCATCTGTAGTCTCCCTTGAGGCCCGCTCCCAACAACTGTTTTTGGGTCTATCTCATTTTCTTGACAATACCTTCTAACAGCTGGGCTTGTTTTCACATTGTTGAAATCTTGCTTTTTTTGAATATCCG
>CAYNKD010000004.1:0-15063 GCA_964397735.1 uncultured bacterium | reverse complement strand
GGGTTGGTTCCGGGGTTGGTTCCGGGGTTGGTTCCGGGGTTGGTTCCGGGGTTGGTTCCGGGGTTGGAGATTTGTTTGGATTCAGTTTTGATATATCGCCTTCTGACAAATTTTCCCCCTCTTTCTGTATAACTGCAATGGTTTGCCCAACAGGAACAATATCTCCCGGCTGTGCAAAAATAGCAACCAAAGTGCCTTCTTTGAATGCGGTTATTGGTGTAGTTATTTTGTCTGTTTCAAGAACCCCTATCTCTTCGTCCCTCTTTACGTGATCCCCTATATTTTTTTTCCACTCAGCGACCTTTGCCTCAACAACACTGACTCCTAGGTCTGGTACTGGGACCTTGATTGGCATTTATCCGTCCCCCAAAGCTCTTTTGCATGAATTTATAATCTCTTCTTCTGATGGAAGGTACGCTGCTTCCATGCCTGCCTCAAATGGAAAAGGCGTATCTGGCCCTGCAATGGTTCTTATTGGAGTTACGAGGTTCCAAAAAGCGCCTTCCTGTACTCGCGCAGCAACCTCACTTGTAAACCCGTAAGCAGCATGAGACTCTGCAACAACAACACACCTTCCCGTCTTACAAACAGACTCAATCATTATCTCTTCATCCATTGGCCATAATGTTCTTGGGTCTATCACCTCTATACTTGCACCTTCTTTTTCAAGTTTTTTTATAGCACTTAAGCACTTGTGCAACATTGCGCCATAAGAAATGATTGTTAGGTCACTCCCTTCCTGAACAACCTTCCCCTTTCCCAGCTCTACAGTGAAGTTTGGATCATTTGGGACATCTCCTGTAATAGCCCTGTATAAACCTTTGTGCTCTATATAAACACAGGGATCGTCAGATCGTATACAAGACCTTAATAGCCCCGCTGCATCTCTTGGATTGCTTGGTGCAGTAACAACAAGACCCCCAGCATGGCAAAACCATGCTTCATTGCTTTGGCTGTGTGTCATTCCTCCACCTATTCCTCCACCATATGGAACCCTTATTGTCATGGGGCAGCACCATGAGCCATTTGTTTTGAATGATATTGTTCCAGCTTGATTGACTATATGGCCCATTGCACAATCGATAAAATCCATAAATTGAATTTCTGCGATTGGCCTGTACCCTGACAAGGCAGCACCTACAGCACCTCCGATAATCAGGTTTTCCGCAAGTGGGGCGTCCAGAACCCTAAGGGGACCGAATTCGTCGTACATTTTTTTTGTCAAATCAGGTTTTCCGTCATCTTTAGATTTCCAGGCCGTTGCCTTGAAAACTCCGCCGTACCTTCCTGAATCTTGTCCTAAAATGAAAACGGTTTCGTCTATTTCCATTTCTGACCACATTGTGTCTGTTATTGCTTGGATGTAACTTATGTTTTTGCTAGACATTTTTTCTTTTCTCCCATCTTTTTCTTATTGCTTCATTAAATTTTGGATTCCTAAAAGTAACATCTATAAACTGGTCTGGCTTTGGCCTCGTTGATTCTTCTTCAACCCAATCAATCGCCTTTTCTATTTCGTCGTTTATGTTTTTTTCAGTTTCTTTAGCTAGTTTTTCACTCCAGATTCCATCCTTTTTAGCTATCTCTTTAAAAACCTTTAAGGGGTCTCTTTCCTTCCACTCCTGAACCTCTTCATCAGTTCTGTAATCGGCTGGGTCTATCATTGAGTGTCCGTGGTAACGATATGTTAAACACTCTATCAAAGTTGGACCCCCTCCGGTTCGAGCCCGTTTTACAGCCTCGCCAACCGCTGAATATACCTCAAATACATTTTGCCCGTCAACTGTAATTCCCGGCATTCCATATGCAGCGGCTCTTTCACTTATCCTTTCAACAGGAACGTTTTCTGTAACATGAACAGACTCGGCCCATATGTTGTTTTCGGCCATGTAAATAACTGGAAGCTTGTGAACTCCTGCAAAGTTCATGGACTCATGAAAGTCCCCTTTTGCAGTGGCTCCATCGCCAAAAAAAGAAAATGCACAATTTAAGCTTGTACCTTTTTTAAGTGTCCAATTTCCAGCCCACACTATTCCATCTTTGTCCCAGTTAAGCTTTACCTTCCCCTCTCTATATGCATCAAGAAGGTAGGCATATGCAGCCCCTGCTGCCAAAACAACCTGTATGGCAACATGGCCGGTTGGGCTCACAATGTCCAATTCTGGATCTCCAAAATGACATGGGTGTTGTTGGGCTCCATCTGGAGATTCTGCCGTTGAATAAACTTGGGCCAATACCCTTTTTGCAGTTATCCCCCTGGCAACCATTGCACCAAGTTGTCGGTGAGATGGTGCAAGAATGTCTCCTTCAACCATGTGAACCCCCGCTCCAACATTTGTTGCCTCTTGTCCGCAGCCACTAAAGTATGTTCCTCCAAAACGACCTTGATTGAAAAGCTTTATCATCCTTTCGTCCAAAAGTCTTGCTTTTAAAAGTGGATGATAAAGAACCTTGAACGCGGTTTCTTGATCGACGCCAAATGATCCTTTGTTTTTTGTTTTGTTTTTCTTATTTGAATTCATAACTGCCAATTATATTCGATTTTTGAAAATATTGTTTTTATACCCTATGGGGGTATTATTTATATAAGGTCTCTGCCATGTAGCTTGACCTAACAAGTGGACCGCATTTTGCTTTCATCCCTATCGATTGAGCTTTTTTTTCCACCATGTCAAACCAGAGTGGGGATCGATGCTTGATTACTGGAATTTGACTTTGTGAAGGTCTTAAATATTGTCCTGAGGTGAATATCTCAACCCCTGCATTTTTTATGTCTTGAAGGAGTTCAAAAACCTCACTGCTTGTTTCTCCCATCCCTGCAATTAGGCTTGTTTTTGTTTGTATTCCCGAATATGCTGCTGTTTTTAAAACCTTTAGAGCTGTTTTGTATCTTCCTTGTGGTCTAAGTTTTGGATAAAGTCTTTTGACGGTTTCTATATTGTGTGAAAAAACATCGATGTCTGCCACAGCAACCTCCCTGATGAGCCCAGGGTCTCCATTAAGATCCCCAACGAGTAATTCGATTTTTGTATTTGGGTTTGTTTTTTTGATCTCATGGATGGTTTCTAAGATATGTGAAACCCCTGCATCTTTTAGGTCATCTCTATCAACCATTGTCAGAACTATGTATTTGGCTTTCATCTGCTGTATCGTTTCAGCAAGATCCCTGGGTTCATTTTTGTCGGGGGCTTCAGGTTTTCCTTTGTTTACAGAACAGTACCTACACCCTCTTGTACAGATGTCTCCAAGGAGCATGAAGGTAGCTGTTCCACGCCCCCAACACTCTGGCAAATTTGGACAACATGCCTCTTCGCAAATTGTTGTTATTTTTGTTGATTTTGAAAAGAGGCTGATTAGAGATTGTGTTGATCCCGGTTGTATTTTTACCGTTGTCCAGCTTGGATGTTGTGTCACAGTGTTTCCATTAGGCTTTTTTTGATTTCCATAGCAATCAATTCTATGTTTATAGTTCTGCCTGTCTCCCGTTTGATTGAGGACATTGTTTTTGGAGGCCCTCCACATGGGTTTATCTCCTCAAAACCCGATTGATTGTTGTTGATGTTGACAGAAACCCCGTGGAGTGTAATGCCTTTTTTTATTGTCATCCCGAAAGAGACTATTTTTTTCTCCTTGATGTAAAGTCCGGGATTTTTCAAATCTAAAGATGTTTCAACTTTGTGTTTTGAAAGTGCTTTTTGTGTTATTTTTAAAATTTTTTCAACTAACTCTGGGGCTTGAATTTTTCTTTTTCTTATGTTTAGTATGGGATAAAAAACCAACTGGCCCTTTCCGTGCCAAGTTGCCCTTCCGCCCCTGTTTGTTTGGAATATTTTTATCTTTTTTTCTCTTACTTTTGACGTTTTGGGGATGTCTTTTTTTTTTGATGCTGTCCCTAGTGTAATAATGTTTTCGTGTTCAAAAAAAAATACATGTTCTTTGTTTTTTTTGGCATCACTAACAGCCTTAAGCTGCATGTAATATCCATTTATCCAGCTAATTTTTTGCAAGGAGTGAAAAACTGTTTTCAATTATGGAGCTGCAATGTACCCTTTCAGTGCTGAGTGTGCTGCTACAAGTGGAGAGCAAAGGTAAACCAGGGAATCTGGATGTCCCATTCTTCCGTGAAAATTTCTATTGCTTGTTGAAAGACAAACCTCGTCGGCGGCCATTACACCAGAGTGTCCCCCCAAACAAGGTCCACATGTTGGGGTAGAGAAAACGCATCCTCTTGATATACATTCTGTGGCTATTCCCTCTTGAACAGCTGCCAAGTATATCTTTTGATCACCCGGGATAACAACAACCCTTGGGACTTGGGTTTGTTTGTCAGGGTTGTTTTTGAAAACCTTATGAACTTCCCTCAAATCTCCTATTCGCGCATTGGTGCAGGACCCTATAAAAACCTGATCTATCTTTATTTTTTCTTTCTCAAGCTCTCTAACAGTTGTGACATTGTCAGGGCTGAAGGGCATTGCAACTAGTGGTTCTAGGTTTGTTGTATCTATAACAATCTCTTGATCATAAGAAGCATCTTTGTCTGGTTTTACCATTTTCCAGTTGTTGTTTTTTGCTCTTTTTTTGATAAAGGATTCTGTTGTTTGGTCTGGAACAAAAATTCCAGCTTTTGCACCCCACTCTATCGCCATGTTGGAAATCGTCAACCTTCCCTCCATGTTTATCCCTGTTTCTGTTTGGTCATGAAGCTCTAAAACCTTGTAATTTCCTCCACTAACAGTTAATATTTTTCCCAAGGCCAAAGACATGTCTTTTGGGGTAACCTCTTTTGGTGGCGTCCCTTTAAAAACAACCTTTATTGTTTTTGGGACCCTTAACCAAACCTTGCCTGTTGCCAAAACTGCAGCAAGGTCGGTGTGTCCAACCCCTGTTGCCAAACACCCAACAGCACCGTTTGTACATGTGTGACTGTCTGCTCCTATAACAATCTCTCCTGGAGCAACGAGCCCCTCTTCAGGCATAACAACGTGGCAAATTCCGCCTTTTCCCTCTCCAAAATAATGTCCAACCTCATACTCTTCAGCAAACACCCTCAACTCTTTTCCAAGCTTAGCTGCAGCAAGGTCTTTTGCAGGAACAAAGTGATCGGCGACCAAGACGACTTTGTCCTTGTCCCAAACCTGATCAATTCCAGCCTCTCTCAATAGTGCTGCTGCTGCTGGACCTGTTATGTCGTGCCCCATAGCCCTATCAACAGAAGCCATAACTATTTCACCAATATTGACTTCCTTCCTGTTTGACTTTTCAGCTATTATTTTTTGAACAAGTGTTTGTTTCATCTTTATTAATTGTATTTGTAGAAACCCTCTCCTGTCTTTCTTCCGAGTTTTTTTTCACTTACCTTTTGGATAAGGAGTTTTGACGGTTTGTATTTTGGATCATTGAATCCATCATGTAAAACATTCATGATTGCCAAACATGTATCAAGCCCAATAAGGTCCGCTAGCTTCAGTGGTCCGAGCGGGTGTCTCATGCCTAGTTCCATTACAGTGTCAATGTCTTCCTTTGTTCCTGTTTTGCTTTCCAGAGTTTCTATTGCTTCGTTAATCATTGGCATTAGTATTTTATTGCTTATGAACCCGGGTTTGTCTTTGCTTTTTGCTGGTTTTTTGTGTATTTTTTTCACAAAATCCAATGTTTTTCTTGTTGTTTTTTCTGATGTTTTTTTTCCCTCAATAACCTCAACAAGTGGCATGATTGGTACAGGGTTCATGAAGTGTATACCAATAAACCTTTCGGGGAATCCGCTGGATTTGGCAAGTTCTGTGATGGATATCGATGACGTGTTGGAGCCAAGTATTGTCTCTTCTGAAACTGTCCTGCCTATTTTTTTAAAAATTTCTTTTTTTATCTTCTCGTCTTCAGAAACAGCCTCTATTATGAATTCGAAACCACTGTATTCTTTTTTGGTAAATACCGTGATATTTTTTTTATAGCTTTTGATTTCTGATTCTGATTTTTTTCCTTTTTTGCAGCTTTTTTCCCATCGCGAGAATATGCTTTGTATTGATTCTTGAACATAGGAAAGATTAATGTCTTCTATTTCAACTTCGTAACCATTTTCGACTGACACCTGTGCTATGCCGGATCCCATCTGTCCTGCTCCGATTATTAAAATTTTTTTCTTTTTTGTTGTTTTTTTTCCTTCCATTTTTCTAAAAAAAATGATAAACGATATTTCTTGTTTTTGTCTTTGAATAGTGTTGGTTAGGTTTTCTTTTTTTTATCTTTGAGAATGGGAAATGACCTTCTTTTTTTGCTGTTTAAAATCTTTCTTCATGCAATTCTCAAAAGACAAGGCCCTAAAGGAAAAAATTATTGAAAGGGTGGAGGGGGAAAGCAACTACCTGCCTTTAAAAACTTTATTAAATACGTCAAAAATCACATTGTCGGGAGATGGCATTGTAACCCTTATTCCCTCTGGTACTTACAATTTTCAAATAGCTGAAAAAAACTTTCAACTATTGTCTAAAATCATAATAAGTTTCAGTTATAAAAGGTTTGAGCTTTTGGAGCCTCAACCTTTGGTGGGGGTTCCTAAAAATGTTCCTGTTGTGTCTTCGGTTTTTAAGGAAAAAAAGCGTGACATTTTTGAAGCCTTTTATCCATATCTTGGTGTGAAGAATGCGCTTCGTGCCGTCAATTCTGTTATTGATGGGGATTCTGTTGGTGGGTTGTTTCCAATACTTCTCTATGGACCTCCTGGTGTTGGAAAAACGCACTTGTTAAATTTTGCTGCGCATGGGCTTGCAGAGCGTGTTGTTGGTTCTGACCAATTCACGCAAGGGTTAGTTAATTCTGTTGAAAAAAGAAACCTTAATGGCTTTAAATCATCATTTTTCTCAAGATCGTGTTTGTTTGTGGATGACATACAAAAGTTTGTTGGCAGAAAAAGAACATTACAGGTTTTCTTTGATGTTTTTGACTCTTTTTTAATTAAATCTAGACCTATTATTGTTGTTTCTGACAGGCATCCAAGAACCATAGAAAGGTTTAATCCCAGGCTTATTAGCCGTTTAACCTCTGGGTTGGTTATAAAAATGTCTCCACCTGAAGAGGGTGAAAGAAAAGCGCTTTTGAAGAAGTTCATCTTGAAGAAAAATACAAAAAAAATTCCAGAAAGTCTTTTTAGGAACCTCCCTGCTGATGTTCGTGGCATTAAAGGCATTGCTGGTCGTTTTTTATGGTCTCAGTCTGTTGGAAACCCTGAAGAATATTCTGTTTCTTTTGCATTGTCACAAGACACTTCCTTGCCGGGGTCCTCTTTGGTTGATGATGTTTGTCGTCTTTTCAATGTTGCAAAATCATCTCTTCTCTCAGGATCCAGACAAAGGGAGGTTGTTCTTGCAAGACAGGCTGCTGTTGTGTTGCTGTGCTGTCGTCCAAACGGCTGTAAAGCTTCTTCTTCCCGTGCTTTGAATGTTAAAAAATCTGCTATCACCTATTCGTTAAAAAAAGGTAAAGAAAAACTTCAAAAAAATATCTCTTTTAAAAATTCAGTTAACTCAATTGCTGTTAATCATGGGTTTTCTTTAAGTAATTTAACCATAGATGAAAACCTGGAAAAGGGTGGTAATTTAACTCTTTTTTAACCATAGTAGTAGTATTAGGTTTAAATATTAAATAATAGAACATTAAAATACACCGTATGGCTATAAAAATTTCTTCAAGTTTACTTCATCAGAACCTCTCTACTGTATCCTCCTGTGCCGGAGACTCTTTGCTTGGTTTACGAGGCGTTTCCCACATAGGTCTAAGATATGAGAACAAAAGGCTTTTTTTGGAAACCTTCAACAATGTTTCAGGATGTTCACTAGCTATAGAAGATAAAAGCATTACAGAAACAACGAAAACAAGGTTTTACCCGATTTCAGAAATGAGAGAGCTTTTTAGAAGGATGACTGGAACGGTTTTAATGGATATTGATGAAGACGGATCTCTTCACCTGAAAGGGTCTGGATCAAGATACACCTTAAAATCTATAGTCCCCCAAACCCACACAAGCTTCCCTTTCGAGGAGAAGGAAACAGAAGAGTTTTTTGAAATGAAAAATGAAGAGTTTGTGAAACTTCTTGAAAAAGTTTTGGTTGTTGCAAGGCATGGAGGAAGTCAGGGATACTCTAGCGGAACACTTTTTGATTTCAGAGGGCATGAGCTTAGGGTGGTAAACACAGACGGTTTCAGGATGGCAATAATAAGCAGAGAAGATCACAGCGGTGTTGAAAGAAAGATACAGGTAGACACCCAAGCCTTGAAAAACGTACTCAAAAGCCTTTCGGGAAAAAGCGGAACCGTTGAAGGGAAAATAAGAGACGATCACATCATGTTTGTCCACGAAGGAGTAAAGCTTTTTGCAACAACACTAACACCAACTTATCCGGATTATGAAAAAATACTAGAAAGGGAGCACACACAAAGTGTTACCATCGACAAGACCGAAATAACAAATGCCCTTGAAAGGCTTCAGCAATTTGGAAAATACCAAGAACTAAACAACGCAGCACTTATAAAAATAGAAAACAACGAAGCTGTAATATCTATAGACGAGACCCCAAGGGGACAAGGTGAAGAGGTTTTGTTTTTCGAAAAGGGAAGCAATATTGATTTTTTAGTTTGTTTAAATAGTGCATTTATGCTTGATTTCCTAAAAACCGTAAAAGGAAACAAGGTCAAGATAAGCTTTGAGGACCCACACTCCTCATGCCTTTTTTCAGATCCTGAAGATGAAAAATACAAATATTTCCTAATGACCCTAAAACACCCAAGAATAGAGGCTTAGTAAAATTTCTACAAAAGAAACAAAATCACAAAAAGCAATTGACAATATCTTGCAAGAAATCAACCCAGGCCTAAAAGAACTTTTAAAAATCAAGAAACTCTGGAAAACTAAAATAGAACCAAGATACAAAAGAACCAAAGTTGTCAACCTGAACCAAGGGACACTTTATATAAATTCAAATGAAAGCCACCCAATCGTAAAAACAAAAATAAAAAAAGACAAGCAAGGGATAATGGAAACCATCAACAAAACCCTAGAGAACAAAATTCTTGAACTTGTAGAGAAGGGTGAATAAAAAATGAAAAAGAAAGACAATTATTTTTACGGAAGGTGGGGGCGCGAGATTACAGCAGAAACCGTTCTAGGCCAGGTTAAAAAAACAATAGACCCAAAACAAGGGTACCTTGTTGTTGAAGACGGCGCAAGGTTTATGGGATCCAGGCTAAAAGAGGAAGTTATAAAAAACCTTTTATCATGGGGTGTTGATGTCAAAACAACAAAAACCCCCCTACCAACACCCATTGCTGTTTTAGAGGGAAGGGAAAGAGGTTTGGGAACCATTGTCATTACAGCGGGATCCTCACCCAGCATGATTACAGGGTTTAAGGTTTTTAACGAGAAAGGAGAACCCCAACTAGAAAACAAAGCAACAAACATTGACCCAGAACCAAAAAAAATCGGAAAGCTAAAAACCATCAAAGAAAACCAAATCAAAACACTTCTTTCAAAAAGGAAAAGACAAAAACCAAAAAAAATAATTATTGGAACAACAAACAAAACAATAAAAAAAATAGCCGAAAAGGTTTTTGATATGCATACGCTTATCTTTAAAAAAGTCAATAAAAAACAACCATACAAGCAAAGAGTTGATTTTGTGAGAAAAGCAGTAATTAAAGAAAACGCAGATGTGGGGTTTCTTCTTGACGACAGCGGCGAAAGGTTTTTTGTGATAGACGACAGCGGCACCGTTTGGCCTGGAGAATGGGTTCAGACGGTGGTTTACCAATCCGAACTAAACCAAAAAGAAGGAACAATCGTTTGCGCAGTGAACACAAGCAATGTTTTTTTAAAATTCACAAAAGACGAAAAGAGAAAAGTGGCCTTTACAACAACAAAAGAAAAAGACCTCCTCAATGCATTAAAGAAAACAAAAGGGGTTCTTGCTGTAAAAAGAGGGAATATAACAATACCATTTTTACACAACACGGTTCCAGACTCGCTATATTGCATAGTTTCATTTTTAAACCACCTTCAGAAAAACTCCCAACCCCTCTCCAACACAAGAGAAGAGCTAGAGTCAAAATATGGAAAAGGGACAACAAGAACCCTAACCCTGCAGTTGGAAAAATCAGAACACGCCAGGCTAAAGAATCTCTTTAGGGAAGAGCCAATTATGAATCTTGCAAAATCACCACTAACAGGGGTAAGGGATCTTCAAGGCATTAGAACAGATTATGAAAATGGGACATGGTTTTGGGCAAACACAGAAGAGGAAGGCCAAATTGAAATCACAATGGAAGCTAACACAAAGTCATTGCTGCAGGAGATGGAACAAGATCTTTTGGAGCAGATAAAAAAATAAAAACAGTAGAATTAAAAACATGGTAAAAAACAACTACACTTCCGAACAAATAACAGTCCTAGAGGGCCTTGAGGCCGTAAGGAAAAGACCCGCCATGTATATTGGAGACACGGCCGAAGCAGGACTTCACCACTTGGTTTGGGAGGTTGTAGACAACTCTATTGACGAGGCAATGGCTGGAGAGTGTACTGAGATATTGGTAAAACTTTTAGAAAACGGCTCTTGCGAGGTTCAAGACAACGGAAGAGGCATACCGGTTGACATGCACAAAGAGAAAAAAGTTCCAGCCATAGAGCTTGTTTTGGGCACACTGCATGCTGGAGGGAAATTTGATGACAAAACCTACAAGGTTTCAGGCGGACTGCACGGAGTAGGTGTTTCTTGTGTAAACGCTTTGGCGGAGAAATTACAGGCAAACGTCTATAGGGATGGAAAAGAATATGAAATCCATTACTCCAAAGGAGCTCTCACCCAGCCTTTAAGCAAAGTTGGAGCTACAAAAAAAAGAGGAACAAGAATCCGGTTTTTCCCTGATGAGGAAATATTCAAAGAGGGAATAATTTTCAACATAAAAACACTCAAGAAACGTTTAAAAGAGCTCGCATATCTTAATCCTGGATTAAAAATCAAACTCGAAGACGAAAGGGATGTTGAGGTTTACAGAGAAGAGTTTTTGTTCGAGGGGGGTATTCGAGAATATATCGAAAACCTAACAGAAAATGATAGCACACTGCTGATGGAGCCGTTTTTTTGTTCAAAAGAAGTCAACATAAAAAACGGACCAACAATCCACGTTGAACTTGCACTGCAGTTTTTAACGCAGAAGAGAGGGGAAACTCTTTCTTTTGTAAACAATATCAGAACACAGGGTGGAGGAACACATGTTACCGGACTTAATACCGGCGTTACAAGAACTCTTACAAAATACATGAAAGACTACAAGCTCGAAGACAAAGACACCTCTGTCGATGGTGAGTCGATAAGGTATGGAATGCAGGCAATCGTAACTGTTAGGCTGCATGAGCCACAGTTTGAAGGGCAAACAAAAGGGAAACTGGGAAGCACTGCTGCAAAAGGGGCTGTCCACTCAACAGTTTCCGGGGGTTTTTATAGGTGGCTAGAACAGAACCCGCAAGAGTCTCGAAAGGTTGTTTTGTTAGCTTTGACAATAGCAAAAGCGAGTCAGCGTGCAAAAAAAGCTTTCGACCTTGAAAGAAATAAAGAAAACCTCGGAAGCGGTATTTTGCCCGGAAAACTAACCGACTGCATTTCAAAAGACAGAACAAGAACAGAACTCTTTATAGTTGAGGGAGACTCTGCTGGAGGAAATTCAAAACAGGCAAGAGACCCACACCTTCAAGCAGTTTTGCCACTTAGGGGAAAGATTTTAAATGTGGAAAAAGCAAACACAGAAGCAAGATGGTTAAACAATGCGGAAATCAAGGCTTTAATCCAGGCAATTGGAATTGGATTTACCCCAAGAACCGAATACATGAATGACGAGGATTTTGAAAAAGAATTTCCAGATCCAGAAATGCAAGAGGGAGCAAAAACAGTTAGGAGAATTTTCCCCCTAAGTGAAAGGGAGGGGATAGCCCAGGCTGGCGCGAACCTTCAAAAACTAAGATACAACAAGATTATCTTTATGACAGATGCTGACGTTGATGGAGCTCACATAAAAACACTACTTTTAACCTTTTTTTACAGACACATGCCGGCACTTATAGAAAACGGACACGTTTATGCGGCAAGGCCTCCTCTTTACAAAATTAGAGCTGGAAAAGATGAAAAATATGTAGCGGACGATAGGGAAAAAGAGGCTTTGATGGAAAAGTGGGAAGGAAGAAACCCCACCATTATGCGATTTAAGGGTCTTGGAGAAATGGATGCAGAAGAGCTTTGGGAAACCACCATGGATCCTGAAACAAGAATCCTCGAAAGGGTTAAGGTGGAAGATGTTGTTGATGCAGAAAAAACCTTTACGGCACTAATGGGTAAAGACGTTACCGAAAGAAAGGTTTTTATACAGAAAAATGCATCAAAAGCAATGAATCTTGATGTCTAGCCTAAAGCCACAAGACACACTATGAACCCCGGAACTTACCCATTTTTTCTCCTTTTTCCAATACTCCTATCAATTTACTTTTCCAACAACCCTAAAAATAGCCATATTTTCAAACAAAGATTGTCCAAAAAGGGAACCTCCCCAGGAAGGCTTGTTGGGGGTTGGGCCATCATGCTTACATTGTTTTTTTCATATAGTTTTTTCCAGGATCTAAGCCCGGAAACACAAACCCTTTTGTCAGCACCAGTTTTTTTATTTTCTTTTTTCCTATTGGGGACCATTGATGACCTCAATGGGATGGAAGCAGAAAAAAAACTTTTTTACCAGGCAGCAATATTGCTAATTTGCCTTTTGGGCTTTGAGACAACCACATTACAGACATTTTCCCTACTGGCTCTAGGGCTAATCCTCATTAATGGATTTAACTTCATAGATGGGATAAACGGGCTTTTGCCAGCTGTTTCTTTTGTTTACTTTTCACAACTTCAAGGAGGATCCCCAATGGCGGCAATCATGTTGGGGGTATTTTACATAAGTAGAAAAAACAGGAAAATATACCTAGGAGATTCAGGCTCATTGCTATTGGGGGCTTTATTTTTCTGGGGAGCGGTTGTTGGGTTTGGAGACCTAGGTACATTGGCACTAAACCCAAGACCAGCTATTTTGTTTTTTTTACTGCCTGTTGCAGATGTTTTTTTAGCCATTTTTAGGCGAGGTGTTTTTCAAAAAGGAGAGGAAAAAACACCAAAAAATTTTTTCAAAAAAATATCAACGCCTGACAAAAAACACATCCACCACTTCTTGAAAAGCCGTTACGGAGAGGATGCGACAATTGTGATTTTTATTTTGGTAACATGGGTAACAACAGAAATTGCATCCGCACAACTAACAACCTTCTAAAGCTAAAGAAAAACCCATTCCCCCACTTACACACAGGGTTGCAAGGCCACGAGACCCCTTTCCAATCCTGGAAAGAGAATGTGCAAGCGTTGTTGTTATTCTTGCACCAGTACACCCAATTGGGTGACCAAGAGCAATTGCTCCCCCAAAAGGATTCAGCAAGCCCTCATCTATCTTCAAGTGTTCCTGGCACGCAAGAACCTGTGCAGCAAAAGCCTCATTGAGCTCAACATGTTGATAAGCAGAAGTTTTCCAACCAATGGATTTTTCCAACTTTTGGCATGCGGAAACTGGACCAATCCCCATATGGGTTGGCTTAACCCCAGTATCAGCAAAAGAAACAACTCTCGCAAGTGCACCCTTGGGAGCAGAAGAATCTTTAACCAGCACCAAGGCACTGGCACCATCCCCCATCGAACAACTTGTTCCGGCCGTTATGGTTCCACCATTTTCAGGTTTTTCAAAAACCGTAGAAAGTTTCGCAAGCTTTAAAGGGTCAGGATTACCCCTTATCGTTTCGTCAGCTTCAACAACCCCCTTTTTATGAGGAACCGAAAACATCTCAGCTTGAAAAACCCCACCCCTTGTCGCTTTTGAAGCTCTTGTATGGCTTTCAACAGCAAACCTTTCCTGAACCTCTCTTGAAATTCCCCCCTCAAAGGCAAGTGTTTCTGCTGTTTTTCCCATAAGCTGATCCGCAAGAGGGCAGAAAAAACCATCTTTATAGTTTGCATCAAGCCCCTTGATATGACCGTAAGCCCTACCCCACCGAGCATCAAAAATATAGTGAGGGAGTGTGCTCATCGATTCAACCCCACCAACAAGAACTGCTTTTTTTTCAGTTGAAACCAACTCATTAAAACCACTCTTTATTGCCAGCAGCCCAGAAGCGCAGGCTTGGTTAACGGTGTATGCAACTGAAGATTCCCTCAAGCCTGACCGAATCCCTATCTGTCTTGCAGGGTTTGGTCCACTTCCACCCTGCCTTCCGTGACCAAAGATTGAAAGGCTTATGTCTTTTTCATCAATACCACTAGCCTTTATCGCCTCCTTGGCAGCCATTACGCCAAGGTCCACTGCAGAAAAACCCCTGAACCCACCCCCAAACCTTCCAATCGGGGTTCTTTTTGCGGAAACAATCCAGATAGATGTCAAAATTGCTTAGGGAGGGATGGGCGAACTTTTTCTATCAAATAAAACATCACCTCTTCAGGAGATGCATGTTGATTTTTTCTTGCCCATGCGACCAGTATCCTTATCTCTCCTGCATTTGGTCTCAGGAAATCAGCGTCTTCACTTTCTAAAAAACGACGAACCGAAACAGGAATTCCCTGAGGGTTTTTTGGAACAGATCCTGGAGTTATCTGGGTTGTTTTGAAGTTAGAGGACCCCGAATCATCTTCAACAGGGGGAGAGGATGACCCAGGGCTTAAAAGAGTTGATTCAGATACCCCATAAAGGGCGACAAGTCTTTTTAAAACCTCCTTGCTCGGATTTTTCCTCAAACCCCTTTCAAGCAATGATATATACACGGCCGATATTCCAACATGTTTTGCAACGTCATTTAAAGTTAATCCCTTTTGCTGCCTGAGGCGAGCAAGTTTCTGTCCAATCAATACAGTCATAATTTAGATGCCGGCGAAGGGACTTGAACCCCCACGTCCTTTCGGACAACGGATTTTAAGTCCGTCGCGTCTACCATTCCGCCACACCGGCATCAAT
>CAYNKD010000003.1:0-28028 GCA_964397735.1 uncultured bacterium | reverse complement strand
CATGCTGCTTGGCTTTCTAGCTATGCTGGAAATGCTGAAAAGGTAGGAGATTGTGTTTCAAGGTTGATTAGCTGGGGAAAAGATGTTCTTCCCCCTAATATAAATTCAAGCCAGGATCTTTTTAGCGTTAATGATGATAATGAAATTCTTTATGGTCTTGCGAGTATTAGGAATGTCGGAAAGGTTTCTGCAAGTGAAATAGTTTCTGAAAGAAGAAAAAACGGCAATTTTGAAGATTTGCAAGATTTTGTTTCAAGATGTCAAAAGATTGTAAATACAAGAGCTTGTGAAACCTTAGCTGCTGCTGGAGCTTTCGATTGTTTCAATCTTGACAGGAGGCATCTCCAATTAGTTATAAAAGATATTTATAAATCAGTAGAAAGGCTTTCAAGGCATAAGGGACAAGGGGCGTTGTTTGGAGAAAAGACATTAATAAACATTCCAAGTGTTACTGAAGACGAGATTAAGAATGTAGAACCTCTTTTTCAGCTTGAGTTCAATGCTCTTGAGTCATTTGTCACAACATCTCCAATCTCAGACAGATATCAACATTTTTTAAATATGGGGATAAGAAGGCTAAGTGATCTTGAGTCAGGCTCTAAAGTTGATGTTATTGGGTATCTTTCTTCATGCAAGATTAGAAAGACCTATTCCGGGAAGAGGCTTGCAGAAGGAGTTATGCAAGACAAGGGCTTTAGATTCCCCATTGTTTTTTACGAAAGATCCTTAGATAACATTGATTCAAGCCATCTTTCTGATGGCGTTGTTGTCATAAGAGCTCGTAGCAGGAAAGGGAAAGATGGAGAGGTCAGTCTTTATGGGGAGAAGATTTGGCCCAATGGAAACAATTATGAATCTGAAAATGGTTTGGTTTCACAGTATGAATTGCTGGAGAGCATTATTCTGGACTTAAATGGGTTCCTCAAAAAGAAATATTTAAACTCCTTGGGAGATGTTCTAAAGACTTTAAAGCCTGGAAATGTGGAAATTTATTTAGACTTTGGTACAAAGAAATTCAAACTAGAAGATAAATATGACAAAAATGCAAAAAAAATACTACTAAACTGGAAAAAACAGTTAGAAAAAAAATAGAATTTGCCTTTATGGAAAACAAAATGAAAAAAGTTTTGCCTGACTTGATGAAAGAAAAGGACAGTAGAAATGTGGCTATAAACAGGGTTGGAATATCTGAATTAAAAGTTCCTTTGCGACTTAAGAAGCCGAATGGAAAAATCCAGAGCACGGTTGCAAAGTTTGAAATGTATGTAAATTTGAATTCAGATGACAGAGGTACGCATATGAGCAGGTTTTCTATCCTGCTTAATGATTTTCTTGCGAATGAAGATAATTATTTGAATTTCAGATCAGTTGAATCTTTAACAAAAGAAATGAAAAAATATCTTGAAAGTTCTAAATCTTTCATTAATGTTGAATTTGATTATTTTAAAGAGGTGAAAGCTCCAGTTACTTCCATAGTTGGAATCGCTCCGTATTTGGTTGGATACCAAAGTTCTTTTGATCAAAATGATAAGTTTTCTCTAAAAACATGGGTCAGGGTTACAGGCCAGACATGTTGCCCCTGTTCAAAGGAAATTTCTGATTATGACACAGTTTCTGGAAAAGGAAAAGGCGCTCATTCTCAACATGGGCATATCTTTATTGAAGTTGAAAACAAAGAAAAAGAAGATGTTTCTTTTGATTCCTTGATTGATTTGGCTGAAAAATCTTTGTCTGCGCCTTCCTACCCTATCCTGAAAAGGCAAGATGAAAGAGAGGCGACAATATCCGCATATGAAAATCCCTGCTTTGTTGAAGATGTGATAAGAGGTTGTGCTACAAGGTTAAGGAAGATGGACAATATAAAGAAATTTTCTTTAGAAGTGGTAAATGATGAGGTTATTCACTTTCATAAAGCAAAAGCTTCTCTTCAAGAAAGTCTAGATTGACTTTTCATTATTTCTTTTGCACTCATGTATTCTTTTTCTGTATTCATTTCATAATTAACCCAAAGGTCTGAAGTTTTTAATTTTTTTATTTTTTGTTTTTTTACCCAATCTCTCAAAGGTGTTTTTGAATTTATTTTTTTTAAACTTTCTAGAAGTTTTGACCCAATGAGTATTGGGTGCCCTCCTCTTTTTTTAAAAAAAGGACAAACAATCAGGTCATCTTCATAGAGCTTTTTTAAGTTCAGTATTGTTTCTTTTTCTACCAAAGGGTAATCTATTGGCCAAATAAGGCATCCGTTTCCACTGTTGGTCATTTCCAAGCCTTTCTTGACAGAGAGAGACCTTAGCGTATGGTTTGTATTTATTGCAAGATTTTCATTTTTTATATATTTTTCAATATTATTTTTATTTTTTCCAGCAACAATGATTGTTTGAGAAAACCTTACCTGCTTGGCTTTATTGATTATCAGTTCGATTGATTTTAAATTTCCAAATTTCAGCAAAGATTTATCAAGACCCATTCTCGCAGAAATGCCAGCACACAAGATTACTACTGATATTTTTTTCACCTACTATCTATTTAGTCGAGTTATGAGTCTTTTGCAAAGGACACCAACCATTTTTTTTCTATAGCCTACAGGAAGTGTCAAGTTGTTGTAAGGTTGAGACTTTTTTTGTATTTTTTCTGAAATTTCAGCAATGAGTTTCTCGGATAATCTTTCTCCTTTAAGGTTAGCGGTTGTGTCATCATTAACTATTGGATAAGTTCCAATTGCTCCGAGAACAATTTTTAATTTCTTTATTTTTCCTTTTGAGGTTTTCTCAAGTGCTCCTGCTACTGATACAAGAGGATAATCAAAAGTATCTCTTACCCTCAGTTTTTCATAACCTGTTTTTATTTTTTCAATATTTTCTGGAAGTTTGATTTTTGTGATTATTTCACCTTTTTCTTTTATGTTTCTTCTTATTCCATCATGTACATAAAAATCTTCTGAATTGAGTGTTCTTTCTCCCTTAAGTCCTTGAAGTTTGTACTTTGCACCAACTGCAACAAGCATTGGAGCTGAATCACTTGAAAAAGTTGCAACACAATACTCCTTTTGAGGGATAACCCTACACTCATCTGCTTCTGCTTTGAGGCAAGATCCCACAGATGTTCTCCAGAAAGATGTTTGGTTATAGAAGTAACACCTATTGTCTATCAGCAGGTTTCCTCCTATTGTCGCTGTTTTTCTGACAAGAACACTGGCAACTTGATTACAGGCCTCAAAAAGGCCAGGAAAGG
Source organism: uncultured bacterium (assembly GCA_964397735.1). GTDB lineage: Bacteria > UBP7 > UBA6624 > UBA6624 > UBA6624 > UBA6624. The sequence goes on along the minus strand of CAYNKD010000003.1, from coordinate 24,797 downwards.
TTTTTTTGATTGTTTCGTTTCTTGTTATGGAGTCTAGGGTTGCCAAGGATCCAATCTCACTCTTCCTAATCACATCTAGTTTTTTGATCTGTGTCAAGCTTATCAAGTGAGGTTTGACATTTAGTCTATTCTTGTAATTTTGTAAAAGATCTGTCCCCCCTGAGACATAATCAAAACCTTCATCCTTTATACTTTTTGCAATCTTCAAAGCTTCTTCAACTGATGATGGAGTATGTATTTCAAAAGGAGGTAATATCATTTCTTTTTACCTAGAGCTGATATTATTTTTTCAGGAGTCATAGGTAAATTTCTTAACCTAATTCCAACAGCATCATAAATTGCATTTGCAACTGCTGGAAGTATTGGAAGTATTGGCCCTTCCCCTGCTTCTTTTGCACCAAATGGACCTTCGGGATCTTCAGATTCAACTATAAAAACATCAACATCTGGCATCATTGTTGGAGGTATGCATCTGTAGTCTAAAAGATTGCTGTTCTCAATCCTTCCAGTCCCCCTGTTGTAATCAAAAGATTCCATTAGTGCTTGCCCTAGTCCCATATGAATGCAACCTTCAATTTGACCTTCAACAGAAAGTGGATTAAGGGCTTTTCCGCAGTCATGTGCTGCCCATATTTTTTCAACTTTTACCAAACCTGTTTCAGGGTCTACTTCAAGTTCGCAAACATAAGCACCCATTGAGTAAGAAGGAGAAAGCCCTGCAGCGGCACCTTTATGAGATCCTCCCATTGGCATTCCTTTTTCTGACTCTTTACCTCTTAACTCATCTACCCTTGGTAGGTCTGGATTTAAATTTGGAGCTTGGTAATGTCCTTTTCCATGAAGTGCACCTGAATCATGAAGAGCTTCTCTTATTGCTTCAATTATAGATATTGAGTTGTTATTTTTAAAATCATGAATTTTGTCATTTTCCATAATCAAGCTTCCTGCTGAAGTCCCCATTATTCTTGAAGCAGCATTTAATATTTGATTCTTGACATCTTCTGCTGCTCTTTTCGCAGCTAGTCCAGCCATAAATGTTACTCTTGAAGAATATGAACCTAAATCTATTGGTGCAGTATCTGTATTTCTTGAGTAGATTCGAATTCTTGACATGTCACACTTCAGAACTTCTCCTACACATTGTGCCAACATTGTGTCAGAGCCTTGTCCTATTTCTGCAGCCAAAGAGTGAACTGTAACACCTCCGTCAAAATCAATTTTCACATGAACAGTTGACTGAGGCATTCTTTCCCAATTTATAGGAAGAGCACTTCCTGATATGTAGAAACCACAACCTATCCCTATGCCTTTTCCGTAAGGCATTTTTTTGAATTTTTTGTCCCAATCGGAAGCATCTTTAACCTTCTCTATGCATTCTTTTATTCCGCAGGAAGTTATGCGGAAGCCATTTGCTGTTATTGAATTTGCTTCATAGGCATTTTTTAACCTTATCTCACATGGGTCTATTTTTGCTTCTTCAGCAATTTCATCGATGAGTGTTTCTATTGCAAATCTCGAATTAACAGCGCCGTGACCCCTCATTGCACCAGAAGCTGGCTTATTTGTATAAACCCTTTTTCCCACATAGTCAAAGTTTTTTATCTTGTATGGTCCAAGGCTTAAGACTCCATTGTAGTAAGTTGTTATTACCCCAAAACTTCCCCATGCGCCTCCATCTATAAGAGCATCAATTCCCAATGATGTGAATTCCCCTTTTTTATTTGCAGACATTTGCATGGTTGTTTTTGTTGGATGTCTGCCGTGGTTGCTTATAAAAACTTCATCACGATCAAATAGTATTTTTACAGGTTTCCCTGTTTTTTTTGAGAGTATTGCTGCTGCCATTTCATGCGGAAAAGGATCGCTTTTCCCTCCAAAGCCTCCACCAACATAAGGTCTTATTACTTTTATTTTATGCATTGGCATTTCCATAACTTCAGAAAGTGCTCTATGAAGGTAATGAGGAACTTGTGTTGCACTCCACATGGTTAGCCTTTTATCTGAGCCATAACTTGCAACAACGCCCATTGGCTCCGTAAAAGCATGAGTTACCCCATTGAAAGAAAATTTCCCCTTTTTTACTATGGAAGATTCCTCTATTGCTTTTTCAACATTTCCAAAATTCTGAGTAACTGTTTTAAAGATATTCCCTTCATATTTTGACCAAGGCTGTATTTTTTGATCAATATGCCTTATAGGCTCTAAGGATTTTTCGGGTTTTAGGATTGCAGGAAGTTCTTCATATTCAACATCTATTAAGTCAAGAGCTCTTATTGCAGTTTCTTCATCTATCGCTGCTACTGCAGCAACTTGATCTCCAATGAACGTTACTTTTTCAATAGCAAAAGCAGTTTCATCTTTTGTTATAGGCAAAACACCAAATCTGTTTTGAGAGTCTTTTGACGTTGCTACAGCAAAGACCCCTTTTAGAGCCTTTGCCTTTGAGTAGTTTATTTTTTTAATCTTGGCATGGGCAAAAGGGCTTCTCAATATTTTGCCAATAAGCATTATCTGTCCTGGCAAAATGATATCATCAACATAAACTGCCTGTCCTGTGACTTTTGCAGCACCATCAACAAGAGGCACTCTCTTCCCGACAGTGTGGTTTTCGTTAATTTGAATTCCTCATTTTTTCAGCAGCTTTTTTTATAGATTTGACAATTTTTATATATCCAGTACACCTACACATATTTCCAGAAATTTCCCTTTTTATCTCTTCGTCCGTAGGATTTTTGTTTTTTTCCAAGAGAGCGAAACTCGTCATTATGAATCCAGGTGTACAAAATCCACATTGGCTACCTCCTTCAGAATGAAAACATTCTTGTATAGGATGCATATTTTCATTTTCTTGAAGAGACTCTATGGTTTTTATTTTTTTTCCTATTGCCTGGATTGCTAATGTCAAGCATGACAAAACTGGCTCTCCATCTAGCAACACTGTGCAACAGCCACATGTTCCCATGTCACAACCTCTTTTTGTCCCAGTTAAATTTAATTTATACCTAATTACATCAAGCAGTAAATCGTTTGGATTTATCGCTAATTCATAAATATGATTGTTTATGTCTAATTTGATAATTCTTTTTGCTAATTTTTTATTTGGAAATGGAATTAATGTCATAAGATTAAATTTTATTACTATTATTGGGAAATATGCATAATTTCAAATTTAGAAAAAGAATAGTCGCTCTTTTGGAGAATAGGGAGGTTTTTGCTGTTGCAAAATTGATTCTTGTTAATGGGCATGCTCCACAGAAGCCAGGAACTTCCATGATAGTGAAGAAGGACAAAAGCATTGAATTCACAATTGGAGGAGGTCCTTTTGAGGCCGAAGTTATCGAAGATTCAGTTAAATTGATTTCCTCTGAAAAAATAATAATTCAAAAAAAATACAAGCTTAATAAAAAAGATTTGGGAATGTATTGTTCAGGCGAAGCGGTTGTTTTGATCGAAGTTTTGAAACCTCCTCCAAATCTATTTATTTTTGGCGCAGGTCATGTTGGAGAAAAATTGGCAATTATTTCTTCTCAGCTTGATGTTTTTAATGTTTTTTTAATAGACGACAGGAAAAAGTTTCTTGACGAGGGTTTGTTTTCTCAATACGAAAATCTCAAATTGATTCATACAGATGAAAAATGGACAAAGGGCATTCCAGAGACTACTAAGGATTCTTTTTTAGTGATTTTGACAAGGTGCCATGGAACAGACAAAGTTTTAATAAAAAATTATATTTATAAAAATTATTCTTATTTAGGGATGCTTGGAAGTCAAACAAAGGTTAAAAAAATGTGGGCAGAGCTTGAAAGTGAAGGAATAGATCGTGAAATCTTGAAGAAGGTTTATTCCCCGATTGGTTTAAAAATAAATGCAAAAAACCCTTCAGAGATATCTATTTCAATATTGAGTGAAATTTTAAAAATAAAGACAGCTACCTCAAGTTGAGAAGTCTTTTTCTTTCAATTGGACTAAGGACAAATAGGATTATTAGCTTCAAAAGGTTTAAACCTATCCCTAGCGGAAGAAAATAAGCATCACTTTCTGTCATTAATTTGTAGGTTGATCCTGATAAAAGTCCTAACCCTACTGCAGGTAAAAATATTGATATCCAGGCTGGGTAATTGTCAGCGGAGTCCAGTTTTTTAGACAATGGTAGAGCTGGATTAAGTATGGTATCAAGCTTTACGGCAAGAAGGCAATCCAAAACAAGAGAAAGAACCATTGTTGCTGTATATTTAATTAAGGCACCATCAGCTCCTGTCCCATGAAAAAGAAAATGAACAGTTAGGGCATAAAGAATTGTTATTGGCCCAAGGTAAATTAACCATGTTAAGAATAATGTACATCTATGAATGAAAAGAGGATCTATTGGCAGGGAAAGGAATCTAAGCCCTCCATCACCATGTTTTGCATATCTGAATTGGTGCACGAAGCTTGTAGACCCGAGTATGGCAATTGCTGGCATCAGTGCAGAAAATCCAATCATAAGCCTTCTGCCCCACGTAACTTGGTTCTCTGGACTTATCAGATGCGACATTTCTCCGGGCCTGAACCATGCTATCAGAAAGGGGATTATTAAAAGAACGTATAGCGGAGGTATGTTTTGCTTTAACCTCTCCTCCCATTGAAGATGTCTAAAAAGCAAATGAACAACCGCACCCCTCTTGCCTAGGAATTTTGGCCAGAGTCTTGCAATTGCATATTTTTTTATTTTCCTTTTGGTAATTTGTTTACTCAGTAAAAAATCAAAAGACTTGAGTGTAGGTAATGTAAAAAGAACTGATGCAAGGATCGCGATTGCTGTTGCCTTAACATATTCTGTAAGATATGCTCCGTTTATAAATTCAAACATCATTGAAAACCATGCTGGGGGCAGGTACCATATATTAGAGCCCGAAGAAAGGTTTAAATGTAATGCTAGAGACTGTGTGTGTCCTGTGCTTGACCAAACTACAAACCACCCTAGGACAGAGACCATTGTCAAGCTTGTTACCCATGAAAGATGAGGTCTTATCATTTTTATTCTCCATAATGTTGAATATAGCAATATTGTGAAAGATTGGGTAAAGGCTGTAAAAAAAACAGAAACTAAAATAAGCCCTATTAAAGAGCTGGCTATTCCAAAAATTGATTCAAGGCTAAGGTTCGCATTTAGGTAAGGCTTCATTCTTAGAAATATTGTCGATGGAAGATTAAAGAAAATTGCCCAGATTGTTCCAAACGCAAAAAGAACAAAAAGTTTTGCTTTGGCAAAATCTGAAGGAGACAAAGGGAGAGCTCTTAAAAGTAAATTGCTTTGATGAGAAAGAATTAAATGCCCCATGTTTAAAGAAGTAAAGCCTAAGAGTATAAAAAAAAGCAATGAAAGAGAGACGAAATTCGTAGTTAATAAAGATCCATATTGCCAAAGCACAGAAAAAACATAACCTATAGAGGCAAGCCCTAGAAGGGGGATTAAAAATCCAATAGTTTCGGCAGTTTTAGATTCGAGCATTTTCCCTAAAGTTCCACCAACTTTTATAGAGACGCCCCTTCTGAATGAAATTAACTCCATTCTTAGAAGAGCATTAAATGCCGATCTTTTTTTCAAAGCCTTTCAATTATCTCTTGAGAAAGATCGAAGTAACTTTTTTCTTGAGCTTCTTTTCTGAATAGTTTTTCAAGGTGGCCAGGTTTTTCATTAATGTCTTTTTTGTCTAAGTTATGTTTTATTTCTCCATCAATAAGTATTGTGACTCTGTCACAAACCCTTTCGACAACCTCAACTATATGACTTGAATAAACAATTGTTTTTCCTTGTTTTGAGAAATCTTTAACAAGGTCTCTGAAAACTAGAACTGCATTTACATCCATTCCTGATAAAGGTTCATCTAGGAGAAGTATTTCAGGATCGTGTAGTACTGATGAGGATATCATAATTTTTTGCTTCATCCCCCTTGAGAATGATGACATTTTTTCATGTATAACGTGCCCAAGCTGAAAAAGATCTAGAAGGTTATCGATTTTGTTTTGAACTTTACTTCTTGACATATCGTGGATCTCTCCAATTACATGTAGAAATTCATGTGGTGTTAGATGTTCGTATATCGTTAACTCTTCTGGAACAAAGCCAATTAACTTTCTTGCTTCAATTGGATTTTTGTAAGGATCTAATCCATTGATTTTTATTTCTCCTGAATCAGGCTTTAATAATCCAAGAAGTAATTTTATTGTTGTAGATTTTCCAGCTCCATTTGGTCCTAGGTAGCCGTGAATCATTTTTGGCTTCACGTCTAAAGAAATATTCTTTAGAACATTGTTGTCTCCATAAGACATAGATACATTTTTTATTTCTATCATTATTCTCTAATTCTAAAATTATTTTGTAAAGTTTCCAACACCAAGTCTATATAAAAATGTCAAAATTAAAGAAATTAAGATCATTGACGATATTGGCATATAGAAAGTCAAATTTTTATTTTTAAGAAAAACATCTCCTGGGAGTTTGAAAATTTGAAGTCCTGAAATTTCAAAAATATAAACTATAAAAGAAATGATAATTACAAAAAATCCTGAAAATAAAATTGCTTTTGAGGCACTCATTTTTTAATTTCTTCAAGCAGGTAAACTTCTATCTCTAGTCTAGGAGGCTCTCCTTGGGCAGCTATTCTTTTTTTTATACTTAGCTCTGAAATTTGCCCATCATCATGATAAACAACTCCACTTAAACCATCTTTGACTGACTTTGCAATATTGTCTGCATCAGGTCTTTTTGCATGATGTCTTTCAGGTCTTGGATTTGTTTTTCTGTATTGGCTTTTTGGACAAGGAAAAAAGGCAAGAATCTTTAAGCCTACTGGGCCTTCTAAAAGATTTTTAAACCCTATTTTTTCTAATTCTTTTTTTGCCACATATGAAATATCAGCTTTATAAACTCTGCTAGCCTGAGGGTCTACCGCAGAGACGTATTTTCCTCTTCTGTAGAATCTTGGCCTTCCCTGAGCTACAGGTTTTCCAGGAATAGTAAAATTAATTTTCATACTTTAAGAATGTCTTCGTTTATGTCTAAATTTGTCCAAACGCAATTTACGTCTTCCAGATCCTCTAGTTGTTCTAGTAATTCGATTATTGAATTTTGTTTTTCTTCATTTTGGATTAAAGCTTCCGCATGAAAAATTATTCTTGTTGTTGTTTTTTCTCCCGTTCCCTCCCCTAAGGCTTCACTTGACTCTGAAGTTAGGTTGAGAGGAACAGTAACAATTGTTTCATTGTCTAATGTTTCAACTTCAAGGTAGTCTTCAATTCCAGAGTTTATGAGAATTTCCAAAATCTCTTCTTCTTGTATTTTTTTGAAAATTTTCACTATGCCACATTTTTTGAAGAGATAAGAGACTGCTCCGGAGCTTGCCAAGGTTCCCCCTCTTTTGCTTAGGGCTGTCCGAACTTCAGCTGCTGCTCTATTTTTGTTGTCAGTCATTATCTCTATAAGGATTCCGATTCCTCCAGGAGCATAAGCTTCATAGATTATTTTTTCAAAAGAATTTGAATCAGAATTTTGAGCAGCTTTTATAGATGATTTTATTTTTTCTTTTGGAAAGTTTAACTCTTTTGCCCTCTCTACAGCAGACCTCAGGGAAAAATTAAAATTGGGATCCGATCCTCCCTCCTTGACAGCAACCATTATTTCTCGAGATACTTTAGCGAAAGCTTTACCTCTTTTTGCATCTACTGCAGCTTTTCTGTGTTGTATATTTGCCCATTTACTGTGTCCTGCCATAATTAGAAATTATGCTGTAGGCCTGTAAATATATTCTCTTCAGAGTTTTGAATTTTCTCAAAACCTAAAACAATGTTGGTTTTTTCTGAGATAGGAATTCCTAATTTTATTTTTAAGTTTAAATCTAGATCATCTGGCCACCAAACTATGCTTTGGAAAGTCATCTTTTTACCTTCTCTAGAAAATTCTGCTGCGGTGCTTCCTCTAAACATTCCGGCACCAAGTTTGAAATTTTCATTTCTTAAACCTGAAAAAAAGTTTGTATCAGAGTTTTCCCACCATTCATGATTCAATCCTATGTACCAGTTTTCTTTTGCAAAGGTGAAGCTGATTTCACTTGCAAGCTCTTCTGTTGCTTGACTTTCGTTTTTTAGGTAAAAGAGCCCTATATCAGAAGTCCTTTCCATTTCATTTATGCTTGTAAATGTTGAATTTATAGATTCTGCTGTTTCATTAATCGTCTTGGTTGTATCTTTTATGCTTTGCAAAAAAGACTCTTCAGAAAGTGATGATGTCATTTTCTCAATGTCGTCCAAAATATCTTTTAATCCCTTCTCCATGCCGTCAAGCCTTGAGTCCATTTGCAAATTGTCGATTTCGTTTTTCAGAGACGAAACTGTTTCATCGGTTTTTTTAAGTATTGAATTTAACTGTTCAGGCATATTCCTAGTAGATTCTTTTATATTTGATGTTGTTTCATTTAAATTTGACACTACCCCGTCTGTTTTACTAGTTATTTCTTTTACGGAAATCCTTAATTCTTGAGTCATTTTGTCTATATTCCCTATTGTTGAACTTAGCTTTGGGCCAATGTCTTCCATTGTTACATTCATTTCTTCAAGAATCCTATTAACCCCTAGCAAAGTTGTAGTTCTTAATTGTTTTATGACACCTTCTAGCTCTTTTACTGCATCATCTAAATTTGGAGTAGCTTCATATATTCCAACAGCAGTTGCTTTGTCTTCTAGAAATCCTGTAGGTACATTTTCATTACATCCAGAATTCTCATCTCCTGTCAGTTCATCAGGGTCTTCTTTTCCCCTTGTTGGACATGTATAGATGTCTAGTGAGGCATCTCCAAGAAGGCTTCCTGTATTGACTGAGTAATAACTTCTGTTTGGAACTTTTATATCTCTATACAAGCCTAAAACAACCATCGCTCCTCCAGCGCTTGCATCACTATAGACTCCATTTACCGTTCCAACCCTTACCCCATTTTGCCTTACGTCAGCTCCTCTAACAAGCCCTTTCACATTCCTGAACCTGACATTAAGCTCTAGGCCCTTTCTAGATTCAACAGTATTCCAGCTAAACCAAAAAACCAATACGACTAAGATTGAAATCGTCAAAAAGACGAAAAATCCAAGTTTAACGAGGTGGGATTGATTATTCATTATTCTCTAATCTTATTCATTAAGTTGGCAATCCTTTAATAAACTTGCTTAATTTTCTTAAATTTACATCTTTATAGTCTATTTTTTTTGAATTTATAATTTTGTTTAGATTTTCATTGTTTGCAGTTGCTGCAACTACCCCATCCTCTATCAGTATTGTCTGTGTGCAAACTTCTGATATGAAGCTTATATCATGACTGACTATTATTGAGATTTTGGATTTTGACAATGAAGATTTGATAATTTCTATTATGCTTCTGGATCTTTGTGGGTCAAGGCCTGTTGTTGGTTCATCAAAAAGCATAATTTCAGGACTTGTCACGAGTGTCCTTGCCAAACCAACCCTTCTTGCCTGCCCCCCGGATAATTGACTCACGAATCTCCTTCTTATATTTTCAACATTGTCTAAACCAACAGATTCCAAGATTTTTTCAACCTTTAAATCCCATTCTTCTTTTCTGACACCTGTTGAGCCCATTGCAAATTTCAGATTTCCTTCAACATTTAAAAAATCAAATAATGCTCCCCCTTGAAAAACCATCCCTATTTTTTTAGACATCTTTTTTTTCTTAACAATGGTGTTTTGCCATACTGACTCTCCATTTATCAACACGTCACCTTCATCAGGCCTTAAAAGACCCCCTATTATTCGTAGTAAAGTAGATTTTCCACAACCACTTTGTCCGAGTATTCCAAAAACTCCTTCAGTTATCGAGTAGCTGAAATTTTCTAATATTTTTTCACCGAGGTTATGCCCAAAAGAAATATTTTTAACTTCAATTTTCATATTTTTAAAAAACAAGAACAGTCATTATTAAGTTTGCTATAAGTATAAAGGTCATAGATCCCACAACTCCAATCTGTATTCTCCTTGAAAGCTCTTCTGAGCTTTGGTGAACTGTCCAGCCTTGATAAAAGCTAACGATAGTAATTATTGCTCCAAAAATTATGCTTTTGTAAATGGAGTGAAATAGTTTTTCTAATTCAAACAAATCCAGAATTGAGAAAGTCCAAGTGCTCCAAGACAGATGGAGAACTCTTTCAGCAGCATAATATCCTGCAATATTTCCCATGACACAACCCAATATGGTTAGGCAAGGAAGCATGATCATTAAGCCAAGAAGCCTGGGGAAGAATAGGAATTGAATTGGGTCCGTTGAAATGCTTTTCAGGGCTTCAATCTGTTCAGTGATTTTCATTGACCCTATAGATGCGGTTATGGCGCTTCCTGTTCTTCCTGCTACAACAAGCCCAACTAGTATTGGTACAAGTTGAGTTACTAGCATTTGTGTTACTCCGCCTCCCATGAATTCAGCACCTACCCCTGCCCTTCTAACCTCTTCCGCTATTAGGTAGGATGATGTTACCCCTGCAACGGCACTTGTTATTGCAACTATTCCAAAGGCATTTACTCCGGAGCTTGATGAAAAGTATACAAATTCAGAAAAATAGTATCTATAAGGGCCATGAAGGCCTTCCCACACAGAAGAGACAAAACTCCCCAGATTCCTGAAGGCTCCTCTTCCTAGGTCTGAAGACTGTTCTTTTATGCTTCTCCCTATATTCAAAAATAAACTTCTCATTATGTTTTATTCTAGATAAACAATCTAGATTTCTCCCGTTGCAACTTGAAAAACTTCCCCCATCCCAAATGGTGAAATTAATTCCTTTGCCGACATTCGGCTTTTGTAAGAGGCGTCTTCTGTGAATATTTTTTCCAATTTATCCAAGGAGAAATTCGTCAATGTTTTGATTTCTAAATTTTTCAAACCATGTCTTTTTGCAAGCTTGGAAAACCTTCCCCACCTAACGTCTGTTGTCCAGTCTGTTTCTCCTGGGTTTGAGAATGGAGAAATTTGTTGATGGTTTCTAAAACCTCTCAAACTGTCCCCATAAATACCTTCTTTCCCATAGTCTAAAAAAATAAAACTTGAGTTTCTGAAGTTTTCTTTTAAATTTTTTATGAATTTCTCTAAAGATGGATGAAATTCAAGGATTTCATTTTCTATTGGATTGTTCATATTTTTTAAAAAACTATTCACTTTTTCGATACCCCTCCAGTCATTTTTCCATTTTCCATTGTCGTAAAACCAATACTCTTCTAGCCAGTCTTTTTTAAATTTAAACCTTCTTGTTGGGAATGCATCTAAAAATTCAATACCTAAAATCAAAGCCTCCTTCTCTATGCCTTTTTTAAAGTAATCTTGAGGTTTTATTGTTTTTATATCGCTATTTTCAACCCAGTCAACAATTGTGTAGTTTTCAATTTTTTTCAATTGGATAATTTGATTTGCAAAGTATCCATCGCCTCCACCAAATTCAACAATTTTTTTATACCCTCTTTTTTCAACTTCAATAGAGATCATTTTTGCAAATATATTACTTAGGTGTATAGGGGTATAAAAATCTCCTGAAGCTCCAGGTTCATTCTTTCTTTTTCTGTAGTAGCCTTTTTCTGGATGGTATAGTGCAATCTCCATCCATTCATCTGTTCGGTAAGTTGTATTTTCATTAAACCATTTCATTCTTTAGTATGAATTCTATAATTTGGAATCTTATAATTGATACCTGATGAACAGAAGGGAGAAATACGAAGATCTTGTTTTGAGGTTGGCTCGCTTAAGTAATCTTGAGTTAAGCAAAGAAGAAGTTGCTGTTCATTCCAAAGAATTTCCTAGGCTTTTGGATTGGATGAATCAGATTTTAGAAAAGGATGTTGAAAGTGATTCTCAATTCCAGAAAAGAAAAAATGAAGGAGAGGAAGATGTTGCGAGGGAGTCCCTTTCAAGAGATGTTATTTTAAAGCTAGCAAATATGTCGAAAGATGGCTATGTGTCTGCTTCGAAGCCAAAGGGAAGAAAAACATAATCTTGTGAAAGCTATCAAAAAGCTTGTTCTTGAGTGTTGCAATCTCATGCTTGAAAAAAATGAGATTAATGAAATTTCAGGAATAAGGTCTCGTTATTTAGAAAAAATCACTTCAAACTTGAAGTTAATGAAAGACCTTGACTCAGATGGGAAAAAAACACTTGGGAAAGAGGTTAATTTGGCAAGAAATGAAATCATTAAGAAGTACAAGGAAAGATTAAAAGAGATCAACAAAGGCAAAGTTTCAAATCTAAGTAGAGACCATTCCAGAAACAAGCATCTTCCTTCAAACAGCAAGATAAATGGTAAGCTTCATCCTCTTGAAATTGTAAAAAGAGAATCGATTGGGATATTCAAGACAATGGGATTTTCAGTTATTGATGGGCCTGAGGTTGAGTCTGAAAAAAATAATTTTTCACTACTAAATATATCAAAAGATCATCCTGCAAGAGATGAAACAGACACTTTCTGGCTAAGCAAAGATTTGCTTTTAAGAACTCATACATCTTCCGTTCAAGCAAAGGTGATGCAGAAAGAAGGCCTTCCCCTGAGGGTTATTTGCCCTGGAAGAGTTTACAGGAAAGAAAATGATGACAGCACCCATGCAAGCGTTTTCCATCAGATTGAAGGGCTTTTAATTGATGAGGAAATTAGGTTTTCCGATCTTAAAGGTTTGTTGGCTGAGTTTTGTAGGGAGTTTTTCGGAGACGTAGATGTTAGATTCAGGCCGGACTATTTTCCTTTTACAGAACCTTCTGCAGAAGTGGCAATTGCTTACAAGGGTAAAAAAAATGAAAATTGGATTGAGATTGGTGGATGTGGCATGGTTCATCCAAATGTTTTAGAAATGTCAGGAATTGATTCTAAAAACTGGAAAGGTTTGGCTTTCGGCATGGGTGTTGATAGATTGACAATGCTTAGATACGGAATAAAGGACATTAGACTCTTGCTTGAAGGCGGTTCTAGATTCATTGAGCAATTTTGATCCAATAGCTTACAGGGGAGAAAGTTTTGCCCTCTTTGATTTAGCCATTTTAAAAAAGGCAATTTCAGATTTGGATATCAAACCCAAAAATACCATAGTTTCTGTGAGGGGTACCAATGGAAAAACTTCTACTTCTTTGTTTTTAGATTCCATAATTAGAGAGAAAGGATTTAACTGTATTTCCTTTATCTCTCCTCATATATTTAGCCCAGATGAAAGAATCTTGATAAATGGTACAAAAATAGATATAGCTTTATTCTTGGAATTTGATAACCTTGTATCTGTTTATGAGAAAAAAATAGAAAGAAAGTTTACTTATTTCGAAGCTCTATTTTTGATTTGTCTTCTTTTGAATAAGGAAAAAAAGGTCGATTATCTGATATTAGAAGCAGGTCTTGGAGGGCCAAAGGACGCAACGGCATCAGTCAGACCTGATTTGGTCATCCTCACTTCAATAGGTCTTGATCACCAGGAGCTTTTAGGCACTACAAAGGAAGAGATATTGAGGTCAAAAATTTCTGATACCAAAGACCTTCAGTTGATTACTTTTTCTGAGAATAAAAAATATAAGAATTTATTTTTTAAAAATACAACCTACGTGGATACTGATACCAAGAAAGGGTTTTTGGTAAAAAATAAAATTTTAGCGATAGCTGTAGCAAAATTTTTAAAAATAAACCTGGAAGAAGACCTCTTTCCACTGAAACTTAATATAAATGGACGATTTCAGGTTTTGAAAAAAGAACCATTCCTTATCCTGGATGGAGCCCACAACAAAGAAGGTTTAATCTACCTCTTCGAGAACTTGAAAGGATTTGGCATAAAAAGAGCATTGATAGGGATGAAAAAAGGAAAGTTAGAAGACTGTGAAGAGGTTATCCGTAATTTTGGTTTTGAAAAAATTGCATGGTGTGACCTGCCCCAACCCTGGAATTCAGATTGCCCTCCAGAAGATTGGGATTATTTGAAAACAGATTCTGAAATATTAGAATGGGTTCTTGAAGGTAAAGAAAATTCTCTCATTGTGGGGTCTTTGTATTTGGCTTCTAGATTGTTAAATTTAGTTCATGGAAAATTATAAAAAAGAATCAAGATTTAAAAATTTTGTTTTGAAATATTCAAAACACCTGTATGTTTTTTTTATTTTTCTTTTTTCTTTTCTTTTTTTGCTCAAGATTTATGACGATTCGGAATCTTTTGAGGTTTTTGAAAAAAGATCAGATAGTGTCAATATATATGTCGGTTCTTTCACTGACACAGAAGCCCTGGAAGGTTTTTTGTCGAAATTTTCTTTTTGGACAAAAGAAAAATCTTTAAACCTGTACCCGCCTCCTTATGTAAAGGTTAAAAGAGATAGTCACAATATGATAGTGACCTGGGGGCCTTTTGAACATGATTATGCAGAGGAGATGCTAAAGGAAATATTGAATACATGGAATATGTTAGCGGAAATAAAAAATGAGTGACTTTTCTTCTCTTTGGTCTAATTTAGACAAGTCTGTTATAGGTGATATGGATAGAGAATGCGATAAGCTTTCTGGAGATCCTGATGGAGAGTGGTATGACGAAGTTTTATATCACATTGCAAAGACTGGAGGAAAAAGAGTTCGGCCAAAATTCCTGCTCATCATGCTTGATTTTTTTAAATATAAAATTGACAAGAGAGCTATAAAACTTGGTGCACTTGTTGAAACGTTGCATCAGGTTAGTCTTTTGCATGATGATGTAGTTGATGATGCCCCAAAGAGAAGGTCGGAAATAAGTGTAAATTTAGGATGGGGTCCGAAAACAGCAATCCTTTTAGGGGATTTTTTACTAGGGAGGGTTTTGGAAGTCCTGTCAAAAGATCCCGACAGGAAGGTTATAGGAGATTTTGCAAGAGCCTCAAGAGCTTTATCTAGGGGAATTCTCCTAGAACATGAAGCCAGATATGATTTTCAAGTTTCTGACGGCCTTCTCTCCAGGATAGCTCAAGAAAAAACAGGCTCTCTTTTCAGGCTTTCGGCTGAAATTTCAGGAAGGATTGTCGGCCTTAATGAAGACAAGATTAAATCTTTGGCTTTTGCTGGAGAGTTAATAGGAGAAAGTTTCCAATTGATTGATGACTGCTTGGATTGGGTTGGTGGAGAGACTGTTGTTGGAAAACCTACAGGGCATGACCTTTTGGAGGGCTTTGTAAATAGGCCTTTAGTTCGCTTGCGAGAAAAGCATGTTTTTGAGGGAAGAGACTATCCAAGAAAACATGATGTAAAAAAATGGAAAAGCTGGGTAAAGGGCAATATCGCCGAAATAAGCAATTTGATCATGGAGAAAAACATAGTTGAAGAATGTATAGTGGAGGCTGAATTGCTTCTAAAAGAGGCATTTGAGATCATGGAGTCAATTCTTCCAAAAGATTGTGACTTCGATCCCAAATCCTGGCTCGAGATTTTTTCAAGGAGGATGAAATGAAAAATAATAAAACAGCTTGGATTGTGTTTTTTGCAATAATGATTGCAACACTTTTTATAGATGACAGCGAGGTGGGTCCAAGAGGCTCCAGTATAGCTTTGCTAGACATCAAGGGTGCAATAATGCAGGAATCTTCTGGTATGAATGTTGGAAGTAGAGCTGTTGCTAACGCTGTTTTAGATGCAGCAAAGAACAATAATATCAAGGCTCTTTTTTTAGATATAAACAGCCCTGGAGGAACTGTTGGAGGATCTCAAGAGATATATTGGGCCCTAAGGAAGTTCAGAGAGGCAGAATATGTAGACGAAAACATGTTGGTCAAAAACAAGATAATACATTCTTACATCGGAGAACTTGGGGCTTCAGGAGGCTACTACGCTGCAAGTGCCTCGAATCATATTTCATCATTGCCGTCTTCTCTTGTAGGTTCAATAGGTGTTATTTTTTCAAATTTTAATTTTGTCAAACTTATGGAAAAGGTTGGAATTGAAGACCAAACTTTTACTGCTGGAGAGTATAAAGATTTGGGAAGCTCTTTTAAAGAGATGAGTGAGGAAGACATGGTCGTTGTTCAGGAAATGATAGATGAATCTTATGAGATTTTTGTTCAAGATGTTGCTTGGGGCAGAAAAGACTTGGGTGTTGAAGGGGTAAGGATTCTCGCAAATGGTTGGGTGTATTCTGGGAACAAGGCTTTGGAGAATGGGCTAATTGACTCGGTTGTTTACAGTTATGAGGATGCTTTAAACAATCTTTGTAATGAAATAGGAGAGAGCGATGGGTGCAAAACTTTTTCAATTACCCCAGAATCAGACCCTTTTGGAGATATATTTAATATTCTTGGCCGTTTTAGCTTTTTAAACAAGGAACTTTTTGCAATTTATTAATTAAAATATGAGCGATGATAGTACAGGCAGAACCTAGAGAGCTAGTTATAACTTGCTTAAACTCTTATGCTAATTTCAATTTAGCTTATTGGAATTATGCAGATCCTGAAAAGATTGTAAGATTTTGGATCGGATATAGAGAAAGAGCAGAATTCTTAATTGCAGAAATGGATGACTCTTCTGAAAAAGAGGAGATGATCGCACGAACCTTTGAGGCCGATAGAGTTGTTCTAAGTAAAAGATTGGACAATTTTAGGGCAAAGGATTTTGTAAACCTCCCAAGAGATGATGTTCCATTTGAAAGATGGTGGTGGTATCTTGATTTGATAAAAACAAAATTCATTAAGCCTAAAGAGGGTTTTATGGGGGTTATTCCACAATCAGTATCTAAATTATTTGGCTTTGGTGTTGAGGAAGTTGTTGAGGAAGAAGTCACAATAGATTTGTCAAATTTAAAGATTGGAAAAGTTTGGATTGCTCCAGGATGCATTGTTTGCAATGCCTGTGAGGAAATATGCCCAGAGGTTTTTGATGTTCAAGAAGAAACCTGTGTAATCAGGCCAGAACCCGATCTTAAATTGGTACAAGATATAGTTGATGCAGCCGAAGCTTGCCCTGTAGAGGTTATCAAATTTCAGCCAGCTTAGCTGCAAGATGAAAAAGATAGCAATAAGGGTTAATCCAACCGACAGAAGGGTTGATTCTTTCTTAAAGAAAATAATCAGTGACCTGAACTCTTTTTCAATAAACCCGATATTACTCAATGAAGATTCTCAATTGAAAAATATGTATGTTGAAAAAAAACAATACCTTGAGGAAGATTTTGATTTGTTAGTGGTTCTAGGTGGTGATGGAACAATATTAAATGCAGGAAGAATGTCAGCAATGAGACAGATCCCAATTTTAGGAGTTTCTATTGGTTCGTTTGGCTTTTTGACAAGTACAAATGTTGACAATTTCAGAGAAACCTTTAAATCAGTTATTGAAAATAAGTACATTCTTGAAAACAGACCTCTTTTAGAGGGGGAGATTAAAGGTAGAAGTTTTCTCTCTGTCAATGATTTGGTTGTTTCTCATGAAGGACATTCTTCAGTTTCTCCTTTTGAGATTCAAATCAACAATTCTCTACTTAAGTACAAGGGTGATGGCCTTGTTGTTTCTACATCTACAGGATCAACTGCCTATAACCTTTCTGCTGGAGGCCCTGTTGTAGATCCTGAGATGTCTTGTATGCTTTTGACTCCAATTTGTGCACACCTGATAGGTGTTAGACCTATGGTTGTTTCTAATAAAATCATTTCAGTTTCTGCCCCGAAAGAAAAAAATTATTCATTATCTGTTGATGGGCAACATGCAATAAGGTTTTCCAATTCTGACTGTTTGAAAATAAAAATAAGTGATTTGTTTTTTAAGCTGATAAGAAGTGAAGAGTCCGCTGAATTTTGGACCGTTGTTAAGGAAAAGTTTCATTGGGGAAATTAGTTTGATTTACGGATTCTTGTTCTTTTTGTTTGATTGGTTAAATTCAGGAGAGATTTATAAATATGAGGGTAGCATTTTTAGGAATCAGGCATTTTATGAATCAAAAGAATCTGCAAGTGCTGATATTGTTTATTATTTAAATGCAGGAGAGAAAAATGAAGATGGAACAATTGAAGTTACCTTCATTTGTCAATCTGAAAATAAAAAATCTAACTTAAGTCAAAGTCAGATAAATTTGATCAGGGAGGTCTGTTTGCCTGAATTTGAAATTAATTTAGAAAAGAACAGGCCTTTCCTTCCTGAATACTTGGGCTTTGGTCCCTATGAGGTTTATCCATTCAGTCATTTGAAAAAAACAGATGGAAAAAATCTAAATGGAAACATTGTCAAGGATGATGTTTTATATATATGGAACCTAGATTATCTTCCAGATGAAAAGGACAAGACTGTAAAGGTAATTGGGAATTTCTCAATAGAAAACGAAAACGGACTTATCCCTACGAAAAAAAATATCATTTTTAATATTCTTTATATATATGAAGATGAAAAAATAAAAAAATTTGAAATGATGTTTGATTACTCCATAAAGCCATTTAATGTCAACTCAACATTGAAAGTAAATTTAAAATTGGTTGAAGATGTTTAAGGGAAACTTTGATAAAAATTTAACAAGGCATATCCCTTCTGATTTTTCATTTGGGAATCTTTTTGGAAAATTTTTACTTTCTGTAATTTCAATTATTTCAATCTACAGTCTTGTAATTTATGTAATTGATGCAAGAAGCCAAAACCAGATTCCAGAAATTATTGAAATAATACCTCCCCCAGGGAATCTTCCAAGAGAGCACATTGCATATGTTGAGTTTAACATTCCTTTGAATGAGTTCTCTGTTTTTGAAACATTGGTCTACAGGATTCATAAGAGTGATGGAACCATTTCTGTGAAAAAAAAAGTTGCTGATGCAGGAAGGTTGATAGTAAAAGACAATGGAAAAAGTTTAATTTTTATGATAAACCTGCAAAATCTCCCAGCTGTAGGAGAGACAATAGTTGTTGATATGTCAGGAGTTCGATCGAGAGCAGGAAATGGTTTAACTGATCATTATCTTAAGTATGACATCACTGACGAAAGCCCTGATTTGATTTTTGAACAGCTTCTTACAAAACTTTCCCTTAGTGATTTGAAAAAATTATGGGATGAATGGCTTTCCAAGAGCATATGAAAGAGTTTAAATTAATTGAAGAACAGGTGAGGTCTTGTATGCTTTGCAATTTAGGTAAGCTTAGAGAAGAAGAGTCTTGGAGCTCTGTTCCGGGAGAAGGTCCTTTTGATTCAAAGATAATGATGATTGGAGAGGCTCCTGGAAAAGATGAAGCTTTAAAAGGGAAGCCTTTTGTTGGGAAGGCAGGCACTTTTTTAAATAATATTTTGGATATTTCCTTAATTGACAGAGAAAAGATTTTTATTACAAACATTGTTAAATGCAGGCCCCCAAACAACAGAACTCCTTCTTATGAAGAGGTTGAGGTGTGTACTTCTTGGTTGGCAGCTCAATATGAAATGATATCTCCAAAACTTGTTATACTTTTAGGACGAGTCGCATTAGAAGGTTTTTTCGGGAAAAAATTAAAAATTGGATCATTGAGAGGAAAGATGATTAAATATTCAGGAATTAATGTTTTTTCAACATTTCATCCTTCCTATGCATTAAGGAATGAAATTGGAAACCAGATTTTTAGAAAAGATATGAAAATGATAGGATTATGGATCAGAAACAACCTTAAAGTTTAGAAATGATTATCCTTATTGCGTTTATAGATTTCTTTAAAATGATTCTTTTTTTGAGAATTATTTTAAGTTGGTTCAATGTGAACTGGAAGAGTCCGTATTTTTTTTGGATAGCTGACGTCACAGAACCAGTTCTCAGGTTCGTAAGACCCCTCTTCCCCACTCTCAATGGGATAGATTTTTCTCCTATAATCGCGTTTTATCTGTTAGATTTAATAAAAATGTTTTTTTCTGGATTAGTATGAATTATTTATTTAAAGAGGATGAAGAAGTACAGAATATAGTTAATTCTGAAATAAATAGACTAGAGCAAGGTATCGAGCTAATAGCAAGTGAAAATGTCACAAGTAGAAATGTAATGCTTGCTCAAGGCAGCCCATTAACAAATAAGTATGCAGAAGGTTATCCGTCTAAAAGGTATTATGGAGGATGTGAGGAAGTTGACAAGGTTGAGAATCTTGCCATAGAGAGGGCTAAGAAGATTTTTAACTGTTCATATGCGAATGTTCAACCACATTCAGGGTCTCAGGCCAATCAGGCGGTTTATTCCGCATTGCTGGAGCCAGGAGATACGATACTCTCCCTTTCGCTGTCTGATGGAGGTCATTTGTCACATGGGCATTTTGTTACACAGGTCGGAAAGATATTTGAAATTTCGAACTATTCGCTCAATAGTGAGAGTGAGTTGATTGATTTTCAAGAAGTTCAAAAAGTTGCATCTAGGGTAAAGCCGAAATTGATTATTTGTGGATATAGCAATTATTCTCGAATAATTGATTTTTCAGCTTTTAGAAAGATTGCTGATTCTGTAGGATCTTTTTTACTGGGTGATATTGCTCATATTTCTGGCTTGGTTGCTGCTGGGCATCACCCTTCCCCCTTCCCTCATTGTCATGTTGTAACAACAACAACTCACAAAACATTAAGGGGGCCTCGTGGGGGAATGATTATGACTTCAGATAGAAAAATTTCTGAAAAAATAGACAAGGCTGTTTTCCCTGGAATGCAGGGAGGCCCTTTGATGCATGTCATTGCAGCAAAGGCAGTTGCTTTTGGAGAGATTTTAAAACCTTCATTTGAAAAATATATTGGCCAGGTTATAAAAAACTCAAAAGCCTTATCTGGATTCTTGGATTCTGAGGAATTGAGAATAGTTTCTGGAGGAAGTGACAATCATCTCTTCTCATGCGATTTGAGAAATTGGAACCTAACAGGAAAAGAAGCAGAATCTTTATTAGGCACTGCAAACATAACTGTTAATAAAAACACAATACCAAATGACCCTCAAAGCCCTTTTGTAACCAGTGGGATAAGGATTGGAACCCCTGCCGTAACTACAAGGGGTATGAAAGAGTTAGAAATGAAGAAAATTTCCCTTTTGATCGCAAGGCTTTTAAGGGATAAAGAAGATTCTGAAGAAATAAAAAATGAGGTACTTGACCTTTGTCAAAAGTTCCCCCTTTACACATAGCTTACCTTTGCATAGGGACAAATCTTGGTTCGATGGACTTGAATCTAAGCAATGCAAGGTTGGAGATTTCTAAATGGCCAAGAACAAGAATAATTGAAAAATCAGTAATTTTAAAAACATCTCCCTGTGGCCCAATAAAGAATCAAGATGATTTTTTAAACCAATTGTTAAAGATTGAAACGTTTTTAAGCCCTTTGGCAATAATTGACCTTATTCAAATTACAGAAAACAAGATTGGGAGAGTGAGAGATAAGGCTCTTGAGAAAGGTCCAAGGATAATAGATATAGATCTTATAAAATTCGATGAACTCAGTATTTCTTCCGAGAGGCTAACTTTGCCCCACCATTCAGTAGATTCTCGAGCGTATATTTCTGAATTGTTTAAAGACATAAAAAATAAAAATGAATAATTTCGAACTACTTTTTCAAAAAGAGATAGAAAATTCTTTTGAGCTCTTTTTAGAAGAGGATAGAGTTTTTTTTGACATAACAACCAAATCTTTAGCGATTAATGGCAAGGGGCTGGCTAAGATCGAATCAAGAACAAAAGGTGTTGTCTCTGGGTTAAACATTATCAAACTTTTTTTAAATTATTTAAATCTAGATTACAAAATCATCTATGAGTTAAAAGACGGAGAGGCTGTAGCTTCTGGAGATTTAATTTTTTCTTTTGAAATAGATGCTGGAAAGATTTTGAGTCTGGAAAGAATAATATTGAATATTGTTTCAAGGTGCTCTTCAATAACTACAGAGGTTAATAAATGGGCAAAATTAGCTAAAATTCATGATGTTAAGCTTTTAGATACGAGAAAAACAGTTCCCGGTAATCGTTATTTGGATAAATATGCTGTACTAATTGGAGGAGGCTTTAATCATAGGTTTAATTTGGAAGATGAAATACTAATAAAAGAAAATCATTTAATTTTTTTCAATGATTTAAATTCTGCCATCACAGATATACGTAAAGGCAATAAAAGATCCAAAATCATTGTTGAGGTTGAAAACATGACCCAATTAAAGGATGTTCTAACGCTTGATGTTCAAAGGGTTATTTTGGATAATTGGGAGTATGAAAAGATAAGCCCTGCCATAAAGTTGCTTAAAAACAATCTTAAAGAGGTTGAAATTTCAGGTGGTGTGAATTTTTTAAACTTTGAAAGCTATTGTCTTTTAAAGCCAGATTTTATCTCTGTTGGGGCAATTACAAACCCAGCAAAGAATTTTGATATATCCATGCTAATTGAACGTCAGTAAAAATATTTGAATTAAGTAAATTAAAGAAAAAAGAAATCTTCCCAGCCCACTTGCCAAGACTCCAAGCAATGCTCCTTTTGCAACTTTATAGCTTTTTTCTTTAGATCCATGAATTTTCATTTCCCAAAGAAAAGATCCAACAAAAGCTCCAATAAATATTCCCCATGGAGGAATTATTGGAGAAAAAATCAAGATTCCACCCAGGCATGCCCAGGGGGTTCCTTTCGAGGAGTCGCTTTTTTTCAAAACTCCTGACCTTATAAGATGCTCAATAACACTATTTAAAATCCAGATTAAAACCCCAATAATAAGTGGCCAGAAGCCATTTTCTTTACTACTGTTTGTCCAAGCTAAAAAAGTCATAAACAATAAAAGCTCAATACATGGAATTATTGGAAAAAAACTTAACAAAGAGAAGATTATGCTGAAGATAATTATTACTATGTCTACAAGTTCCATATACAGTTTGCTCCTTAATCGAAACTTTATTTTAAAATAGTCGCTTATGAATAAGAACTCTTTATTAATAAAAAAGATAAAAAAATTAAAGAAAGAGAAGAATGCTTTGATTCTTGCTCATAATTATGTAGTGCCTGAAATTCAAGATTTGGCAGATTATGTAGGTGATTCTTTAGGCCTGTCAAGGAAGTCTGCTGAAGCTGAAAATGAATTAATTGTTTTTTGTGCTGTTCAATTTATGGCTGAAACAGCAAGTGTTTTGGCAAAGAAGAACCAAAGGGTCTTGTGTCCTGATCTAAATGCCGGATGTTCTCTTTCAGAGACAATAACGGCAAAAGATCTGAAAGAATGGAAAAAAGAATATCCTGGAGCTATTGTTGTGAGCTATGTAAATACTTCAGCAGAAGTAAAAGCAGAAAGTGATTATTGTTGCACTTCTGGAAATGCATTAAATGTAGTAAATTCAATACCAAAAGAAAAAGAAATTCTTTTTTTACCCGATATGTTTTTAGGATCATGGGTTCAGGAGATGACGGGAAGAAAAATGCACATTTGGCCTGGAGAGTGTCACGTTCATGCCTCTCTTCCTCCTGAAAAGATTCAAGATCTAATGAAAACAAACCCTCAAGCAGATTTTTTAATACATCCTGAATGTGGGTGCTCTACTTCCTGTATGTATCTTTCTTCTGTTGGGAAGCTGGAGAAAGAACCCTTTATACTTTCGACTGCAGGGATGGTCAAGCATGCAGAAAAAAGTAATGCTGATACCTTTGTAGTTGCTACTGAAACTGGAATACTTCACCCTCTAAAAAAATCTTTACCAAATAAGGAATTCATCCCAGCTTCAGACAATATGGTTTGTCAGTATATGAAAATGGTAACATTGGAAAAACTTTATCATTCTTTGAAAGAAGAAGAGTATGAGGTTGTTGTGGAGGAGCCTTTGAAAAGTAATGCAAAAAAGGCGATAGTCCGTATGTTGGAAATTGATGCATAAAAATATAAAAAGAAAATCAACATCAGACCTAATCATTTCAAGGCCAACTGAGAAAGACAGAGAGAGTGAGAAACTTCCAGTAACAATACTTTTAGACAATGTAAGAAGTGCAAGAAACGTGGGTTTAATTTTTCGTTTGGCCGATTGTGTAAATATAAGCCAAATATGGATGTGTGGGATTACTCCTTACCCTGGATTCACAGAGCATGCTACAAATCAAATCAATAAAACAGGAGTAGGCGGAAGTGTTGAGACAGTGCCTTGGAGACATTTTGAAAATGAGGTAGATGCAATCAAGGAAGCAAAGCTAAAAGAATATCATATTGTTTGCTATGAACAGGCTGAAGGTTCAAAAAAATGGCCAATCCCTTTAAAGAAAAAAAAACTTCTTCTTGTTTTCGGGCATGAGATAAAAGGCGTTAGCGACTATGTTCTTCAAAATAGCGATAAGGTTATTGAATTGCCGACGA
This sequence comes from uncultured bacterium, assembly GCA_964397735.1. Classification (GTDB taxonomy): domain Bacteria; phylum UBP7; class UBA6624; order UBA6624; family UBA6624; genus UBA6624. Next base: position 537 of record CAYNKD010000003.1, on the reverse strand, counting down.
GAGGAATAACTAACAGTTTAAACATTGCTTTATGTGCAAGTGCTGTTCTTTATGAAATACTAAATCAGTTTGATGACTGATTTTCTTCTGCAGGAGAAGACGGAACATTAATCATTGTTCCAATTTTTAATTTTGCGGGATCTATCCCTGGATTTAATTCTTGCAAAATCGGAACCGTTGTGTTAAGAGCTCTTGCTATGCTGTCCAATGTGTCACCTTTTTTTATCTTGTACAAACCATCATCTTCTGGATAGTCAGAATTCCATTGGTCTCTAAGTGGTATTTTCAATTCTTGGCCAATTTTTATTGAGTCAGGATTTTCAATTTCATTTATTCGCATTATTGCTGTAACGGTTACGCCCCATTCTTCAGCTATTGAGCTTAGGTTTTCTCCAGACTGGACAATATGTATATCAAAGTCCAAAACCTCTTCGCCTTCTTCAAAAATTGTATCTTCAGAAGGAATCTGCCCTACCTCCTCCCCTTCATTCACTTCAAGGTAAACAGGAGTCTCTTTGTTTGTGATCATTTCAGCAG
>CAYNKD010000002.1:0-28964 GCA_964397735.1 uncultured bacterium | reverse complement strand
CTGGAGTGTCTTTGCATGAAACAGTTTTCTTGCCAACAGCTTCTCCAAAAGCCATAAGTGAAGCATGGGTTTCATCGCTTGTGTTGTCTGATTTAATAACCTCAACAAGCCTCATGACCGGAACTGGATTAAAGAAATGAAGTCCTCCAATCTTGTCACTTCGATTTGTAGCTTTGGCCAAATCCCGAATAGGTAATGAGGATGTATTTGATGCAAAAATTGTATGTGAAGGACAATTTTCGTCCAAAAATTGGAAAAGCTCTTGCTTCAGCTTGATGTTTTCTGTAATCGCTTCCACAACCAGGTCAGCAGCTTCTGCCCCTTCCTTCCTGCTTGTTGTTGCCTTGATTCTTCCAAAAACCATTTCAAATTCAGCATCTGCATCTTCTTGATTTTCATTCTTTTTTCTCACAACCCTACGCAAGCTTCCTTCAATTCTTTTCATGCCTGCATCAATAAATTCTTGCTTTATGTCTACCATTGTTACGTTATATCCAGCATGAGCAGCAACTTGAACTATTCCCGCTCCCATTAATCCGCTACCAAAAACTGTTACATTCTTTATTCCCATGTCAAAAACCCTCCATTATTTAAAAAACTATTATGATTCTAAAAAATGGATGTTGGTTTTTTAACAGAAAGAATGCTCCCGGGCCTGGGTGTTGACAGATTAGTCTATGAATATTCAAAAAATTTGAAAAAATTTGGAAATAACTCCTTCATACATGCCTCAATAACAGATCCTGACTTGATCCCGGAAAACGTAAAAATTAAAACACTGCCTCCAATAAGGTCTCGAAAACCCCCTATTCAAGACTTGTGGGCAATAGAGAATCTGCCCTCACTGTCGGCGAGGGAAAAAACAAGATGGATATTGTCGACTCCTCCCTATTTTGCCTTGACCCCATTTTTGGGGCACTCAACAATACTGCATGGAGGAACAACTCCCCATAAAGGCTTAAACATGAAAGGTACTGCTGTTTATTATTGGAGGGAAATGACACAAAATATGATTTATTATCCCGCTGCAACAAAAATAATTGTTTTATCTCAATTTCTAATGGATGGATTGCCAAGGATGCTACGAGACAAAGCTGAGATTATCAACCCTGGCTGGGATCATTACCCTAAAAAAACAGAATCGGCCACAGCAGAGATCCGGGAATCTCTAACAAAAGACTGTCAAAGAACAATTCTCTACATGGGGCGACTTAATACACAATATCAACCTTACAAGGGGCTTTTGAATTTAATAAAAATGGTTAAAGAAATGCCTTTAACAAAATTGGTTTGTTCTGGGTATGGAGATAAGAGAGATGTTAGCCAATTGGAGAATTTGGGGGTCTCTGTTTTTCAAAACCACCCAAGTAGAGACATGGGCAACCTCATCGGCGCTGCAGATATAGTAGTCATGGGAAGTGAGTGGGAGGGGTATGGCTTACCTGCAGCAGAAGCTCAGTATCAAGGAACCCCTGTTGTAGCTCTCAAAAGAGGGGCCCTTCAAGAGGTTGTAGAGCATAGAACCACGGGATTCCTGGTTGAAGACTTTAGAGAAATGAGACAAAAAATCGAAAAATTATTTTCAGACAAGCCCCTTTATGAAGAATTTTCTGCTGCCGGGATGGAAAGATCCCAGCTCTTCACCTGGGAGAAATCGAGTTTACAACTTGAGCGGTTTATAAGTTCAAGATAATTTTGGGGATTTGCCAAATTTTTTCAAAAAAGCCCACATTGTAAGAATCGAAATGCTCAAACATGCCCAAGGAGACCACCCAGCCCAGATTAAAAAATATCCAAAAAATATTGAAACACCTGCGACAAAGAGAGCGTATGGCATTTGTGTCTTAACATGATCAATATGGTTGCTGCCTGAAGCTGTTGAAGAAAGTATTGTTGTATCAGAGATAGGAGAACAATGATCCCCCCAAACGCTTCCACCTAAAACTGCTGAAATTGAGCAAAGAAAAACAGGATTGCTGGTTGAAAAATCCCCATTTGAACTTAAAAGGCTAACAGAAAGAGGTATTACGATTGGCATCAATATCCCCATTGTCCCAAAAGAAGTACCCGTAGAGAATGACACACCTGCTGCGATAATGAAAATTATGACTGGCAACAATCCAAGAGAGATAGAGCTGTCTATTTGGGAGATTAAATAACTGGCTGTGCCGAGCTGGTCACAGACATCCTTTAAACTCCAAGCCAAAACAAGAATGCAGCATGCATAAAACATTGACTGCAACCCCTTTACCCAAAAATCCATAATTCCCGCTAGCCTAAACTTAGATTGAGAAACACCAAGAGTTATGGCTGTAAAAGACCCAACAATAGAAGCCCACAATAATGAAACGAAAGGGTCTCCTTGCGAGACCACAGTTGCAAAACTTTGGCCCCCTTCAGGGGTGCTCCCTGTTTTCCATAGCCCCCATAAAGTGGTTACAATCACTGTCAAAATTGGGAATAAGGCTAACCAGATGCCGCATTTTTTCTCTTTAATCAAACCTACTTCCACATCGTTTGTTTTTTGTAAAGCTTTTTTTTCAGCATCTAGCATTGGTCCGTAATCTAAACCTGTTTTGGCAATAAAGAAAACAAAGATCAATGCCAGGATTGGGTAAAACCTGTAAGGCAAAGAGTCTATAAAAAGAGAATATCCGTTTGCCTGTATCCCCAAATCATTGACTGAATCTTGTATTAAGCCAATTTCAAATCCTATCCATGAAGATATTAGAGCTATTGATGCTATTGGCGCTGACGTGGAATCAACAATGTATGCTAGTTTTTCTCTCGATATTTTGTATTTATCAGCTATCCCCCTCATTGTCGTACCAACAAGAAGAGCATTTGCATAATCATCAAAAAATACAACCATCCCGGATAGCCATGTTTTAACTTGTATCGATTCCCTTGTTTGTTTTTTAGCTGTAATTGAATTTATCAACCTTTGAGCAAATCCTGTATTCACGATAATCGAAACAACCCCCCCTAAAAACATTGTGAATAGTAGAACGTTAATGTTGTCTTTATTGCTTAAAGTAGGGACTATAAAGCTGTCAAAAGATTCAAAAAAAGAAAGCATTTTTGTTTCTTTCAGCAAAATCGTTCCTAGTAAAATCCCGGAGAACAAAGATAGCAAAACTCGTTTTGAAATTATTGCTAGAAATATTGCAATCAGCGGGGGGAGAATGGAGATATAACTACTACTCTCTGTCATTTTTTAATGCTGCTTGAGCTGCAGCAAGCCTTGCAACCGGAACCCTAAAAGGGCTGCATGAAACATAATTTAAACCAATTTGATGAAAAAACATTATTGATTTTGGATCTCCTCCATGCTCTCCACAAACCCCAAGTTTGAGGTTTTCTTTTGTCATCCTCCCCTTTATTGAAGCCATTTTCACCAACTCTCCAACGCCAGTCAAGTCAAGGGAGGCAAATGGGTCCTCATGCAATATCCCACTCTCAATGTAGTTTGGGAGAAAAGAGCTTGCATCATCTCTAGAAAGTCCGAAGGTTGTTTGTGTTAGGTCGTTGGTTCCGAAAGAAAAGAACTCAGCATGTTCAGCAATTTCATCTGCTGTCAAAGCAGCTCTTGGGAGCTCGATCATTGTCCCTATTTCATAATCTCCTTTAAACCCTGAGCTTTTAGCAGCTTTGTGAATGACTGCCTTTTGTCTTTTCAGCTCCTCCATATGCCCAACAAGCGGAACCATTATTTCAGGAGAGACAGACTGCTCTTTAGAGGAGACTTCCTTGGCGGCTAAAAATAAGGCTTGTGTTTGCATTTCTGTTATCTCTGGGTAAACAAGCCCCAGCCTACAGCCTCGGTGCCCAAGCATTGGGTTTGCTTCACTAAGCTTTTTAATTCTCCTCTTGATTTCGCTTATTGAAATTTTCATGATTTTTGACATTTTTTTGATCCCTAGATCATCATGTGGTAAAAATTCATGAAGAGGGGGGTCTAGCAATCTCACGGTAACTGCCTTTCCGTCCATTACTTTAAATATCTTTTCAAAATCTTCCTGCTGTAGCGGTAAAAGTTTTTTTAAAGCCATGTTTCTTGCTTTGTTTGTTTGTGCCAGGATCATCTCTCGCACAATGTCTATACGTTCACCTTCAAAAAACATATGTTCAGTCCTGCACAACCCAATCCCCTCAGCTCCAAAAGCAATCGCTTTCCTAGCCTGGTCGGGTTGGTCTGCATTTGTTCTTATTTTCAATGTTCTGAATTCATCAGCCCAATTCATAACAACAGAATAGTTTTGGTAAACTTGTGAATTTTCTGGGCTTATATAGCCATCTAATAGAACGTTGAGTATTTCTGAAGACCTGGTTGGTATTTCCCCATCAATAATTTGACCTGTTGTTCCGTCTAGGGAAATAAAGTTCCCTTCTCGAAGAGTTCTCCCAGAAAAAATTAAAGTTTTTTTAGAAATGTCTATGAGTGCTTTTTGGCAACCAACAACACAAACTTTTCCCATCTGCCTTCCAACCAAAGCCGCATGGCTTGTCATGCCTCCTCTAGAGGTCAAGATTCCCCTTGCTGCAGCCATTCCCCTTATATCTTCAGGGCTTGTTTCAGGTCTAACTAGTATTACGGGCTCTCCACGGCTTGCAAAATCTTCGGCTGCTTTCGCGGAAAAAACAATTCTGCCCGTTGCAGCTCCTGGCCCAGCTGGGAGCCCTCTCCCCAAAAGTCTTCCCCCCCTTATTGAATTCTGTTTTTCATTAGGGTCGAAAAGAGGTTGGAGCAAATGCCCAAGATGCTCAGGGTCAATGGAAAGGATGGCTTCTTCCTTTGTCATTATGCCCTCCTCCACCAAATCTACAGCTATTTGAACAGCTGCAAACCCGGTCCTCTTGCCTGTTCTGCATTGCAGCATCCACAGTTTTTTATCTTGGACTGTAAATTCAAGATCTTGCATTTCTCTATAGTGTTTTTCTAAACTGGAACAAACGTCGATCAGGTCTCCATAGGCTCCTGGAAAAAAATTTTTCATTTTTTCAATGGAAAGGGGTGTCCTTATCCCCGCAACAACATCTTCCCCTTGGGCGTTAACCAAGAATTCTCCATAAACGTCTCCTTTCCCTGTAGCGGGATTTCTTGTAAATGCTACCCCTGTCCCGGAATCATTATTTAGGTTTCCAAAAACCATTGCTTGAACATTTACGGCAGTTCCCATTTCATAACTAATACCATTAAGCCTTCTATAAACGACTGCTCTTTCATTTTCCCAGCTTTTGAAAACAGCATTAATGGCTCCCCAAAGCTGTTCTTCTGGATTATCGGGGATTGGTTTTTTGTGAACTTCGGCAATTTTTTTATACTCGTCACAAATAAATTCCAAATCACTTGCATCAAGATCTGTGTCTTCTGTTATGTTTTTATTTTTCTTGTATAGGTCAAAATAATCATTAAAAGGGTCTCTCCCATTTTCGTCTCGAATATTTAAAACAACGTCTCCGTACATTTGGATAAATCTTCTATACGCATCCCAGGGGAATCTTTTGTTTTTTACACTCTTTGCCATCTCCTTGACGATTTCGCGATTGAGCCCAAGGTTTAAAATCGTGTCCATCATCCCCGGCATAGACACTGGAGCACCACTCCTTACGGAAATTAAAAGAGGAGCTTCCTTCTGGCCAAAAAATCTTGAAACTTCTTCTTCAATTTTTTTTATGGCTTGGCTAACTTCTGATTTCAAACTTTGGGGATATTTATTATTTTCTAAATATTCCAAACATACTGTTGTTGGAATTGTGAATCCAGGGGGCACAGGAAAGCCCATACTTGCCATCTCTGCAAGATTTGCCCCTTTACCTCCTAGTAAGTTTTTCCCAAAAGAACCTTTGCCTATTTTTGATCCAAAAAAATAAACATTTTTCATAATTTTTATTGTAAATTAAATGCCTTTCTTTAAAACCATTGCAATCATGTTTTTAGGAGATTCAACATCAGAAAAGGGTAATTTTGTTTTTTTGAAAAAATTTAAACATTTTTGATAATCAACTATGACCAAATAACCCCCTAATTTTAAAACTCTTACTGCCTCTTTAAGTAGTAGTTTTTTATTTTCAACATTTGAAAAAATCCTGGACGCAAAAACAAGAGAACACGTGTTGTCTTTGATCCCCAGGCAGCAAACATCGTTAAGTAAAAAGCTACACTTCAAACCTCTCATTTTTTCTCGTGTTGCGTCAATTGCCCCTTGCCTTCTGTCTACACATATTAATTTTTTATTTGTATGCATGGCTAAAAGTCTTGAAATAATACCATTGCCACAACCGAGATCAACAACTGGCCCATCAGGAAGGTTTCCTGGGACCCAGCTTTTTGAAAAACTATCTTTCCCCAAGATTGGAAAAAACCTCTTTGTCATATCTTCTCAAAGGGCCAAACAAGCTCCTGTAAAGGTCCCCGTTTATCAAATGAAGCAAAATCCAGTTAGACTCCCTCCCCCATTCCCCATCATTGATAGTTTCCCAGATTTCAGATATCTCTGAATCAATATCAACTGGTCCTTCATTCCCGAAAAAAGAACCCAAAACACTTAAGTGTGCATTGTCATATTTTTCTTTTATCTGTACAAGGGTTTTTTCTGAAAGGTTGATCAATATGGGTATTGAACAGTCATACAGGTCACCTAAAACCTCTTCACTTATCTTTTCTGGCCTTTTGAGGGAGTTTTCTTCTGTAAGCTCTCTAAAAAATTCTTTTTTTGACCGAAAATAACCCAGATGATCCAACAGGCACAAAAAATCCTCATCTACAGACGTCTTGCCTGTGGGATAGTTTCTTAACCACCTTGTTAAAGAAATGGCTGTACCCCATAGAACAGCTTCGTACTCATTAACAATTTCATAATCTTCTTTTGGCCTTAATGGCAGATTCTCACAGGTTTCATTTATGCTTAAGTGATTCTTCACCTTCAAATAGACGTCCCGTTTCAAGCCTTTTACCTCTTGTATTGACTCCACACTTGGGAAATTGCCATTCTTGATTCTGTGCCCAATGATTGAAGCTGCTAATCCTGGGGTTATTGGTCTTAGTTCCTGGAGTTGACTCTCGTTTGCCGTATTGATATTGATACATGTTTTATACCTGGGAACAAAGTTTTTAAATTCTTTAAAATCAAGACTCGTGACCTCCTGTTCTCTGGTAGATTCTTTAATAATGTTGTTGTAAAAAATCCCCCCATCAAACCTCTTCGTTGTATATGCGATCGAAATAGCCTCTAAAGGAAATCCTCTTCCCAGCAAGGTTGCGCTTAGGTTTTTTGTCTTTTCCTCACTATTCAAAACTTCCTCCTTGTATTGATTCTCTATACTTGATATTCTTGTTTCATCTGTCGGATGTGTTGAAAAGGCTATGTCTATATTGCTGGGTTCCCCATTTGGTCTCAATTGTTGAATTCTGTTAAAAAAAACTGAAGAATAGTGTGGGTTGAAGCCAGCATCCCACACAAAACGTGCCCCAAAGTGGTCAGCCATCATTTCATGTTTTCTTGAATAGTGCAAGCTTCTCAATGTTGTCAAAAGGTCAACAAAATTAATTAGGCTTTCATCCTCTTCGCTAAAATCTGAAGACAGTATGAGTCCAAGCTGGAGAATTGTTGCAGCAATCTGGTCTCCTATGGCGTCTAACATATGCCTATCTGCTGAATGAGCTGCCTCATGTCCCATTATCATGACGACCTCATCAGTTGTTTCTGCCCACCTTAGCATTCCTGAAAACATAAAGGTTAAACCAGCCCCAACATTGATAGCATTCATTTCCTCCCAATCAACAACTTCAAATTGGTAACCGATATTCCTTTTTTCATTTGCGTAAGGCTCAATTAATGCCCCATGATGCTTAACATATGCAATCAAGTGGGGGTTATTGCTTAAAAGATTTGCTTCTCGAAAAGCCGAGTAGTAATTTTTTGCATTTTTTTCCTCTTGAGCTTCTTTCATTTCCGTAAAACTCCCCCCGCAAGAAAAAAAGGAAAATGAAAACAATGCCAGAATAGCTATTTTTTTAACCTTCGTCTTCATATTCTTGTAACTATAATCGAACAAGTGAATAAACCTATCAGACCTTTCCATCTAGCATTTCCTGTCCATGATCTTGAGAAGACAAAAAAATTCTATTTAGAGGTGTTGAATTGCAGCTTGGGTAGAAGCAGTGACAAATGGATTGATTTCAATTTTTTTGGGCATCAAGTTGTTGCTCATCTGGTAAATCAAAAAAAATCTGGGAAAGACAGTAATACAGTTGACGGCAAAGAGGTCCCAACAGAGCATTTTGGGATCATTTTAGACATGTCTGATTGGGAAATACTGGCTTCAAGGCTGAAGGAGAAAGGTGTTCAATTCGTAATAAAGCCTCATGTTAGGTTCAAAAACCTGCCTGGAGAACAAGCAACAATGTTCTTTCTGGACCCATGTGGAAATGCGCTTGAATTCAAAGCCTTCAAGAAGGACTCAGAAATTTTTAGAATTTCATAACAAGTCTTCAGCGCGAAGAGCCTCACGACTTTTTGGATGGTCTTTGATTATTTTTTTTAAAAAAACCTTCCCCCAGATTTCATTCTTTATTCCTCTTAAGAAAAAATCAGAAATTTTAAATAAAATCCTTGGTTTGATATCTGCATCTTCAAGGGTTTCATGAACCTGAAGCAATTTTAAAAATGCAGCAAGCGTTCTCCCCGAATCCACATGCTCATCTATTGAAAAGAAACAGAAAGAAAAATCAATGTTTGAAACATCTTCATTAATGATTTCTAGATATCTGTCAATAGTTAAAATTTCATTTAATCCCTCTAGAAAAGAACTTTTTAGATCAGCAACCTCCAACCCTTTAACGTTGTTGAGGGAGTTAGATAAAACCACCTTCTCGTAAGCAGCTCGCCTATCTCCATCTTTAAGGAGTTCAGCACTCCAGGTAATCTCCCTGTGCTTGAGGTTTCCGGGGCCATAACCCTCTCCTTCGATATCTTCGATTAGCTGGAATCTAGCCTTTTCTACATCCATTGAACTTGCAGTAAGCGGAAGATTTAAGCACTTGTAGGGATCGGTCATGATTACAAACGATGAATTCTATTTGTTTTTTGAAATTTTGTTATTAATTTTTTCAAATTTAGAAAAGACTCTCCCGGGTCTTCTGTTTCTAGTATCCCAGAAGATACTGCTATTCTAAATCCCTTTAATGGGTATTTTTTTAAGAATAATTTCAAGTTTTTGACATTGATTCCCCCGACAAGGTATGCTGGAATTTTTGATTTTTTAATAATTTTTTCAATAATTGCCCAATCTGTCATGATTGCTTCCTTTTTTGTTGAACTTCTGAAAACAGAACCAACCCCTATTGCGTCAGCTTTGTGAGCTAGCGCGAAAGAAAGTTGTTTTTCTGTCTTGACTGTTTTCCCAACTATTTTAAATTTTTTAAAATGAGGATTTTTTTTTAGTTCGGGTAGAGGCGTATCATTTTCACCAACCCAAACCCCGTCAGAAAATTCTAGCAAATCAACATGATTGTTGATGATAACCGTGGGGATTGTCTTTTTTAAGATATTTAAATTTTTAATTATTTTTTGCCGACTTTCCCCCTCTTGTGGCCTATATTCAATAAAGGAAAGTCCTTTCTCGGATAAGTCTTGCAACAAGTTCTCGTCAATTCTTTTCGCACCTGGCCAAATCAAAAGGATTTCGGGTAATTGCTTGTTCATTATGAGAATTTAAATCTTGAGAAAATTTTAGATAGTTTATTTGGGTTGATTTCATGGCGATTCATCTTTTCTGCAACAATAGCTGGCATGGCACCATTGTCTGTTGAAAGTCTTAAAGGAGGTACAACAAATTGAATCGAGTGTTCGTTAGCAATGTCTTTAAACTTACTCCTTAAACTTTTATTGGCAGAAACCCCTCCGACAAGCCCAAGGCCCTTGTAATTCCCAGTATTTAGTTCTTTTGTAGTTTGTTCTAAAAGATGGCTAAAAACGGTATTTTGAAAACTGGCACAAAAATCATCAACTTCAAGATCGTCTTCCTGTTCAATTTTTTTTCTGGCTTCTGTCTTTAGCCCAGAAAAGGAAAAACCTCTTTTATTTCTCATTGGAACAGTAAATTTGTACTTTTTTTTATCTTGGGAATTTTCAGCATGCAACTCTATATCTGGACCCCCAGGGAAACCCAGGCCAAGCATCCTGGCAACCTTGTCAAGCGCTTCCCCGGCAGAGTCATCTCTTGTGTTGAAGATGCACTTGAAGGCATTTGGATACGACCAATCTAAAAGCATAGTATGTCCTCCACTCGCCAATAAAACAAGGATTGGAAAAAATTGGGGCTCCTCTTCTGATAAAAAAAGAGTGAAAATATGTCCTTCTAAGTGATTAATCCCGTAAACAGGGACCTTTAAAGACTCTGCTAGGCCAGCTGCCCAAGATGCTCCAACTGCTAGAGCTCCTATCAATCCAGGGCCGCATGTTACCCCAATAGAATTTATTTTTTCCGATTTAATACCCCCTTCTTTCAGGCAGTCCCTGAATAGCCGATCTATCTGTTCAAAATGCTCTTTTGCTGCAATTTGAGGGATCACCCCTTTTGTATTTGAATGAATTAATTGTGATCGTTTTTGAAAGGATATGATTTGACCATCTCTCATCAAGGCCAGACCGGTATCGTCACAAGAGGTCTCAACCCCTAAAACATATCTGGGTTCAACAATTCCCACTACGTTTAGACCAAATTAGTGCCCAGGAATCATTGATATTTTCTTTTTTTAGCTCCTTTGTAGAGATGTGAGAAACTCTTTTAAGTTCCATCTTTGGTTTTGCCTCTAGTTCAAGAAAAATATAATCTTTCATTAATTTCCCAACCTGTTTCGCAAACCACCCCGAAATAGCACCTACAACCTCTCCAGCAGTTCCGTCAATGGCGTCTTCAGGGAGTTTCCATCTTGCCAAATGGTCTTCAAGTGGCATTTGCAATACCCCTTCGGCAACCTTTAGGCCTTCTGGAGTTGTTGCAATTAGTAAGCAATCCCAAAAACTTATCGGAGCTCCATTGTTTTTTTCAAAATTGTAAATTTTTCCACTACCGATAACAAAAACCTCCCCACCCATAAGGCTTGCTTGAATTAATTTTAAGTCTGTAGTAAGAGGTTGGATTTCTAGCTCTAAGCTGATAGCATCTAAGTTATTTGACTTCCCTGAAAGAGTTGCCGATCCATTTGCTGAAAAAATTTCTAGCGGCTCCCCAAAAGGGGCCGCACCATCAATATGAATAGTTGGTAAAAAAATCTCAACATTTTTACTTCTGTAAAAGGCGTTATTTAAAGTTGCCCCGGAAAGAAGGGTCCCATCGGCAGATTCATATTGAAAACCGCTTAGATTAACGCTCCTGCCTAAGAAGTGAGGCAGGAAGGCCCAGATGAAAAAAACTGTTATTAAGGTAAATGGTAAAAGAGATTTTTTTTGCTTTGGACCTTTCTTTTTATTTTTTTTTCTTTTAGGCATATGTATTTATTATGAGCATAATTCTCTAATTTGGGTTTTGTTTCGCTCTCTTTTCTAAACAATCCATCATGTCAAGTGTTGGGCAAAGCTCCCACCTTAAGGGCATTCCTGCCATCGATATTTTTGGATCCTTTGTCGTCCCGGAAATTTCAACAGGTATCTGAAAAATTTGACTTTGATGCTCTGGCCCTGCAAAAAGAGAGATGAGCCCAATGACATCTTTGCCAAAAAATTTAACTATGGATTCTGAAGTTGTAGCAACTTTCCCCTTTGCAAGAATCCCTTTCTCTTCCGAAAAAGAAAAACTTTCGGAAAACAAAACTAAAGCAGGGTCTGAAAGCCTCAGTAAAAAAGAATCTCCACCATAAAATCCTTTCTGGGTTTCCTTGAAGGAGATTTCGAACAAGTCTAACTCTGAATTCGCATTCATCAAATGTATATCGGCTGGTCCTGAAATTTGAACTTGCCCTTCAATCCCTCCATATGAATCTATGTTTAAAAAACCATTGAAAACACCGCGTGGCCACCAATTCGCCGGTTTCGGCAAAAGCCAAGAGAAATCTTGGAAATTGACATTAAGAATTTCTTTTTCGTCGATGTCCCATGAAAGGTTTTCAAAAAAATTTGTATTTTTGTTTGCCAGGAATCCCGACATCCTCTCCTTAATTTGGATTTCGTGAAAATATTCCCCTTCATCAGGGACTAATGTCAAGATTTTATCTTCTAGTGAAAATTCCCCACTGTCACCAAGAAAAATATTGAGAAAAGAACCTAATCCGTTAAAAAAATCCCTCCACTGGACCCCTTCCCAGTTTCCTGCTAGGTTTTTATTGTCAGACTTTAAACCAATCACGCCACTGGGTTCAAGGGGGATAATTGCTGACCAGTCTCCATCTTGGTAAATGGATCCTATGATTCTTAAATCTTGAATTTGAGAGAAGGTTAAATCATCTAAAATGAAATCACCCGCACCTCTTTCCCAATCAACAATTACATCTCCTGGCCCTGGATAGAACCCGAAAATCCCCCACCATTTGCTTTTTTTCCCAATCTCAGCCTTTATCCCTGTGGCATGAGAGTTTTCAAACCATGCCTTTATCCCTTCTTTGGAGTCAAGTTGTATTTCTAAATATCCATCTTCTCCTGTCATATCCCATTGCCCGCTGACTTTTGCATCTAGGTAATCTACCTGTAACTGATTCTTTAGCTTATCGTTGAGTTCAACATGTATCTTGCATGTATTTGACATTATTAGCTTTGGGAAAATAAAAAGAGCCGTTGGCATCTTCAGCTCGAAAGAATCTGCCCCAGTCTTGATTAAACAGTTTGAAACAGTAATTGATTCTGGAACCCTGAAAAAAGAGCTCGAAATACTGACAGGATCTTTAAATACGAATTCAACATCCTTGAATGAGATGCTCCCCGAAAGTGAAAAGCCTTTTAGTGGATTCCCTTTTAATTCTAGGTTTTTTTCTTTTGAAAAACCTGCTGGGATTTTAGATAAAATAAAACCCCCACCCCAGTCAAGGGTGTACAAAAAAGAACCAAATAACATCAAAATCAATGTTTTAAAAAAGGTGGATTTTTTGTTTTGTTTCATTGTTTTTGCTTTTCTAACTCTAAAATAAATAATACGTATGCGAGTAAGGAAAGTTGAGTTTGACCGCAAAAGACCTTTTGATTCTGTTTATGAGTTATTTTCGTATTTGAGAAGTCCCAAGGGGTGCCCTTGGGATAGAGAACAAGACTTTGGTAACTATGTTGACTTTCTAAAAGAAGAGCTGAAAGAACTAGATGGGGCAAAAACAAAAGAGGAAAAAGTTGAAGAGACGTTGGATGTGTTTTTTAACTCATTGATGCTTCTGATTTGCCTTGAGGAAGAAGGAGTTGCTATAAAATCACAGCTTTCTAAACTGTTTAGAAAATATTTCGATAGACACCCTCATGTTTTTGGAGATGAGAAGGTTGAGAGTTCCAAGGATGTCTTGAAGATTTGGGAAAGAGTTAAAAAAGAGGAGGCTGAAAGGAAAAGATGAATTTGATAATAGTTGAATCTGGAGCAAAAGCCAAAACTATTCAAAAGTATCTAGGTGCAAAATATGTAGTTAATTCATGTTATGGCCATATCCAAAAAATTGACGAAAAGGCAGACCTGACTAAGTCAAGTGGAGATAGTCTCCCCGCCCCAAAATGGAAATTCATAAACGAAAGATCTAAAAAGTTTATAAATGAAGTAAAGCAAATAATAAAAAAGAAAAAAATAAAAACAATCTATGCTGCAACTGACCCAGATAGAGAGGGAGAGCTGATAGCTTGGAGGCTTGCTGAACTTCTCCAAAAATCAGCCCCTGTAAAAAGGATGGTTTTCCAAGAAATAACCAAAAACGCAATTCAAAATGCCCTTGATGAAGCTAATCAAAATGGCGATATTGACAATAGCATGGTCAATAGTGCACTTGTTCGAACATACATGGATAGACTTGTTGGTTTTGGGGTATCAAACTATTTGCAAAAATCACTCCGAAAGCTCAAAAAGAAAGGCTTGAGCATGGGGAGGGTTCAGACCCCAACCTTAGGGTTTGTTTTAGAGAGAGAGGAGAAAATAAGCTCCCACAAACCCGAAAAATATTATGAATTTCATATATTGGCAAATGATTTTCTTTTTAAAGCTGTATTTAAGAATCCCTATAAAAAAAACCGCCATCAAACAAAAAGCCATGAGGATGTAAAAGCAATTGAGAAGCTTTTAAAAGAAAAAGTTTCTCTAGTCTTGGAGAAAACAAGATCAAAAGACGGGACCTCAAAGGCCCCTTTCCCTTTTTCCACCGATACCTTTATTCAGGCTGCTGGTAATCAGGGAATATCCCCAAAAGCAGCTATGGTTGGAGCTCAAAAACTGTACCAATCAGGGCTTATAACCTACATGAGAACTGATTCAAATCGAATTAATCCTTCCTTTAAGTCAATGATAGTCAACAAGATTAAAGATACTTTTGGGGAAAACTACCTTTCTCAAAAGGGTTTCAAGAAAGGGAAAGCTGGCTCGAAGATTCAAGATGCTCATGAGGCAATACGAACGACCAGTCTTGAAAAAAACCCTTCTTCGCTCGAGGCGAGAAACAAAAGAGTTTATGAGTTAATTTTAAAAAGAACGATTGCAAGCCAAATGGCATCATCAAAACACAAAACGGTCACCCTTTCAGCATCTTTAGGAGGGGTTTCATTTGTTGCACAGCAAAGATATATTACATTTTCTGGGTATCAGGCAGTATACGAGAAAAAAGAAGAAGCCATCCCTAAATTTATTGATGGAAAAAAGCTTGACAAAATGTCTGCATCAAAACCCTATGGACTAATGGAAAAAGAAACAAAACCCCCTGCAAGGTTTAAGCAATACACCCTTATACAAAAAATGAAAGATACTGGGATAGGTCGTCCATCAACTTATGTCCCAACTGTTGAAAAATTAAGCGAAAGAGAGTATGTCAAAGTGGAGAAAGGAAACATCTTTCCTCAAACAATATCAAAAGAGGTCATGAAGGTTGCTGCAACCTGGGGCACTAAAACTTCTGGGCATCTTTTCAACCCAAACTTTACAAAAACTTTTGAAGAGTTGCTTGACCAGATTGAAAATGGATCTGCTCCAGAGCCAATATGGGGGATGACTAGAAATTATTTTACAGACCTGAAAACAAGAACCGAATATCAAATTACACCATCTCAAAAAAACTTTCTCCAAACAAAAATGCTTCCTTATGCTGCTGAGAATGGGAAGTTTTGGAAAGAGATAATTGATTTTTTTGAAGAAAGCAAAGAAGATCAAAAAAATCTCAGATCCTTGATGAAGGGATTTGAAGAAAAAATTGACTTGGACGAAAGCTTAAGACTCATTTCGAAAAAAGCAGGAATGAAGATTATTGGAGCAACAATGGACAACGGAGAGTTTTCGGATTGGGCAAATGAACAATCGAAAAAACAAGGGGTCAAAAGACCCGCAACAGAAAAACAAATTAATTTTATTGTGAGTCTGAGAGAAAAAAAGGAAGGAGCTACTAAGCTGGTCCCAAAAAAGCTAGACAATGTTGAAATAGGTGACGCTGTCAAGCTAATTAAAAAACTACTTTCACTTCCTGACATCCCCGGCAAAGAAACAAAACCGACAAAAAGACAGCTAAACGCAATGAGCAAACTTTGCAAAACCCTGAATATCAAGGAGGAAGCTGCCATAGGTTGTCTTGCTGTGAAAAAGAAGAAAGAGGCTCTCTCAATAGCAGATGCTTCAAAAATTCTTGGTGTTTTGTTCAAGAATGTAAAAAAACAAAAGAAAGATAAAAATTGGAAATTTGATGCTCGATTATGAAAAACGAAATCTCCGAAATTGGCTATTTGAAAATTATTACAATTTTTTTCATCTCTTGGGGCTTTGTTGAGCTCGGTCTTCCTTTCTGGGTTGGATTTCTTTTATTTTTTTACATTTTTAAAATAAAAATTCCATTCAAGTCTCTATTGTGGGTATCAATATTTTTTCTTTTGAGAGCATTGCAGGTTGCATCTTGGGGAAATTTTGACATAGATACACATCGTTTTTTGGTTTTTGGGATTTTTTTCATGCTTCTGTCATCATGCCTTAAAGTTTTTTCAAAAAAAAACTGGCTCGAAGCCATGTTTAATTTTTTTCTCTTTGCCCTTCTTGCTAATTTGTTGAGTTATATCCTTGGCGAAAACTCCTCAATGGGCCTGGTTGCCGTGAGCCCTTTGGCAATTCTTTATTTTTCAAGAGGCGGAAGTTCTTTTCGTGAAAAAACAAGAGGTTTGGTGGAGTGTGTTCTTGGGTTGTGTTTCCTTATCCACATGA
The DNA here is from genome assembly GCA_964397735.1 of uncultured bacterium. GTDB lineage: Bacteria > UBP7 > UBA6624 > UBA6624 > UBA6624 > UBA6624. Next base: position 12,614 of record CAYNKD010000002.1, on the reverse strand, counting down.
AGACAAGCTATTTCACCTCCTCTGTTCCAGAAGATGAACGCATCTTGTGGCTGATCCTTACAGGCTGCCTTTTTTGGGGAATCTCAGAGTTAGTCTTTAGGTTCAAAGTAAAGCCAGCCCCAGGCCGTTGATGAAGTTTCTTTTAGCTTTTTCTTTTTTTATTTTTGGCCAAGGTGTTTCGTTCAACACACAATGGATAGGCTCGGAGCCTGGAGAAATGTTTTTGCCTGATTTCCAAACTTTTGATTACGAGTGGCAAGAATATTCCTTGAAGGATGTAGAGGATTCTTCTGTCATATTCCTATTCCACCCCTTGGATAATACTGCAGCAAAAACCAGGGAAAGAAACTTGAAGGAACTTTCTGCATTGAAAGACTTTATTGAAGTTTTTTCAATAACCCATGAAGGCAATTGGGGTAGCAATAGGGAGCTGGGCAAGAGAATAAATCCAGAATACCCCATATTGTTTTCACAACCAGACACAAGGCTTGAAGGATGGGTCCGAAGTTGGGAAAAATGCCTGCCTAGCGCATTGTTGGTAAAAAATGGCGAGGTTTTGGCTTATGGGGAGCCGCTGGCAATCTTGTCCATAGTCTTGGATACTCAAGAAGGATTTGAAATTCCTCCTTTTGCAAATTCTGGAGATTTGGGTTTTTGGTCTTTTCAAAATACTGATAAGAAGCACCTTGATCCCAGTGTGGAGATTTTAGAGAATGCTGTACCCTCAAATCTAACAAAATGGGTAAATTGGAAATACATGAATTCAAAAACCCCTTCCTCAAAAAACATCCTCCAAGAAGGCCTTCTAATGGTTCAGTGGGCTGGGGAGATGGGCCAAAAGGTTAAAAAAAATTTAGTTTGGGATTGGCTGGATCGCGTTATTGAAACAGGCCCCCCAGAAGGAGAAGCCCCTTCATTATGGCTTAAAGAAATCCTATCTAAAATCTCTTCTTGGGAAGAGTTGGACAACACCTCTTACGCTTGGATTGATTTCTTGTCAGGAAGATTTGGAAGTGCATCAAGTAGATTTGAGGAATCTGCAGTTAAAGATGAAGGTTTTATGGCCTCTGTTTATCTTGTAAACAGCCTTGTTAGCAAGGGCCTAGACAAAGATATCGAAAACCCATATCTCATATTGCCTAGTTTTTTTCAAGAGATCTTTGAGTCAGCAAAGGACTCGACAAAGGCTCCTCTTATGAGGTATTTCTCAGAAACGATCAAAAGCCAAGAAGGTTGGTGGCCTGAATCCAAAAAACTAGATCATTTTCACTTTTTACAGGGGGTTTCTCTTTACTATTCCAACGACGAAGATGCTTCATATCGCTATTTTGAAAAGCTAAAAAGTGACCCAGGTTGGCTAAATGTTCTTCAGGCTTGGGGTATATATTGATCTTTAAAATTCTGCTATTGACATCTTTATCTTGGGTTATTTATTCTGTCGGGAAGATTAACGTGTTGAAAAAAAAAATCCTTGAAGTCCGGGGGAGGAAAATGAGATCGGAAAAGGCCTACGCTTCGGTCTTGGAGGACATTAGGCTTCTTCTAGATTCAGATTTAGACCAAAAGCGAACTTTGCCACTGTTGGTAAATTTGCTTAAGACTATCCCAAACAAATTCGAAGAAGGTCAAATGTATAAATTTGAAAAAATAAAAAAATCTTCCAATAATGAGCATGTCAACACTTTGCTGAAAGAACAAATATCAATATCAAAAAAAATTATCCTTCTGAAAAAACTAGAATTAGAACTTGTGGGTAGGTTGAAAAAAATGAATTCCTCTTTTTGGCTTGATCCTCTTAACACTGGCAAATAATGGAACTTGACTTACTTTTAGACATGATTTCTCAAATCAAAATCCTCCACAGCAGGGTTGTAAAGACTGTTGATAAGAAAAGTCTTGACGAGGAGATAGAGAGTATAGAAAAAAAATTGGCACAGGAGGAATATTGGAGTGATTCAAAAAAATCCATACCGCTTCAAAGAAGTCTTGTCTCCTTGCAGAAAAAAAGGGAGGTTGTTAATAGCTTAGAAAAAGAAATTATCGATATTGCAGATAATGCTGAATTGCTAGGATTTGATTTTGATGAAAAAATCTTAGAAAACTCAGTTGGGCTTGCAAGGCAGCTATTAAAAAAATTGGAGAAATTAGAAATTGAATTCTTGTTTAAGTCTGATGAAGACAAAAATGACTGTATTTTGACAATTAATGCTGGGGCTGGAGGGGTTGATGCTCAAGACTGGGCAAATATGCTTCTGCGAATGTATCTTAGATGGGCTGAGATTATGGGCTTCAAGTCAAAACAAATATCCAAAACTCCAGGAACTGAAGCGGGGATTTTGTCGTCAACAATCATGATTCAGGGGATGTGGGCCTCCGGATGGCTTTCCGCAGAGGCTGGAGTTCATCGGCTTGTTAGGCTTTCTCCCTTTGACTCTGCAAAACGCAGACACACCTCTTTTGCAAATGTTGAAATAACACCAAAGATAGAAGAATCTCAAGATTTAAATCTTGACATGAAAGAAGTTGAGGTTTCTTTTTACAAAAGTGGTGGTCCAGGTGGACAGCATGCTAACAAAACATCTTCTGCAGTAAGGGCTGTTCATAAGCCAACAGGCCTTGTTGTAACGTGCTCAAATGAAAGAAGCCAGCATCAAAACAAGTCAATTGCTCTTGCAGTTTTAAAAAGCCGTATAGCTCAGCTAAAAAAAGAAGAAGCAATTGGGAAAAGGTCTGAAAACCAAAAAGTTGAAATCTCATGGGGGAATCAGATTCGGTCTTATGTTTTGCACCCTTACCAAATGGTTAAAGACATGAGGACTGGTTCAGAATCTGGGAATGTTCAGAAGATATTAGATGGAGACTTGGTGGGGATGATGAGAGCCTTTTTGATGGATGCTGATGCTTAGGGGTTTTTTGGTCTTGCTGCTCTTAGGAGCACCTTTGACATGCCCGGAAGAAATTGTGGAAAAGAATATTTTTTCTGATTCAGTATATCAATTTTTTAAAAATTCCAAGAAACAGGCTGATCTTGTTTTTGTTGATCCAAAAACACAAAACAAAATGGAGGAAATTGTTTTCTTCAAAAGGTCCTTTAGGGCAAAAACACTTCTAAAAAAAATTAAAGAAAAGCCTATTCTTGATTTTTCTGGGATAAGTGGAGGGATATTTTTAGAGAAAACTGATGGAGCCCTGGAAGTGAAGCTGCTGGGGGTGAGTGAGGATGGATACCTTGAAACTGCATCAGCAAGCCCCAACCAGGTGGTAGTAGTTGCTGCTGATGCCCTTGTGGTAAGCAGGTTTTTTGGCGATGATGAAGGAGATTCTTTTTTTGATCCAGTCATTAGAGACCTCCAAGATTCTCCAATTTTAGAAAAATTTCCTCAACTTTCTGAAGAGAAAATATTTTTTCAAGATTTTAAATCTTTGGATTTGGCCAATATGGACAATATGAAAATAACCGCGGAAGGGGTATGTCTTAGATACCTAAAAAACAACCAATGATACTCTTGACAAATGATGACGGGGTGATGTCCCCAACGCTCGAAAAGACAATTGCTGCCTTGGGTGATTCTGAAAAGATTATTGTGGTTCCTTCCGAGGATGTTTCTGGCTGCTCAATGTGCATCACGATCAATAAAGAAATACTTGTGAAAAAAAAGAAAATCTTGAAAAATGATGTTTTTCTCTGTAATGGCAAAACTGCAGATTGTGTTTTACTTGCTAAAACAATTGCCAAAAAACAAATTCAGGGTTTAGTTAGCGGAATCAATGTAGGGCCAAACTTGGGCTTAGATACTATTTACTCAGGCACTGTTGCAGGAGCGAGAAAAGGTTCCTTGCTGGGAATCCCGTCGGTTGCAATTTCCATGGAAAGAAACTCTGAAAAAAATCAAGAGATTTTTTATGAGTCAGCGTATTTAATTTTAAAAATAATAAAAGAACTCCTTTTGTCTAACCCTCCTCCGAAAAATCACTTTGTAAATATCAACATCCCAAACCAACCCATTAAAAATATTTCAGGGGCAATAACAACCATCACAGGAAGGCGAGGGTATAAGGACAAAATGTCAAAAAAGAAATCAAGAGGGGACCTGTCGGTCTTTGTTTGTGAGGATGAAGAAATCATAGAAGACTTTACGCCGGGCACAGACTCTTGGGCAATTAGTGAAAACTTTGTCTCTTTAACACTCTTGAAAGATATGATTAGTGAAGCTGTTACGGATTGGGATTTGGCTCCGTGGGCTGAGTCTATTAATTCTTTTTTGGAGGTAGAAAATGAGAAATTCTGACTTAAAAGTTTTTCAGCTGATTATTGGTTTGTTTGTCGTCTTTTCTATTGTGAAATCTGTTTCCCAGGGGATAAGTGGAATCAGGGCTTCAGACGTCCCTGCAAAAAAAACTGTTGAAAAAGGGCATTATGAAGAGTCTGGAGGTCATTAGTTTTTGTTTGATTATTTAGTCTGTGGGTTGGGTTCTATGGGCAGTGCTATCGCAAGCATTCTCAAGTCTGCTGGAAAAGACTTCTCTGTTCTAGAAAGCTTAAGTTCTGCGAAAAAGTGTTCCAAGAAGGGGTATAGGTGTCTAAATGTCTCCGAGCTCAAAATAAAAAAAAACCTTATTGTTTTTGTCTGCTACCCAGATATCATCGCAGAAAAGACAGTGTGGCCAGAAACCTTCAACAATGAAAATGTTTTCTTTGTCTGCATGACTGGCTGGCCTGTTACCTACTGCAAATGGCCACCAAAAAGCAATGTTTTGATGTACGCACCAAAAGCAATTGCATCGAAGCTGGAGAAAAAACAGTTCATGGTTGCGTTTGCTGTTTGCCAAAAAACCAATATGGAGATTGATCCTATCAAACAGTTAGATGAAGTTTTTGAGCCAAAAAAATCTCTAGAGGTTTCCGCTGTTGATGAGATGAGGTCAGATCTTTTAAGTGAACAGCTTGTATTGTGTGGGTGGGGACCTCTGGTCAGTTTGCTGACGTATAGAAAGTTAGTTGAAGTTGGAGTGCCAAAAGAGCTTGCTTGGGAAGAATGTGTTCGCGAAGCAGCTTATATTTTTGAAACACTTGCGTCACTGGGGCCAGAAAAATTCTCTCAGAAAATCAGCTCTCTTGCTTTGCGGGGAGGCTATGAGGCGATAAAAAATTTTCCATTCAAGCACTGGGACGAAATGGTTGATAAAATGTATAAAAATATAGAAAATGAAAATATTGTCAACTCAACAGATAGCATCTTGCCCCCAGAGAAAGATGCTAAAGAATTTTGGAGGGGGTTGGATTTATGAATAATCTTTATATCGACCCAAGAAAATATACAGAACACAATACCTTCCCGAGTCCAAAAAAAATCAAAGTGTATGACACAACATTAAGAGATGGAGAGCAAACTCCAGGAGTTGCTTATTCCCCGAATCAGAAATACGAAATAACCAAAATGCTTTCCGACACTGGTGTACATATTGTTGATGTTGGATTCCCCTTTGTAGCTTCATCTGAAAGAGAAACCTTGCGAAAGATAATTGAGGGGAAAAGGCTAGGGGAAATTAGAGAGGATTTAGAAATTCTCGTCATGTGCAGGGCAAACAAAAATGATGTTGATGCAACCTTGAAAACTCTGGACAAGGTTGGGGCAAAGCCTTCGGAAATTACATTCTTGACCTTTACCTCCGCAAGTGACCTTCACATAAAAGTCAAGCTTGGCCCTACATTGATGAAAAGAGAAAATCAAACATCCCCCATTGAAGATATTGCCTGGTACAGAGAAGCGAATTGTAAAATGATGGAAGAAACTTGCTCTTACATAAAGTCTCATGGCGTAAAGAAGATAGAGTTGGGGACAGAGGATGCAAGCAGGTCTGGAATTGACTACCTCACAGAACTAATCGCCCGCTCTGTGAAAGCTGGGGCAACAAGGTACATTTTCCCAGATACAACCGGATCGTTAACTCCTGAAGCAACAAGGTACTATGTGCGAGAGCTCAAGAAGGCTTTTCCTAAATTGCCAATGGTTAGTCACTTTCATAATGATTTTGATCTTGCAGCAATCAATACCATAGTTGCATTACAGGAAGGCATGGAAGGTTTTAGTGTTTCTGTTAACGGAATAGGGGAGAGAGCGGGGAATGCTGCTTTGCACAATGTTGTTGTTACCTTGAAAGTTTTGTACGGTGTTGAAATACCTGGCTTTAAATACCAGAACCTAAAAAACCTTTCTGACTTGGTTGAATCGTATTCCGGAATGCCTATCAGGCCGAATGAACCTGCAGTGGGAAGAAATGTTTTTGCTCATGAGTCTGGGATTCATACCCACGGGATGTTAAAGGATCCTCAGACATATGAGCCCATTCCCCATGATTTGCTTAATGTTAAAACCCGGTTTGTATATGGGAAACATACAGGAATGTCCCTTTTAGATGCTTTGATTGAAAAACATCGTTCTGAAATAAGAAAAAGGGGTATAGATATCACTCGGGAGCTTAAGAAGAAAATACTTCGTAGCATAAAGGGGAAAAGAGAAAAAATGGCAGAAGACAATGTGGCTCTTTCGGCAATGAATGAATATAAAAAAATATTACAAAAAATTGAAATCGATGAAGGTGAGGTTTTAGAAATTATCTATTCGCTTGGTGGAGAGGTAACCAAAAAATGAATCTTGCTGAACCTGTTGCAATTGTTGGTGCAAAAAGAACCCCTATGGGAAAGTTTGGGGGTGGATTGGCGCCATTTAGCGCCGTTGAGCTTGGAACAATTGCCTCCAGGGGCGCAATCAAGCAATCAAAAACTGGCGTTCAAAACATCTCTTTGGCCGTTTTTGGTCAAGTTCTCCAGGCAGGGGCTGGGCAAAACCCCGCAAGACAGGTTGCTCTTGGTTGTGATATGAACAAAAATAGTAGTGCTTTTACTGTAAATATGGTTTGTGGAAGTGGGCTTAAGGCAATTCATCTTGCAGCACAGGCAATAAGAAGCGGTGAGCATGATCTTGTTTTGGCAGGGGGGATGGAGTCAATGTCCAATTCTCCTTATTACTCAAAGAAGAGTAGGTGGGGGATAGGTTATGGAAATATGTTCCTTGAGGATGGAATGCTTGCCGATGGCCTAACAGATGCTTATAGTAAAAAACATATGGGGGAAGCAGCCGAGTGGGTTGCCGAACAATACAAAATATCAAGAGTCGACATGGATAAATACGCATATAAAAGTCACTTAAAATCAATTTCCCAAGAAAGGTTTTTGAAATCTGAAATTGTTTCAGTTTCGACTTCAAAAGGGCCCTTGGGCCGTGATGAGGGTCCTAGAAAAACCTCTCCAGAGAAACTTGGATCATTAAAACCTGTTTTTAAAAAGGGTGGCAGTGTGACAGCTGGGAACTCTTCCTCAATCAATGATGGTGGGGCTGCAGTTGTTTTGGCCTCTCAGCAGGCTGTGAGAAAAGAGGGTTTGAGCCCTTTATGCTGGATTAGAGATGGGGTAGATGGAGGAGTGGCTCCCGATGAGGTTTTGATGAGCCCTCTCTCGGTGTTCCAAAACCTGAAAAAAGAGGTTGGTTTGGGTGTTGGTGATTTTGACATAATTGAAATCAATGAAGCATTTGCATGCCAAATGGTTGCTCTAACGCGAGAGTTAAATATAGAAAAAGAAAAATTAAACCCATTAGGGGGCGCTGTTTCCTTGGGTCACCCAATTGGCTGCTCGGGCGCAAGAATAGCCGTATCGTTAAGTTCTCAATTGAAGGCCGATGACAAAGAGTTAGCTTTTGCTACCCTGTGTCTTGGTGGCGGCAATGGCACAGGAATGATTTTTCAGAGGAATTTAAATTAATCTGTTAGAATTGCTCGTTACGCGATGAGTACAGTAAGAACATACCAACCGAAAAAAAGGCATAGAAAGCGTGTGCATGGCTTTAGGAAGAGAATGCTTCGCCCAGGTGGAAGGGCTGTTGTGAGCGCAAGAAGGCGCAAAGGTAGAGCCAGGCTCACCCACTAACTTGTCTAAAAGTTCTTTTTGGAACTCCAGCTTGCGTGGTTGGTTTTATTTCCACCCTAAAAAAACCCCTAGAAAATTTCACAAGCTTGCAAAAGGTGTTGACTTGTTCTTCCTTCAGACAAACTCTTCTCAGCCCCGCCTTGGGATAGTTGTTCTCAAAAAATATGGCAATGCCGTCAAGAGGAACGCCCTTAAGAGAAGGGTGCGTTTTTGGTTTTGGAAACAGTCTAGCCAAATAAAATCAAAAACGGCAATCTTACGAATAACCCACAACCCAAAAGAAAGTTTGGATCAGGTCTTGGAATCTGTGCTAGAGTGTTGGGAAAATGAATAGTCTCTTTGTATCTTTGATTATTTTTTATAGAAAAAATATCAGCCCTATTTTCCCACCTTGTTGTAGATTTTCCCCAACATGTTCGGAATATTCTTTAAAAGCTTTTAAAAAATATGATGCCGGGAAAGCTATTTTTCTTTCTGTTTCTAGGGTTTTGAGGTGTAACCCTTTCTTTAAGGGTGGGGATGATCCATTAGCATGACAGAATTTCTTGCAAAAGCCTTTTTTTCTGTTATCGAAATGATGCATTCTTTTACCGGGTCTTATGGTGTTGATCTTGTCTTGCTTACGGTTATGGTTAAAACGGCACTCTACCCTTTAACTTTTCAACAGATGAAAAATCAGCGTCTGATGCAAAAAATGGCTCCAGAGCTCAAGAAGTTTGATTCTCTAAAAAGCAAAAACCCTCAAGAATACCAACAAAAAACCATGGAGTTGTATAAAAAAAACAATACAAACCCTTTAGCGGGGTGTTTGCCGATGTTTATTCAGTTTCCAATCATTATTGCCCTTTTCAGAATGCTCAGAGATTATTCGATAAACAACGGTGCGTTCTTGACGCAGAACCTGTTTGGTGTTAATCTTGGGGCAACCCCTGTCGGGACAGTCCCGACCTTAAGTGAAGCACAAAGGCTCCCTGGCTCAACAGCCCTTCCTTCCCCATGGGGAAATGATCCGAGCTTTATAAGCTTCTATTGGCCAGCATTACTTTTATTGGCTTTCTATCTTTTGACCACAATCCTTTATCAGAATCAAATGATGCCGGCAAAGAAGGAAGGGGAAGATGCTCCGCCTATGCCTTTTAATCCAAAGATATTTACATTTATGATTTTAATTTGGGGTCTTTTCTTCCCTGCTGGATTGATTTTTTACTTTATAGTTTTTAATGTAGTTAGCATTTTTCAAACAAAAATGATCTACAAAAAACTGGATTATGAAAATGGTCAAAAATAAAATAGTTATTATCCTGGTTTTCCTTTTTGTTTTTCTTGCTGTTCCAAAAACAAAGCCGGACCCAGCGTTATCTCAGACGAATACGCCTTTGAGTTTTGGAAATGTCATGCCCGAACTACACGTCTTCCCGGAAATAAATCTTTTAGATCTTGAGTCGGGAAGCTTTGAAGAACTCGTAGATGTTTTGTATGAGTTTTTTATTTACTCACCACTTTATAAAATAAAAATATCAATCCCAGAAGGATATTTGCTTGAGGAAGATCTTGAAGATTTTGCTTTAGAGTTCCTGCCCAATGGCAATTTTTTGAAATCAGACATCGTGACCTATCCCAAAGAGGAGTTTCAGGAGGGTGGTTTTGTTTTTTGGTTAAATGAGAGCAAGGGAATTTTGCAAAAATTCACGGTTTCGGAGTCCTTGATCCGCCTAGGGGAGGAAGAAAGAGCATTGTTGAGGGAGGGGTGGTTGACTAAGGCAAAGAAAAAAAACCTTCCCTTTAATATTCTGCAAAATGGATGGGTTGTTGTTGAGCATCCATACAGAAACCCTAGAAGGGAATTTCTGGAGTTGGAAAATGTTAAATTTTTAGAATTAGATTTGGGGGTAAATGTTGATTTTCTCAAAAAAGACCCTCTTCTGTGGGCTGGGAGAATAAAGCTTTCGGAACTTGAGGGAATTATCGGATCTTTTTGTTTTTCTTTTTGTGCTGAAGGTGAAAAAATCGGAAGGTTCCCTATATTTTTTAAAGTCATAAATGGCAAAACCACACATTGGTCATCTGGGTATCCGCCTATTGGATGGTTGCTTGATGAATAAAAAGATAATCACAATAGATGGCCCTGCAGGTTCTGGAAAAACAACTGTTGGGAAAATGCTAGAGGCTGCCTTGGGTGGGGAGGACAGAAATGATTGTGCGTGCATAAGCAGTGGGCTTGTTTATAGGATGCTGGCAAAAGATCTAATCAGCGGAAACATGCTTGCAAAGCACAGAAAAAAAGGTGGTGTCCATGCCCTTAACCTGATGATGAAAGATCATGAATGGAAGTTTCACGGAACAGAGATTGCATGCAGCCAGGTTGCAAATGAGTGTGCTGGTGGGGTAACTGAAATTTTTTATGGGAAAGAAATTGATAAAGCCAGCAGCCAGGTTGCAAAAAACCCGACAAATAGAAAACTTGTTGCAGATTTTCTTAAAGTGTATATTGAAAATGTAACAAGGTTTGACAAAAAAGGGGGGGTGTTGGAGAAGGAAGATTCAAGGCTTGCCTCAGGCTGGAAAACAATGCGTTGTCTTAAGTATATTGTCGTTGAGGGTAGGGACATTGGTTCAGTTGTTTTTCCAGAAGCCAGATGGAAGATATACCTTGATGCATCCCTCGCAACAAGGGTTGGGAGAAGGAATAAAGAAAGAGAGGGTGCTGGAGATGGGATATCGACAAGAGATCGTGAGGATATGGAGAGGAAAGCAAGCCCTCTTGTTGTTCCTAGTGGTGCATATGTGATAGATTCAACTTCTATAGGCTTGAACGAGGTCGTTAAAAAAATTGTAAATTATGTCAAAAAATCCTAAAAAATACCCTTTCAGCATACCCTCTTACTGGTGTGCGGTAAATTTCTGTAGGACATTTTTATTCTTGTGTAACTCTTTTTGGTTCAGGAAGAAAGATAAGTTTAAAAAAATAAAACCAATTATCTTTGTTGCGAACCACACTAGTCACCTAGATCCACCTCTTATTGTTGCTTCAAGACCTAGGCCTGTTCGTTTTTTGGCAAAAGCAGCCTTGTTTAAAGGTCTTTTTGGTGCTGGCATGAAGTCTTGGGGGCAGGTTCCTGTTTACAAGACTGGAAAAACTGCAGGAATTAGTGTTATCAGGATAGCTATTGATGTTCTTGCTGGGGGATGGGATATCTGTCTTTTTGTAGAGGGGACAAGGAGTGTTGAGGGTAGATTTAAACCACATTGGGCAAGAACAGGTGCTGCAACCATTGCCCATAGATCAAAAGCGACTGTTGTTCCCGTTGCAATAATAGGGTCTCATAAATCTTTCCAAAAGGGGACAAAGATGCCGAAAAGATGTCCTTTGGATATTGTTTTTGGAGACCCATTAAACTCAAAAGAATTTCTTGAAGGAAAGTTAACCACGGATTCGGCAAAGGTTTTTACACGAGATGTTGTAGAGGCAATTGATGCTCTCTTGCCCGAAGAGCAGAAAGCCCTTCCTGAATCTTGGGAGAAGTTCAACAGTTAAAATGTTTTTTTGCGCTCGTAGCTCAACTGGCAGAGCGTCGGCTTGCGGAGCCGAAGGCTGTAGGTTCAAGTCCTACCGGGCGTGTACGCTGAATAAGCGCTTGTAGCTCAACTGGCAGAGCGATGCCCTCCTAAGGCATAGGTTGGAGGTTCGAGTCCTCCCAAGCGTGTTTAGTTCAGTATCTTTGTTTTTGCTTTTGCAAGATGAAAACTTTTTGGAATGCCTAAGATCCCTAGCATTTTATTACCGTTCAGTATTTTTTGAATATCTCTATATGTTTTGTTTGATGGATCCCTGTCATAAGCCCCATCAAAACGAGTTGCTTCTTTTGGAATTACATAATTGTCCTCATTGAAGTCTGGATACCAATCTTGTGCCTTTTTTTGTAATATTTTATAAATTCTTTTTTTTGCAAAAAGTGATTGGGTAAACCATTCCTCATCAAACCATGCACCTACAAAAACCCTTCTTCCGTCTTTCGCAGGAAGATCAGAGTCCCCCATTCTCATCGATCCAATAATTAAATTCTCTTCCGCTGGGGGCGCATCTGGAATATCTTGCGCAATGTGAAACTCTCCCGAATGCCTGCCGCTGGCAGTACCGACTATTTGAACAAATCTTGATTTTGGCCAATCAAGAGCTTCTGAAATCCTGTCTGTTGAAATGTGGCAATTTTTTTCCGACGGGTCTTGTGTGATCAATCCTCCTGAAAGTTCCCACATGTTTTTTGTTTCCTTTAGTTGTGTGTTGATGTTGAGCATCATCCAAGGCCTAACATCTCTTGACAAAAGCTCTGCAACGCCTGTAAGCCTGTTTTCCACCGGCTGGCTTGACCCTGTTGCAACAAGAAGCATCTGAAGCCACTTGATCCAGCTTGAGTCCTTGTGCTTTGAAAATTGGTATTCTTTTGTTGGGGGGAAAAACGAAAAGCTCCTATCTACCGGAACCCCTGTCCTTTGTGCAAGGTATTCTAGGGTGTGTTTGTCCCACTCCCGCGTTTGCGCCGCTATCATCAAGTCTGATATCTCTCCCTCACAGCCCTCCAGGTCTTGTATGCTTGTGCATAGGTCTATCGGATTTGAGGAAACCTCT
>CAYNKD010000001.1:12160-52514 GCA_964397735.1 uncultured bacterium | reverse complement strand
ATTACGCACAAGGTTGGAATGAACAGCAATGCAACAATGCTCTATGGACACGTAGAGACAAAAGAAGAAATCATTCACCATCTTGACATGCTAAGAAAAACACAAGATAAAACGAATGGATTCTTAGCGCTAATACCTTTAGCGTTCCTTCCGGAAAATACAGAATTTCAAGATGAGGTTGGCCCAACAACTGGGCATTATGACGCAAGGGTCTGTGCAATTAGCAGGATATATTTAGATAATTTTCCACACATAAGAATACTCTGGACGTACCAAGGACCAAAAATGACACAAGTGCTTCTTCATTATGGCATTGATGATGTTGGAGGGACGAGTCTTGATGAAGAGATAGCAAAAGAGGCTGGAGGGTTTTCTTCTAACGAGTTTACCCAAGCAAATCTAATGAGAATACTTAAAGAAAGTGGAAGGGAACCAATTCCTGTGAATTCAATTTACGGAAATGCTCCAAGTAAAGAGAAATTAATGGAGCTAGCAAAAAGCTCTGAATAAAAATATTCAAAAAACAGAAAAAAAGATTACTAATCTTCCAAAATCTAAAGTCATCCTGTTGCTGCTGCTCCATTTAGTAATAACCGCACTTACATATAATGTAGCAAAAATATCCAGTGAATCTTTTGGAGGATCTGCATTAGTTGGATTGAGGATTTCACTCACCGTTTTTATATTCTTTCTAATTGGAACTTACAAAAATGGCTTTTCAATAATACCAAAAAAACTTATGCCAAGAATGATCTTTTGCGGAATCTTAGTCGCTTTAAACCAAGCATTTTTTTTAAAAGGAATGTCTCTTGGAACACCTCCAGCACATGCATCAATCCTCTATGCCACAACACCTGTTTTTATTTTAATTATTTCCCTCATACTGAAAGAAGAGAGAATTATTTTTTCTCGTATTTTAGGAATTCTTTTGGCCTTCCTGGGGACATATTGGATTCTTGGGAATAGCGGACTTTCTACTTTCGGTGACGGTGAAAAAACTATACTTATAGGTGTAATATGTTGGGCAATATACACATCACTAATTCCTCCAATATCGAAATCTATAGGAGCAAAAGAAGCTGTTTCAAGATCTTTCCTCATTGGGTTGCCAATTGCTATAGCCATATTCTTAATGGGAGAAAAACCCGACTTTTCTACAATCACACCATTTGCATGGTATGGTTTATTCCATATTGCATTTCTAACAAGCATAGTCGCTTACTCCATATGGGCAACAGCTCTGCAGTTTTTAAAACCAAGCCAAGTTGCAGTTTTCATAAACCTACAACCTCCAACAACCGCATTGGTTGCAATGGCCGTTTACAAACAAGTTCCACAAGAGGGTTTTTGGCTTGCTTTACCGGTAGTTCTTTTTGGAGTCTGGACAGTTCAGAGAAAATAGCTTAATTATTAATTTTATATTTCTCCATCATTCTGTAATAATGCATGCATTCATCTAGCAGGTCTGAAAATTTATCCGGAAACTCTTCTTTTCTTGTAGGAGGATTGGAAAAAGAAGTTGTTTTGATTACATTGCCATACCAATGCTCCCTCCAGATTCCATCCGAATCACGAAATCCTTTTGGCCACTTTAACATCCTGTTTGAAAATTGAATTCCCAGCAGATCGCACAATTTCCCCAACATCAATTTAGGGTTTTTCAATATATCTCCTGAATCAATCACTATTGGAATCTTTTTAGCTTGCTCTTTTGCATAATTAAATATATGGAGCTGCTGAGGCAAACCTAATAGCTCAGGACTAACCTCGTCATGGATTTTCGAATAAGACAATATGACCTTTTTTGGATTTCTGATTAGAAAACAGTTATCTATGCTACTAATCCATTTCAGGGGTTGCTTATTGACCCAATGATGCGTCATTAGCTTTTGATACCATATATTTTTATCGTTTGGAATTGACCCTGTTAACACATTAGCCACATTGCTCCAAGACGTATCATATGAATGAATTATTTCTTGGTACATTGGATGCCTTGTTGCTGTTTCTTGCAGGAAAAAAGCATAAAAAGGCTCATCTGTAACAGTCGTATCAACCCTATTCTCAAAAGATCTCATAAGTGCAGTTGAAATATTTCGGGGTCCAGACCACATCCCAATTATTTTTTTACCACTCATTGTCTTGGATACAGCCTGTCTATTTTTTTCTTATAAAAATTAAAAAGAGACTTTGTAACAGAACCTCTTTTACCATCTCCAATAATATTTTTATCAATATCAACAACAGGAATAACACCTGCAAAAGTTCCAGTAACGAAAGACTCATCGGCATCATATGCTTCCTCCAGCATAAAATTTCTCTCTAGGACATCAATACCCTCTTCTCTACATATTTCAATAATATTCTTTCGAGTCACTCCATTTAGGCAATATTCTCCTTTTGAAGTGATTACTTGATTATTTTTGACTATAAAAAAATTTGTAGAGTTGCAGGTTGAAACATGACCATTTACATCCAGCATCAATCCCTCGTCTACATTCTTCTCAATAGCCTGAAGACACCCTGCAATACAGTTGAACTTACTTAATGAATTGATTTTTGGGTCCTGGTTCAAGCTAGTCCCTCTAATGATTTTTACAGAAGTTAAACTGATTCCGTATTTGTTAATTGCTCTATTTGCTATTTTGTATTCAGGAATAACAACAAGGCTTATCGGTCCAAGATTTGCTTCAGGATGTTGATAAGGAGTTATTTTTTCCCCTCTTGAGATAATGACCCGAATATGTACACCAGAATCCATATTATTTTTTCTAACAACCTTATAAATAATTTCACTTAATTGGTCTTTGGAATATGGAATTTTTATACTTATCTGCCTAGCCCCATCGTAGAGCCTTCCAAGATGGTCATTCAAAAAACACAATCTTCCATTGTGCAGACGAATACCTTCCCATACTCCATCGCCCAATAAAAACCCACTATCGAAAACGGAGATTTTTGCATCAGGTCTGTTAAGTATCTCGCCATTTATATAAATTTTTATATTTTTATTTCGTGGATCTTCGATATAGGAATGGGTATTGTTTTGCATTAGTTTTATATTAATACAACAAATCCCTCTGTACAGAAAAGTAATGCTTATTTTTCTGCATAAAAGATTAATGTTCCAACCCAGTCATCCTTTTTTCCAACTTGCCAATAATCTATATTCTTAAAACCAACACTTGATAGCAGTTTTTTCCATTCCTCTATTGACAGTGTATTCATAAAAACACCGCATTTTTCAGGCCAGTTCAAAGATGGCTTATTTTCGCCATAGTGATCAACTCCAAAAATCAACTTCCCATCCTGGCAAAGCCATTCTTTATATATTTTTTCTAAAATCTTGGACACATCTCTAAAATAATAAAAAACTTCCATAGAGTGAACAAAATCATATTTTTTATTTGGATTCCATTCAATCAAGTCGCTATGAAAATAATCACTTTCAGGATCAATAAGTTTTGCTTTATCTACCATCTGCACTGCACCATCAATACCTGAAGAGTATTTACAGCGAGAATGCTCCTTCATCTTTCTGACAACCCATCCATTACCACAACCAGCATCAATAAAACTGAAATTATCTTTTGAGCTTTTTGATATCTTGTCAATCATGAAATTCACAGATTGAGAATGATGCTCTTCCATCCCTGCATCTTTTCCAGACTCAGCCCATTTCCCAAAAAAACTTATCGCACTTTTTGTATGTCTGTACCAACCAGGTCTCTTGTTTATTTTTTCAAAAATTCTTTTTCGAATTATTTCATAATCTTCAACTTCAGGAATCCAATCTCCATAAAGTCCATTCTTGACAAATAAATCCTTTGGAAATTTTCTTTCTGAGTCAGGTTTAAACCCTCTGTTTTTCATCTCTTTAACTATCTGGACATACCTTAGATCCAGGTATTTGCCCTTGTCGTAGAAAAAATATACATGCCCTTTATTTAAGGTGTAATTTTGAGGAATCTTATCTTTATCCAGCCCATTTTTGCTTTTTAGCGTTCTCTTTAAAGCTGCAGGAACCATTGTTATCTCTCTGTATTCAGCAATGAGATGCTGATCATGCAATTCAGAAGGCGGAATTATGTTAATCCTTGTCATTGGAGTCAAATTTATTTGATTTGGAAAATTATGTCATTTCTTCTCAAAAATGGCCAATCCCAAGGCGAGTTATATTGAGCAACCATCATTTCAGAAACAACCTGAAGGCCTTTTTTCTCGATGTAACGCTCCAATGTTTCCCTGTTCCTGTTTATGCTCCATTTTGTAGCCCACCATCCAAACCTAATAGCAACAGCTTTTTCCAAATTCATTTTTTCCAAATGAACATTCTTGCTATTTGGATTCGGCAACTCGCTAACATCATCAACATCGAGCATGAAAAATATCATGTCATAAGACTTGTCATTCTCTGTTGTAATAACCGGAGCTGTCATGGCTATACTCTCTTTTTTCTGATTACCACCAAAAATATAATTCGCAAGTATCATGAACATCCCATTATCTGTCTTTTCATCATCCTTGACAATTGACGTTCTCGCAATTACGTATTCAGAATATTCCCTTATCTCTATATTTTTTTCTTTCTCTAAAACTGTATATTTTGGCTCTTTGATGCCAGTATCTAAACTCATTAAAAAAACCATCCCTATTAGCAAAATCATTTATTCGATTCTATCGTTGAAGGATGAATAAAAGGTACGACTGGTCGCAAAAAAATGCTCAATCTTGGTTTATAGCAGTTCCATATGAAAAAACCTCAACAGCACCTGCAGAACCGCTTTCACTATTTCCACTTCCGGCAAAGACGTTTGAGGTTTCAACACTGTACTTTAAAACTAAATTTGACCCTTCTTCCCTTGCCTGTTTTCGAATATTCAGCTTTGCTTTACGTCTTGCTAAATGCAACATTTTCTGATAAACATCAACATTCCCCCCAACCATTGTCAATATCCAAGCAACAAACTGCTTCCCTGGATCAACAGCAAGAACAACCTGGGTTGTGCATAGAGAAGAATCGATTGCATTTAAATCTTTTGGGATTTCTTTTGTATTTAAAATTTGAATATCAGCATACTTTGGCTCCTCTTTCCTAAGGTAAGCCAAAAGCTTATTGTCATTTCTTTTTGAAGCAATCCAGCAACAAAAAATGACAACGATCGGAAAGTATGCCCCAAGAATTTCAAAAAGTATTCTGCTATCCATAGCTACTTCTTTTTCGCTACAACCGCAGCTGTCCCGTATGCAAACAATTCAGCAGCTCCTTGTGCGACACTTGAAGTTGAAAACCTTACGTTCAAAACAGCATTTCCACCTAAAGCTTCTGCTCTCATGGTCATTCTTTTAACTGCCTCTTGCCTAGATTCATTTAGAAGTTCTGTATACTCTTTCATCTCTCCTCCAACCATTGATTTGAATCCTGCCATAATGTCTTTGCCTATATGTTTTGCCCTGACTGTAGAACCTTCAACCAAACCTAGAACTTCTTTTACTTCATAGCCCGGTATTGACTCAATATTTGAAACCTTCATAGAACGCTTCCTCCTTCAATTTTTTTAATTTTTGCTAATTGTTTTGCAGCCTCTCTGTCTCCAGCCCTTCTGGCTAACTTTAACCATTTCTCAGCATCTGTGAAAAAACCTTTCTCAAAAAATATCTTTCCAAGAAGGAACTGAGCATCAACATCTCCATTTTCAGCAGCAAGCTCGTACCAATAAATAGATTCCTCGACATCCACCCCTACGCCTTGCCCAAGCTCAAACATACGACCAAGCATAAATCTAGAATCTCCATCTCCTAAAAGGCCAGAAATAAAAAACCACCAAGCTGCTTCTGATTTATTTTTTTTTACCCCAGAACCATTTAAAAAACATCTTGCCAACCTCCTTTGACTCTTGACGTGCCCCAAGCTTGCAGAATAGTAAAGAATTGAAAAAGACTCTTTTTTCTTTTTGTCACTTTCAGTAGATGTTTTTAGCAACATTGCTAACTCGTATGCACCATCAAGACTGCCTCCTTCATAAGCTTTCCTTAACCAGGATTCAGCATCTTCAACGCTTTGAGAAAAGCCTTCCCCAAACAAAAACGCCTTTCCTAATTCCACTTGAGATCTAAGGCATCCATTAGAAGCTTTTGTTTTTAAAAAAAGAGCCTGCTTTCGTTTCATCTATGTCTATATTCTAGACATAGAAAAAATATAATAGACCTATGAAAACAAGTCTTATTGGTTTTGGAAATAGGTATCCATTGACCCTTGCTTTAGAAAGAAATAAAATAAATCACAATTTTGAATTTTTCATCAAATCACCTGTTGAAATAGAAAGAGACTGGAGGGAAGAAAAATTTGAAACTGGCCTTCTCTCTGCCGGAGCAATAATTTCAAAACCGGAAGCATTGCCTTTGAGGAACTGGGGGATATCGTCATCCGGACCGGTTATGAGTGTTGGAATATTCAGTGACAGGCCTTGGAATGAATTATCCAAATGCAACATAAGGAATCTTTCAAGAGGAGTCACAAGCCCTCTTCTTCTAAAAATAATATGGAAAGAAAAATTTGGTCAAAGTCCAAGAATTTTGGATCCTGAAGATCCCAGGCCTTCAGAAGCTGTCCTTTGTATAGGGGACAAGGCTTTGAGATGGTATGAAAGTGGGAAATACGCATTTTTCGAAGATCTAGGTCTAATCTGGCATGAAATGACTGGAACATCTATTCCATATGCTTTTTGGTGTGTAAAACGAAATTCAAATGCTGAAAAATCTAAAGATGAAATTGAAAAAAAACTAATGTCTTCTTATTCTTGGGGTAAAAAAAATATTGAAGAAGTAAAGAAATCAATTATTATTTCTTCAGGTGTAACCAAAAAGACAGCCGAGAGATACCTTAGTTGCTACAATGTCAAACTGGAAAAAAAAATCCTTCAAGGATGGAAGATATTTAGGGAGTTGGGAAGGCCAATCCTCATAAAGGAAAGATACGATAGAGGGCAATGAAAATAACACCCTTAATCAAGGAAGCCATAGACACTTTAGAAAATGAAGAGAGAATAACAAAAAGCCATGGTGCAGAATTATTTGAAAATGCTCCATTGAACCTTTTGGGTTTCCTTGCAAACAAAGAAAGATTAAGACATAACCCCAGCAATCTTGGTACTTTTGTTGTAGATACTGTTTTGAACTATACCAATATATGCAATGTCCTCTGTAAATTTTGCGCTTTTTATGAACTTCCCAAATCAAAAAAAGGCTACGATCTGTCAATTGACCAGATACTAGAAAGAGTTCAGGAGTTAGTAGATTATGGCGGAACTCAAGTTTTAATGCAGGGCGGAGTTAACCCAAGATACAGAATTCAAGATTTTAAAAACATATTTGAGAAAATAAGAAAAAGATTTCCCACTGTTGAAATACATAGTCTTTCATCAGCTGAAATTGAATGGATTGCAAAAAAAGAAAAAATGACATTTAATAATGTTTTCTCAGAATTAAAAAAATCTGGATACATGTCACTTCCAGGAGCAGGGGCAGAAATTTTAGTTGACAGGGTAAGAAAAAATATATCTCCGCTTAGAAGTGGCAGGGACGTATGGCTTGACATTCATAGGTCAGCTCACGAAGAAGGTGTTCCATCGAGCTGCACAATGACTTATGGATTTGAAGAAACAATACTGGAAAAAATGGAACATTTTGATGTTCTTAGGAAATTACAGGATGAAACAGGAGGCTTTACAGCATTTGTATGTTGGGGCTTTCAACCAGGGGGAACAGAGTTGACACACTTGAAAGCACCTGGGGGAGAATCATATCTTCGACATGTTGCATTAGGGAGACTGATGCTTGACAATATTCCACATCTACAAGCTGGATGGGTGACAGATGGACCTAAGTTATGCCAGATGGCAATGAATTATGGTGCTGATGACTTTGGTGGGGTTGTCATTGGGGAAGAAGTCATTGCAGCAACTGGAATTCATCATAAAGTTGGCCCAAATGAAGCTGTAAGGTTGATTAGAGATTTAGGCAGAATTCCAGCTCAAAGAAACACTTATTACGACATACTAAGAACATTTTCTGAGAATGTTGAATATCCGCTTCCAGAAATGAATAAAGAATCTTCTTTTTCAATTCCTGTTGTTTAAAAGAGCTTCACCCTCCTTTCTTCCCCCTTTCACACTATCCCCTTTTCTATCCTCTATTTAACCCCCCTCTTATATTCTCCCCCCTATAGATGCGCGGAGTGCACGTATACGCATAATGCGCGAGGTTGATGCTTAGAAATTTCTATTTTCTTGCATGAATACCCTGTCTTCTAAAAAACAGAATGGTATAATTGGCCTTACCTTATGGCAAAAATTGAAATTGAAGACATGTTTAATGAATCTGGAATGGATATGGGTCCCATGAAGGAAAAGGCTGAAAAATGGTTCAAAGTCTTTTTTGGATGGCTGATTGCTTTTTGGATTATTTCAACAACAGTTTATCAAGTCAACCCTCAAGAGACAGGAATTGTTAGAAAGTTTGGAAAATTTTCAAGAAGTGCAAATCCAGGATTAAACTTCAAGTTACCAGCCCCAATTGAAACTGTTGTTCTTGTCCCTACAAGAGAGCAGCTAAAAGAAGAATTTGGATTCAAGACGGTAAGGTCTGGAGTGAGAAGCCAATACAACAATAAAGGTTTTGATGAAGTCAGGATCATGCTTACTGGAGACCTTAATGTAGCTGATGTTCAATGGGTCGTTCAATATCGCATATCTGATCCAAAAAAATACCTCTTTAACGTTAGAAACCCCGCCGAAACATTAAGAGACCTTTCAGAGGTTTCAATGAGAAAGGCAATTGGAAACAGGCTTGTTGATGAGGTTTTGACAAGTGGAAGAGATGAAATACAGGTTGAAGTTGAACAATCCCTACAGGAATTTATGAATCTTTATGACACAGGGATAACAATTGACTTAGTTCAACTTCAAGATGTAAATCCTCCAGAGTCTGTAAAGGGTGCGTTTAACGAAGTCAATGAAGCAATTCAGCAAAAAGAAACCACTATAAACCAAGCCAGACAGGCATACAACCAAAAAGTCCCCTTGGCAAAAGGTCAAGCAGATCAAAAGATTGCAGAAGCTGAGGGTTACGCAACAAAAAGAGTTAATGAAGCCAAGGGTGATGCTTCAAGATTTGACCAGGTGAGAGAAGCTTGGGAAAAAGCTCAAGAGGTTACTGAAATAAGACTGTATTTAGAATCCATGGAACAATTGATTGCAAGAATAAAGAAAATAATTGTGATTGATGGTGACCTTGATGGGGTTTTACCGTTTCTAAACCTAGGAGAAGATCAGAAATGAAAAAATCCTTAATATTTGCATACTTGATAATAGCAACAGTGCTTGCAAGTCTTTATATAGTTGATGAGACAGAGCAGGTTATTGTCACTCAATTTGGAGAACCTGTTGGAGAGGCTATACAAGAGCCTGGACTATATTTTAAAATTCCATTTATACAAAAGGCAAACAGATTCAGTGATCAAATTCTTGAGTGGGACGGATACCCTGAACAGGTTCCAACACTGGATAAAACTTTCATCTTTGTTGACACGACCGCAAGATGGGAAATAAGTGACCCTCTCTTGTTTTTTCAATCAGTGACGGATGAAAGAGGAGCTCAGTCAAGGCTTGATGACGTTCTTGATTCTGTTGTAAGAAATGTGATTACCGGTTTGGATCTTATAGAAACTGTCAGATCGACTGACAGAAGTGAAGAGGCTTTGAAAGGATTAAGCGAAGATGTTCAAGTTGCTCCAGAGTTTCTAATCGAATTGAAATTAGGAAGAGATGGCTTGGAAAATCTCATTCTCGCTCAAGCAATACCTAGCGTTGAAAATTTCGGAATCAACCTCATAGATATAAGAATCAAACATTTAAACTATGTTGAATCCGTAGAAAAAACAGTTTTTTCTAGAATGATTTCAGAAAGAGAAAGAATTGCTGAAAAATTCAAATCTGAGGGAGAGGGTGAAGCAGCAAAAATAAGAGGAGATATGGAAAAAGAACTCCTTTCAATTCAATCTGAAGCTTATAACACTGCAGAAAAAATAAAAGGTGAAGCTGATGCTCTTGCAACACAAATTTATGCCGAAGCCTACGAGAAGAACCCTGATTTTTATAGATTTTGGAAACTACTATCAATATATGAAAAAATGTCGGGTGAAAATCTATCCCTCATCTTGACCAACGAAGGTGCATTCTACGAATTACTTGACTCTGGAAAAGTCACTAAGATATCGGAATAAATTAAAGAGATTTCAATACCTTCTCCGAAACAATTTTTATCTTTCTAATACCAGAAGAAGATGGCCCTCTCAAGTCATTAGAATTCATTAAATCCTTTATATAGATATCTTTTTGAATCAACTTCCTATTCTCGAATTTACCTATATTCAAGAGCCTCATGATACTAGTGCTTTTTAAAAGTCCATCCTTAAAGCTAGGAACAAGCCAGTTTTGTTTTTTTAAAACCATGACAGCCCAATTGCTCCCTTCAAGAACATTTTCATCATCCACAACCAGGTAATCATCCCAGCCATATCTCTTTTTCAAAATTTCTTTAATCTTCACCCTTTTAAGCAATTGGAGATGCTTGACATTCAAAGAAGGCACTTTTGGTATAGCCTCTATTGAAACTAATCCAACATTTAAAATATCATCCTTTGTGGGCTGCAAGGTTCCTTTCCACAGATGTCCTAAATTTCCTGTAGGGCACCCATGCCACCTAGCCCACCTTAAAGTCCATTTCCCATCAAGCCCTCTTGGAGGTTCGGGGCCAAAAGATTCAGGAAGATTTAAGAATCTACATCCTGAAACAAATCTCTCTTGATGCTCTGTTTTGCTAATTATTTCTCCATCAACTATCAGCATAGTTTCATAAACCCCTTCTCTATCAGCTAATGATAAAAAATCAAAATTCTGATTTTTCCAGCTCTCATCAATCCAAACAAAAGAATTCACCAAAAAACACCTTCACTTAATGATCTATTTATGCATTCGGTTTTATCTTTACATTCCTCCCATTCTTTCCTGGGGTCACTTCTCCAAGTAATGCCGCTTCCAACAGAATACTCCAACTTTTTCCCCAATGAAACGAAAGTCCTTATTGGCAAAGACAATTTAAAGTCTCCACCATAAGACCACCAACCCATTGCCCCACAATAAACCCCCCTTGGCTTTTTTTCCCTTTTATCTAAATGCTCCATAACTCTTGACCTAGGAGCACCAGTGACAGAGCCTGAAGGCAAAAGAGCCTTTATCATCTCCCATTTTTTTACAGAATTCTTTTTTTCTCCATGAATTCGTGCTACAGCCTGTTTAATTGTTGGATACTCTTTAATTAAAGACGAATCAGAAACAGATACAGATTCAAAATTACAACACTTATAAAAATCATTCCTGACAAGATCAACGACTATGGACAACTCGCTTCTTTCTTTTGAGCTCTCAAGGAGTGTTGCCCCTTGTTTTGTTGTTGTTCCTTTCATTGGCTCTGATAAAAAACCATCCTTATCACATGAAAGGAACAATTCTGGAGATCCTGAGCCTATTACAAAATTTTCATATTTAAAAAAAGAACACAAGTCAGTTTGGCAAAAGTTTCGAAATTTTAAATAAAGATCCAAGGGGTTTTTGACTTCTCCACATAATTTAAAAGTAAAATTTGCCTCATACATCTCTCCATTAAAAATCCTTTCCTTTATAAGCATAACCTCCTTGGAATACTCTTCAAAACTAATTATTGGTTTCATATACCCTATAGGGGTATCTTCTTTTCTTCTCAATACAACAATGTCTTTAAACCTTTTTTTATCTGTAGTCCACCATCCATATTCTTTATGAAAACACAAAAGACAATTGGCCTCAAAGAGACGAGGAGCATCTTGCCAGTCATGCTTAGTGGGATTTTTCCAATTCTCGCCAGAATTAAAACTATAAGGAATCCAGCCAACCAAACCTCCAGAAAAAGGCATCAAGGTATCTTTTCTCTTCTTTGACTCATTAGCATCCATTGCCTCCCAAGGATCTATTTTCAAAGGTTTCTCCAAAAGGACAATATAACTCCAACCATTCTGAAGAACGTCATCAAGATAACAAATATTATTTATTTTTTCCAGAGATGTAAAAACATCCAGCACCCTGTAGTCCCAATCTAACTTTTCCAACAGATATCTCTCAAGATTTCTAAATTTCTTTGATCATCATTTCCTGCTTTCCCCTTTGGGGTTTCGATTATCCCTGGAATATTTAAATTAGAGCACGTAGAAAGAATATTTTTGAACCCTTCCAACCCGATAAAACCTTGCCCAATATGCTCATGCCTATCCTTCCTGCTTGCTAGTTCACATTTTGAATCATTTAAATGAAGACACTTTAATTTATCCCAACCAATCATTTGCTTGAATGAGGATTCTATTTTTTTATATTTTTTCTTATCTGAAATATCATATCCAGCTCCAAAGATATGTGCAGTGTCAAGACAAACCGTTAATTTGTCAGAGGGACCATTGTCAATAAGCCAAGATATATGTTCAAATTTATAGCCTAAATTAAAACCAGTTCCAGCTGTAAGTTCAAGACAAATATTGCAATTACCTTTAAACCTCTTAAAAACAGAAAAGAGCGAATCTTTAATTCTTTCAAGGCCAACCTCTTCACCATCTCCGCCATGACTTCCAGGATGCAATACGAGATTTTTTATTTTTAATAAATCACATGCATCCAATTCCGCAATCAAGGTTTCAATAGATTTGTCAAGAACCGTTTGATTTGAACTTGCAAGATTTAACAAATATGATGAATGGGCAACGGGATAGATTAAAAACTTTTCTGCTTCTTTGCAAAATAAATTTGCTTCCTCTTGAGTTATCTTTGGCAATCGCCACTGTCTGTTAGGCTTTACAAAAACCTGAAAAGAATCACACCCTATCTCCCTGGCTCTCTCAATTGAGTTAAAAACTCCACCGGCTATAGATACATGTGATCCAAATGCGATACTCACTTTACACTCCTCAAAACAAACTCAACCTGTTTTTTCAATTCAAGCCTGCCATCTATCTCAAAATCTAAAGACAGCCCTCTAGCCCATGTTCTTTGTTTTTTTGCCAATTTTATAGTATTTTGTTTAATCTTTTCAATAGGGTCATCAATCTTCCCTCCAGGTGAAAATTCAGCATATCCGATTGTTTTTCCAAGAATTGAACTTTCTGGATATTTGCTCCACAAAGATTTTGCTTCATCCTCCAAACCATCTTTTAACATTTTTTTTGCCCTCAGGGAAATTCGTTTATCTAGATGCTCTTTTGAAACAGCTAAATAAAAAGTTGAAAACTTCATCGGTGAAGTTTTTTGTGGAAAATATCCCGATTCTTCAATTTCAATAGCCCTAATTAGTCTAGGGAAATCCTTCTTGTTAATTTTTTTGGATTTTTCAAAATTCATCTTTTTCAAAAAATTATAAAGATATCCAGGTTCTCTTTCCTCTAAGCCTAAAAGCTCTGTTCTTCTTTTTTCATTTGGAGGCAATGCCCCAAGATCCCAACCTTCCAAAAGAATACGAACATAAAAACCAGTTCCACCAACAAGAATACTATTTTTATTTCTTTTTTTTATGCTCTTAAGTATTTTCTCAAATTTCCGAAGCCAATCTCCAGCTGTCACCTGCCTGTCCGCTTCAGAAAAATCAATCAAGTGATGAGGAATATTTTGCATCTCCTCCACTGAAGGCTTTGCTGTTCCTATATTCATTCCCTTGTAAAAAAGACGACTGTCTATATTGATTATTTCAGCATTTATTTTTTTTGCTAAAGATACTGACAATAAGGTTTTTCCAGAAGAGGTTGGTCCAAATATAAGAATATTTTTCAAATCAATCTTCTAATTTGAAGAAATGAGCTACCCCATCTCTGCCAATAAGAATACATGACTCGTTGGATATAACCGGATCAGCATTTATTCCATTTTCAAGTTGATACCAATAAACTAAACTCCCTGTATCTAAATCAAAAAAACCAACACCATTCCCATTGTCGGAAGCCGTATTTCGAGAACCTAATACTAAATAATCATCCCAAACAACAGGTGAGGTAAAAATGCCCTCGCCACTAAACTCCCAAATGACATTTCCATTCTTCTCTATCTTGACAACAGTTGAATTTAAACTCAAATAAAAAAAATCTCCCTTATTTGCTGCAGAAGTAAACCTTAAATCGTTGGATCCAGCAAATCCAACCTTCGAAATGACCATACCAGTATCCATCTCTACAAGAATAATCCTTCCTGAAGAATCTCCTGACTTGATAATTAATGTATCTGTATTAAAAGCAGGTGGAGAAATAAATGGATCTTCATACTTAAGAATCCATAGCTCAGACCTTTCTTTCATGTCCCACAAAACCATACTTCCGCGACCCTCTTCCATATCTGATCCATAAACTAAAACTTTATTTTCATCAACAATGATTGGATAGCTGTGAAATATTTGACTTTTAACACCTACAAAATCCTGTTGAAGAATTTCTCCATTTTTATTTGTCAACGTTAAAAACCCCTTATTGCTATGTGTAATTAGATTTTCTCCCATCTTTACTGGAGAAGAAGGTGTTCCAGGGACTCTAAAAGACCAGACCTTTTCTCCCTCACTTGTAAAAGCAGTAACTTCTGGCTTAAAAACTCCTGGCAAAACTATCAAGTCGCCTAAGCTAACTGCTTTTGGGTGAAGTCTTAATTTATATCCAGAATCCCAAATAATTTTCTTTTCAGGCCAATTTGATATAGTTCCGGAAGCACCAATAAAAATAACCCCATCATTTAAAACTAATGGAGATGTATAGATGTCCTCTTGTGAAGGGAGAACCTTGATTGAACTTTGATAAATTGGAGAAAATCCTAATAAAAAAACAAAAAAAATCAAACTGGCTCTAATCATTTTTAATTACTAATTCAAAACTTCCATTAGATTCCAATTGCATAGTTTCAATATTGATTTTAATATATTCAGATTTCATATCATACTCTTCACCGTTGCTTAAAAAAATATTAGAAAAATAAACTAAATTTTCTTCTAACCCTGCATGAAAGGAATCAGCATTTCCAATAAAAGAATTTGAACGATTATGAAATTCAAAATAAATATCTTCCTTCCCCTCAAAAGACCCTGCTGTTAAATCAAGGTTAATTAAATTTCCCCTCATTAAAAAATCCTTGTAGAGGAAAGTTGGGCTTCTTTCTATTTTTTTAAAAAGGAAATTATTTTTTTCAATATCTAAAAAAACCGAATCAGACTCAAATTCAACAACATTCTCAAAAGAACCTTTGACATCTCCAGATATACTCAATGTGTAATTATCAAAAGACAAATCTTGTCCAAATAGTGAAGAAGAGCTGTTTGAGAAAAACACACCATCAGACCCCTTTCCGTAAACCTCTCCTTTCGAATCATATTCACTGAACAAATAACCAATCTTTATTGAAAAATCCTCAGCAAAGATATCCCCACCTTGTGGTAATTCAATTTGAGTTTTATCTCCAATATGAGAAAAATACATCGGCTCTCCTCGAAACTCGATAGAAGGAGAAAAAATAAAATTCAAAAAAATAAAAAAATGCATTAGTTAGATTATAGATAATTTAATTTTATGCATGTGGATGAAACTGTTGCCAAGAGGATCTGACATTTTTTTCCAGAAGATGAGTATAAATTTGAGTTGTCTCTAAATCAGCATGCCCTAAAAGCTCTTGAATAACCCTCAAGTCAGCACCTCTTGCTAGCAAGTGTGATGCAAATGCATGCCTAAAAACATGAGGACCATACCCTGCTTGATCAATACCAATAGACCTCAATGCTTCTTTGACAATCACGAAGGCTGTCTTTCTTGTTATATGGCCTTCTTTCTTCCTGCTTGGAAATAAAAACCTGCCTTCAGTCTTGCTCATCTGTTTTTTTACCCAAGATAAAGCCTCTCTCCCTATTGGAACCTGCCTGTATTTACTACCCTTCCCTTTTATGCGTATATAACCTTCCAAAAGATAAATGTCTTTTATTTCAATTGAAACAGCCTCGCTGACCCTAAGCCCACTTGAATACAACATCTCCAAAAGAGTTCTGTTCCTTAGCTTTAAATCATTTTCTTCAGAATAATATTTAATAGCATTCTCAACTTCTTCTTCTGAAAGAATTTTTGGTAATTTATCAATCTTTTTTGTTTTAATGTTTTTTCCTAAATTTACTTGAGGTCCACCTCTTAAAAAAACAAACTTTAACAAAGTCCTTACTGCAGACAAAGCCTGATCTATAGAAGGAGCTGATAGATTTTTATCGCTCAAATTCAACATATACATTTGAACATAATTCTTACTGTTGCTTCCTAATTGGTTTGATTTGATTAATTCAATAAATATCTTCCAATGTCTCGTATAGGCTTCAAGAGTTTTAGGAGAGCAATCTCTAGCCCCTAGCATTTCTCTATAAAGAACTGGAATTGAATTTTCTAAAATATCTGAAATTTCTTTATTTTTCAATTATCTAGATATTTTTGGAATCTCTTCAATAAGCATATCTATTGCTTGCAGTATATTTTCTCTTGAATTAGCATAGGAAAGTCGTATATAGCCCTCCCCATGTCTCCCAAAATCCTCGCCCGGCAGTAGAGCAACACCTTTTTCCAGCATATGGTCACTAATTTTCTTTCCACTTAGGTTTGTATTTTTGATGTTTGGAAAAGCATAAAAGGCACCTCCGGGATTCTTGCAAGAAAAACCAGGGACATCATTTAGCCCATCAACTATAAGAGTTCTTCTTTTCTTGAATTCTTCAATCATCATTTCGCTCGGATCCTGACTCCCCCTAATTGCTTCAATACAAGCCGCTTGCGTCATTCCATTGACACATGATGTGTTGTTGTTCATAAACAATCCCAACTTGTCAATCAATTTCCTATCAGCTGCAGCATATCCAGCTCTCCATCCGGTCATAGCATAGGTTTTAGAGAAACCGTCAATCACAACAGTTCTTTCTTTCATTCCTGGAATTGTTGCAATTGAAACATGCTCTCCGTCATAGCACATTCTTGAATACACCTCATCGCTTAAAACTGTAACATTATTCTCAATGCATAAACTTGCTATGATTTCCAAATCTTCTTTCTTTAATATCCCCCCTGTCGGATTTGCTGGAGAATTCAATATGAGCAATGAGGATCCTTTGATTTCTTTTTCTAAAAAATTCAGATCAAAAGCAAATCCATTCTTTTCTAAAAGAGGGACTCCTACACCTTGAGCCTTCACGAAAGACGCAAGAGAGTGGTAAGAAGGGAAACCTGGGTCTGGATACAAGAGCTTTTTTCCAGGTTCTACTAAAGCTAAAACAGTGGCCATCAATGCTGGCTTAGCACCAGGGCAAACAATAATTTCATCAGCAGAAAAACCAACACCCCTCCTTGCAGAAAGATCTTCAGCAATAGCAATCCTCAAATCCATAACCCCTAAAGATGGAGTGTATCCATGTGTCCAAATTTGATCTAAGGATTTTTTTGCGCTTTCGACAATATGTTTAGGGGTTGGAAAATCAGGTTGTCCAATATCTAAATGAATTATTTTCTTACCTTCTGCCTCCAGTTCTTTCGCTTTTGCAAGAACAACAAAAGCCCCCTCAGGCTTCAAACTTTTAATTGCACGAGTAAATCTCATTGGGAATATTCTAAATTAAACAATAATATTGTTAAAAAACAATAGAATTCAAATCATGGAAAAAGACTCAAAAGAAACCACTTTACATGAAAAACTAGAAAAAGATACAGGTATAAACCTTTCTCCTTTAAGGCATTGGTGGTCCGGAGATGGGTCAATGTCTTCCAGAAATATTTGTAAAAATGGATTATCGAGAATTATTGACAGTGTAATAAACAATGATGAATCTGTATTGTCGTCAATAGATATTTGGCTAATGCAAGATGTTTTTTGTGCAACAGATATTGCTCCACATGACATTGATCTTGAAAGGGTCTTAGAGTGGTTAAGATTTGAGTCTGTAAAAAGAAATATGGCTCCAAAAAACAACCCAATTTTTCA
The DNA here is from genome assembly GCA_964397735.1 of uncultured bacterium. Taxonomy (GTDB): domain Bacteria; phylum UBP7; class UBA6624; order UBA6624; family UBA6624; genus UBA6624. The sequence goes on along the minus strand of CAYNKD010000001.1, from coordinate 34,410 downwards.
ATTTTACAACTCCTTTATTTCTCCCTTAGACAATTGGGGAAGGCTTCAACCAACTGATGTTGGTTTGGAAAAAATAAAACAAAAAGAAGAAAAGAAAAAGGGATTCTTCCAAAAATTATTGCGTGGAGAAGAAGAAGAGGAAGAAGAAAGAACTCCACTTAGAGAAATCCAAGATCTTCCAGGATTTTTCACATTCAAAGATTCACTTGAGGAAAAAACAGAATGAAGGTTACATTAATCAAATCAGGAATCCTTTCCTCTGTTTACAAAGATTTCGAAAGCAGTATGTCTGTTTGTTTGAGGCAATTGGGAATTGATGATGAAACTATACAAAACTGGAGCGATACAGGTGAAGAAGGCCCTTATCTCACAGATGAAAAAAAATTCATTGGGTACACTTTAAGGAATTTATGTATAGCTGAAAAAACTACAAGAAATGATAAATTATTTATAGCAGACCCATTGCTTTATCAAGTTTATAGAAAAGCTATAAAGAGGCTTCGAGATCCTTCTTATGCAAATGCAAAAGACAAAATGATTGAATCTCTCGGAATTGAATATTCTGGAAGATTTAAAGCTGTAAACATTCTCCACCTTATGAAGCTGCAGACTGGAGGTAAAAAATTTGACAGACTTATCATAAGAAAACTAGGAAATGATAGAGATGAAGAATTTGACCCTTTAAGAATAGCCCTACACACACCCCCTGAACTTATGCGACCAATGTCGGAAATTAAATCTGACCATCCAGACAATCCAATGATTGTTTCCTCTCTAATTCACAAGACAGGCGGGAAATGCGTTAACTGGGGTTCTTTTAACAGGTGGCTCGGTGGCTACCTAACAATCCAACTAAGGAATGAAAATTCTTCTTCTTTCAACAAACTGACAAAAGATTATGCTCTAAAGATTATTGGTCCAGTCATTAAAGATGCTCATGAAAGCGATGCTGAGGTTATTGCAACCTTGGACCCAAGAGGCCTTGAAGCAATTGACACATACCAAGAAACAATAATGAAAACCTTGGGAATTGACAAGAAACCCATACCGGTAATGTATGCAACTGATTTAATCAACATATCTCTTGGAATGAGTGCAAACAGAATCAACTCTTCCTCCAGGAAAATCAACTATGAGGGCATATTTAAAAAATTAGGCCTTTCCACAAGTTGAAAAATTATTTTTTTAATAAAAAATGAAATATTGTTCAAAATGTGGCAAAAAAAATACATTTAGTTTTATCGATGGCAATGATAGGTATCATTGCGAAAACTGCCTTTCTATTCATTATCAAAACCCAAAACCAACAGCAACTATTATCTGCATGAAAGGGGAAAGAATCCTTCTTGCAAAAAGAGCTTTTGAACCAGCAAAAGGAGAATGGGGCTTGCCTGGAGGCTTTATGGAGATGAATGAAACCCTTGAAGAAGCTGCACGACGAGAACTCAAGGAAGAAACTAATTTAAATGGAAGGGTCACCAATATGCTATCAACTTGCTCTCATTACGGAACAATGTTTGGAGACATATTGTCAATAGGTGTTGAAATGAAAGTCAATGACTTTTCTCAATTAAAAGCAGGTGATGATGCTGAGGAATTAGGTTTTTTTGAGATAAACAACCTTCCGCAGATAATTTTTCACTGTCATCTCAAATTTATAGATGAATACAAATTAAAAAACAACATCCAAGCATGAGAATTTCTTTTTTAAAAAAAATATTTCAAAATGATTTATTTTTGTCTGATGAAGCAATAAAAAAATATTCAAAAGACGAAAGCCTGATTTCAATAAAGCCATTTGCAATTGTCACGCCTAGGAGAAAATCCCAAATAGTCAAATTAGTTAGATGGGCAAGAAAAGAGAAAATTGGAATTATTCCCAGGGGCTCTGGAACAGGGCTTGCAGGAGGAGCTGTTGGGAAAGGAATAATTTTGGATTTGAAAGAAATGAAGAAAATAAAAATATCTAAAAATGATTTAATGGTTGAATGTGAACCCGGGGTAATTAATTCAGATCTTCAAAAAAAGTTGGAAAAAGAAGGATTTTTTTGGCCTCCTGATCCATCGAGCTGGAAAGAATGCACTATTGGAGGCAATCTCGCAACTAATGCAGGTGGAATTTCATGCCTCAAATACGGGGTAACAAACAATTGGGTTTTAAGTCTTGATGTTATAGATGGAAATGGGGATTTTTTCAGAACGGGCAGCAAGGCCATAAAGGATGTCTCTGGATACGATATGACAAATCTTTTTATTGGAAGTGAAGGAACGCTGGGAGTAATCACAAACTCATATTTGAAGATTTGTAAAATTCCAAAATCCAATGCGACAATAATTGCTACTTATAAAAACTTCGACATAGCTGCAAAAAAAGTTGAAGAAATAAGAAAAGAAGGATTTTTGCCTCAAGCACTGGAGATACTTGACAATAAAACACTAGGAGCAGTTAACAACCATCACAATCTAAACTTAGGAAAAGATTGCTCATTACTACTTTGTGAGTGTTCTGGAAATAAAAAAAAAGTTGAAGAAGAGGTTGAAAAAATTAAACCAATCATCAAAAAAAAATCAATTGATTTCAGATACTCTTTTTCAAAAAAAGAAAGAGATAAGCTTTGGATAGCAAGAAGAGGAGTTTTAGAAAGTCTAAAAAAATTAGGAAAAGTTCATGTAGAAGATATAACCGTTCCTGTTGGGTCTTTGTCTAAAATGGTAAAAAAAATTGATCTAATTTCAAAAAAATATAAAATTGAAATTTTTACAATGGGGCATGGTGGAGATGGGAACTTGCATCCACAATTCATTATTGAAAAAAATTTAGACTACTCAAAAAAAATGAAAAATGCCAGGTTTGAAATATTGAATGAAGCCGTAAAGATGAATGGAACAATAACTGGAGAACATGGGATAGGCTTAGCTAAAAAAGAATCATTTTATGAAAATACAGACTTGATAAAAATTCAAAAAATGAAAAAAATAAAAAATGTATTCGATCCTTTTGGAATCATGAATCCGGGAAAAATATTTAAATGAAAATAATTTCCGTATCAAGAACAATAAGCCCAAACGAGAAAGGCTCTTCTTCTATTTGCTGGGAATTGGCAAAAAAACTTTCAAAAATAGAGAAATTTGAAGTTCTATGGATTGCAGGAACTTCAAAAAAATGGGACGAAAGAAAAATATTGAATGAAAAAGATGGACATCATCATTTGACAATCAAATACATTCCCAACAAAAAAGACATCTTTGACTTCTTTACATTTTTGCCAAAAGCAACAATAGAAATAAATAAAATTCTAAATACGGAAAAAAACGTAAATGTAATCATTTTTCCAAAAGAAGACATCCTTATTGCAGCAGCTCTAAAATCCGTTGAGCATAAAATAAAAATTATTCCTTGGAGCTATTCGGAACCCTTGGAAGAAATAATAAAAAAAATTGATATCGAGAAAGGTGAATGAATTGATTAAGCAAGAATACTTAAGACTTTCCTTGACTGACAAATGCAATTACAGATGTAAGTATTGCCTACCGGAAGGGAATATCAACTCCATTAAAAGTGAGACTTTTTTAACGCTTGAAGAACATTACAGATTATCAAAAATATTTAATGATTTAATTGGTTTGAAGAAAATAAGGTTAACCGGAGGGGAACCTCTTCTTAGGAAGGGTGTGGAGAAGCTAATCTCCATGCTTTCAACACTTTCGCCAAGGCCAAAAATATCAATGACGACAAATGGCCATTATCTGAACGAAAAAATAAGTGGCTTAATAATGTCTGGAATTGACAATATAAACATAAGCATAGATTCATTAGATGAAAAGAAATTTAGGAAAATGACTGGAAATGGAGATTTGAGTAAGGTTTTGCAATCTTTGGAAAAAGCGGAAAATCTAGAGTTTAAAAATATAAAAATAAATACAGTGATAACAAGAGAAAATTTTCATGAAATTCCCAATTTTATTGATTTTTCAAATGATAAAAAAATTGATTTACGTTTCATAGAACTTATGTCATTCCAAAACACATCCGAATATCATGAAAATCAATACATCCCTGCAAAAACAATTAACAAAGAATTGCAAAGAATATTCCCAAAAAATACTGAACTTATTGAATCAAAATTAAGTCCTGCAATATACAGAAAGGCAAGAAACTCAAAACAAAAAATAGGATTAATAGCTGCTGCATCAGATCCTGGATGCCACAAATGTACAAGATTGAGAATATCATGTAATGGAAAACTGTCCGTTTGTCTTTATCAGAATGAAGGAGTTGACTTGAAAGAAAAATTAAGAAGAAATCAAATAGAAGACCTAAGACAGGTAGTGAAAGAAACCTTAAAAAGTAAAAGAACATATAATCCTCTACAGACCAAGGAAGAGACCTGGATGTCTTTGTCTCAGATTGGAGGATAGATGAGAATAATAGTATTCGGGAGCCTCTCAAGCGACCTGGGATGGAAAGAAAAAAGAATACCTTGGGAAAAAAACATAACTCCAAAAAAAGTATGGGACAAGGAAATAAATCTAAATATCGAACAAATTAAACCAGCATTAAATTTTGAATTCTGCAAATGGGATGCAACTGTCCCAGAGAATTCAGAATTGGCATTCTTGCCACCCATGTCAGGAGGATGACAATCTTTCAAAAAGGAAATCTAAAGGGTTTAAAAAGACCTTTCAGTGAATCTACTGGAGCATGGGTTCTTTTTGAAGGAACTGTTAGAAGTCCAAACAATGGGAAGAAGGTTGGTTTTATAAATTATGAAATATATGAAAAAATGATAGAGGCTGAAGGAGAAAAAATCATTAAAAAAGCTAAAAAAAAATGGGAAATAGAACACATCTTAATAAAACATGGATCCGGAAAAATAAGACCAAATGAAATTTCAATACAAATTGGAGTTTTAACAAAGCACAGTAGGGAAGCCTTTGAATCGGCAAAATGGATTCTTGACGAATGTAAAAAAAAACTTCCCGTATGGAAAAAGGAGGTAACGGTTTGAAAATAACACATCTCAACAAAGAGGGAGACGTAAATATGGTCGACGTTTCAGGAAAAGAAATAACAAAAAGAAAAGCTACGGCTGAAGGACTAATCACTTTTCCTAAAAACATTGCAGATCAACTGAAGAAAGACCCCAAAAGCAAAAAGGGTAACATCTTTAGTGTTGCGAAAATAGCCGGCATAAATGCAGCAAAAAAAACATCTGAACTTGTCCTTCTTTGCCATCAAATAAACCTAAAAAAAATCAACATCACTACGGAATGGAAAAATAATTCTGTCCTGGTCAAATCAGAAGCTATAACCAAGTCTGAAACAGGAGTTGAAATTGAAGCAATTAATGCAGTAATGATTGCCTTGTTGAATATTTACGATATGACAAAATCATTAACCACGGAAATAGAGATGAGCAATATCAAGCTTGTCAAAAAAGAAAAATAGTTCAAATGGCTAAATGGATAATAACCACTAAAGTAAAACCAACTACAAATGAAGTAGAAAAAGCAAAAAACATTTCAGAAAAATTTTCTGCCGAATATGTAGAAAGAAGAGAAAAGACACTAAAAAAGATATCTGGAGAAAACGACAAAATGCCTCTGCTTATCATAGATGAAAAAAAAGGCTTAAAATCTTATACACCTAATGAAAAAATATGGAGCTGGCATCCAGGGTTATCTAAAATCCGAATCGGCTCACTTAGGAATAACCTTCCAGACCATCTCTACAGAAGCGTTAATCCGAAAAAGGGAATGAGGATACTCGATGCTAATCTTGGAATGGCACATGATGCACTGGTTCTTGCATCGTGTGATGCAGAAGTGCTAGGTTTAGAAAAAAATAAATTTATACATTTGATAACCTCAGAAGGTTTAAAAAGATCAAAAGATAATAAGAATTATCCAAAATTCATAAGAAAGGCAGCACTGAACATAAAAACAAAATGCATTGATAATGAAGAGTATATAAAAAGCTCAAAGAGAAATTTTGATGTAGTTTGTTTTTCTCCCATGTTCATAAAACCTAAATTTAAATCTGACGATATGCTTCCCTTAAGAGAACTGGCTCTAAAAGGCTGGCCAACCAAAAACTTAATAAAAAAATCTTTAGAAATATCACAAAAAGTTGTAATAAAAGTTGAATATAAAAAACATCCCCCCTTGCCAGATCCAACAAAATGGTCACATGGACAAGGCTCTAGGGTGGCATATGCAATATATGAATAAAATAAAATTGGTTTGGACCTATACTGCAATTGCAATATCTCTATATGCTATTTGGATTTTTAATTCAGATGCAAAAAACTTCGAAATAATCGAAAACTTCAATCCTTACCTGGTTCTGATAGGAGTTTTTTTTGCTTTCTTGAATTATATTTTAAGAGCTTATCGCTGGCACTGGCTTCTTAAAGAAAGTGGTGAAAAGATCAATATTTCAAAATCTTTTTTATCTTTTTTTTCAGGATTCTTTTACACTTTTACTCCAGGGAAAATTGGAGAAATTTCAAAAAGTTTACATTTGTATGAATTGGCAAAAATACCCGCAAGAAAAAGCATGCCTATCATTTGGATCGAAAGAACTAGCGATGTTGCGGGTGTTGCAATTCTCTCCTTTCCAATTATTGTTTATTTACTAACAAGTGATAATAAGTATTTTTATGAAAGTTCAATCCAGGTGACAATTGGATCATGGGTTTTTGGCCTACTGATTGCCATGTTTTTATTCTTTTTAGGAAAAACACTAGGGACCAAAATAATAAATAAATCAAATTCAATCGAATCAAAAGAAGCATTTATTGAAACTTTTTCAGAAACATTAAACTTGCTAAAAAAAAATATGTTCAGGCTTGTGGTATGGGGGTGGCTTGCCTGGGTACTAGAAGGTATTACCTGCCTGCTTTGCCTAAAGGCAATTGGTGCCGATATTCCTTTTACCTTTATAGAGAACATGGCAATTTCAATTAGATTTTATTCCTCTTCAATGCTTGCTGGAGCCCTTTCCTTTATCCCTGGAGGGCTTGGAGCAACTGAGGTCACACTAACCAAACTGCTTGTTGGAATAGGGTTAGAGGCACAAGTTGCTGCCAGTGGAACATTCTTAACAAGGCTTGCAACATTATGGATAGGCTTTCCAATTGGAATTATTTCAATAATTAAAATTAACAAAAAAAAGGGAGAGCCCTAAGACTCTCCCCACCCAGGTAAAACTAGGCAAATACTCGATTTAGCCCTCAATTAACCGAAGTATTAATAACTATACTAATACAAAATAAAGAAAGTTTCATAAAATTCTTATATTTATCCTGAAAATAAAGCATTTTCTTTCCTTTTCTACGCTTATCAGGTCCTGATTGTTATCAAAACACCATGCAGGAATGTCTAAATCCGAAACAGGGTCATCAGAAACAAGCTCAATAACACAATCCGATTTCAAACTTCCAACAAGCTTATTTAGCTTAATTATAGGAAGAGGGCAAAGAAAACCTCTAGTATCTAATTTATGTAATTTTTGCATAATTCCAAGCTTTTTCAAAACTTTCATAAAGATATTCCAGATCTTCAAATCTTAGATTTAAATCGGGAGAAACAAGAAGGCTTTCTGTCATCTCGATATTTAAATCTTCTAAAATTTCACTTTTTTTTCCAGCTCCAGAAATACATGCAGGCCCTGTTCCGATATAAATACCTTCAAGTGCAAGATTCATTCTAAAAGCGTCTAAATCAACACAATTGCTCCATGAAGACAAAGAGTGAGGCAATCGTCTCTTAAATTTAAATTCATTAACTTTTAATCCCTCTTTTAAAAAAGTCCCTAGGTTCAAAACAGAATTGTTCCATTTCCTTTTGATTGCAGATTCAAATTCTTCTTCAAAAGAAGATAGTGCAACAGCCGCTCCTTCGATCAAACCCAAAGACATGCACCCTCCCCTAAATCCCTCCTGTTCAACTCCTGAAAAAATAGGTTTAAAATTGTTTTTTTTTGATGTAATAAAACCAACTCCTGGAGGCCCTCCAAATCTAAAAAAAGATAGAGTTACCCATTCAGAAAAATCCAACAAATCATTCATCTTCACCCACCCAGCTGAAGAAGAGACATCTACCAAAACTTTTACACCGTTTTTTTTGACAATTGAAGAAATGGCTTGCAAATCCTGAACAAAACCCACTTCAGCACAAGAAGCTTCCATAAAAAGAACATCTTCCTCATTTAAATTTTCGAGTAAAGACAAGTCAAAACCATGAATATTGTTGAACTTTGGAGTTATTAATTCTGAACCATGCTTGATGGATAATGTTTTTGCTGCATTTAACAAGCTTAGACGCGAACCCCTTGGAACAACGACCTTTTTGGGCTTTATTGAATTTGCTATCAGGTAATGAGCCTCTGTTGCAGAACTTGTCCAAACCCCACTTGAAAAACCTTTTAAACCTAAACCCTTCACAATGCTGTTTGTACAAGAATCGATAACTGATGCAACTTCCTGCCCAAGCAAATGTCTAGAAGAGGGATTTATTGGCGCAAACCTACCTAAAGAACAGGAGATTTTTTCCTTAACTTCCTCAAGTACGTCTATCCCTGAAACAGAATCGAAATTAAACCTTTTATGCATTAATTTACCGAGGGGTCCCAAGGTAAATTCAAATCTTTTCTTCCAAAATGGCCATAAGAGGATAATGGTTCATATTTCCTATTCCACAAATCTAATTTCTTGTTGATGTTAGACAAATCCCAATTTAAACTTTTCACAAAGTTGCCAACCTCTTGATCAAGATCGCTTCTATTTGTTTTTATGAAAAGAGAAATTGGGGTTTTTTGATGAATGGCATAAGCAACTTGGATTTCTACTCTATTTAATTCTTTATTCTTGAAGGCCTCAAGAGCTTTAACGGCAGCAAACCTAGCATAATAAGCTCCTGACCTGTCGACCTTTGTTGGGTCCTTTCCACTAAAGGCACCTCCTCCATTTGGAACATAACCGCCATATGTATCGACCGTTATTTTTCTGCCAGTTAAGCCAGTATCTGCAACAGGCCCACCTTCAGACCAAGATCCTGACTCCTGAATACAGAATTTGCTATCGTTAGTTAAATGCTTAGACAGAACATCATTAACAACTTTCTGCTGTAATTCATTCCTTAAAAAATCTAAATCAACATTTTCATCATGCTGAGTGCTCAAAACAACAGTATCCACAAAAGGAATACCTTTCTTATACGCAACAGTTACCTGTGTTTTACCGTCTGGTCTAAGCCATGGCAATATATTTTTTTTCCTCAATTCAGTTAACTTTTTTGCCAAATCATGAGACCATGAAATTGCTGCAGGCATCCAAACGTCAGTGTCCAAGCAAGCAAAACCGCACATCATTCCTTGGTCTCCAGAAACCTCTTCGTCCTTTTGAAAGTCATGGGGTTTAGCAAGTTCACCTGTTTGTGGATTGATGTCCTCGATAACTTTAATCTCGTCAAAAGACATACCAAAAGAGTCTTCAGAATAACCCACATCTCTCAAAACCTTACCAACCAAGCTCTGAGATTCTTTTTTAACTTTCTCTAAAAGAAATTCAGAAACCTCCCCCGCGATAATTACATACTTCCCAGTAAACATAGTTTCTATTGCCGCTTTCACTCTTTTTTTTCCACCCGAAAAAGATAAAGAGAAGTCTAAAAAAGCATCGGAAAGCTTATCTGCGAGCTTATCTGGATGCCCTTCTGTGACAGATTCACTGGTAAATTTTTTCAACAACACAAGTCTCTAATTTCCTTCACAGCTTGAGCGGGGGAATCATGCTTGAATATGCCTGAACCAGAAACAAGAATATCAGCCCCTGCATTGAATAAAACTTTTGCATTTTCTTTTGTAACCCCTCCATCAATTTCAATTTCAAAATTTAATTTATTTTCTTTTCTAAAAGAACTTAAACAAGTAATTTTTTCTGGAGTAGATTCAATAAATTTCTGACCTCCGAAACCAGGAAAGACAGACATAATAACAACATAATCAATTTTGTGCAAGTGTGAGTAAATTTCTTTAATATTCGTATCAGGATTAAGAGCTATACCGCAAAGGCAGGAAGTTGAAGATATGGTTTCAATAATAGCATCCATTTTTTTTGTTGCCTCGATATGAAAAGAAACAGCATCTGCACCAGCATCAATGAATTTCTCAACATAATCTTCAGGGGAGTCAATCATCAAATGCACATCTTGGAAACATTGAATTCTATTTAAAGATTCGACTATAGGTATGCCTATGCTTATGTTCGGTACAAATTTACCATCCATCACGTCAACATGAATCCAGTCAGCCCCACCGTCAACAACAGACTGTACCTGTTTCCCAAGATTTAAATAATTACAACCTAAAATAGAAGGTGCTATTTTCATTCAAAGTAAGAACTCCAAGCTAATTTTCCGCCTTGGCTAATTGTAAGAAAAATAGGCGTATTATTTTCATTTAATATCTTTTTAACCCTATTTTCAAAAGATGGATGTTTTAAACCCCTAGTTATAACCTCTTCCCACCTTTCAATTTTCGAATCATACTTTACAACAATCTCAATACCACCATTTTTCACCCAATGAGGCAATTCTCGAATGTCAAAATTCCAATTTTTAGATTCGTTAAGAATGAAAAAAAGATCGTGATTTATAAATGTTGGTATATCAGCACCTTTTTGTGGAAACTGATACATTATTGTCTGGCTATTGGCATCTTCTCTCAAATACCTTTTCGTTCTGATGGATCCAGCAATTTCAAAACCACTTCTTTTCAACTTTTCCAAAGAATCACCTATATCCATATTTTTAAAATCAGGGAAAACAGACAATTTTGTTTCAAGGGAAAAATACACATTAATGGAAAATGGAGCGCCTTGCTTTATCTTTGAGCCTGGGCTTGGTGTTGTTGAAGCTATTTTTCCTTCAGAAAATTGATTACTTTTAATTGTTTTTAATTCAGTTGGCCAAATGTCCATTTCAAGCAGTTTTGAAAAATATTCACTCAATTGGAAATTTGAAAAATCAGGAATAATTTTTTCCAATTTTCCTGGACTAATCCATACATCAACAACATCCCCCTTCTTTAAGCTCGAACCAGGCAAAGGTTTTGTTTTCGATATTAAACCTCTTTCTAGATTCTTTTCAACGTCAAAACCAACCATATTTACAACAAATCCTTTTGATTGGATCTTAGATAAACCAATGCTCTCTTTCTCCCCAAGAACATTAGGGATCCGAGAATCAATTTGGCTAAAACCTAATAAATACAATATCTCAAAAGAAGCCCATATGCTAGCAATGGTTAATAAAATTCTCGAAAATGGTTCCAAATATTTTCTACTGAATATTGAGAAATAATTAAAAACACTCCCTTCAACCAAAACCTCTTCTTCTTCTGAGATCATCTCCAATCTTCCTATAAGTGCAGGAAGAAGATTTAAAACTTTTGAATTCTCGCCATTCAAAATTCCTTCTAAAACCTTACTTAGGTCTCTATTGATACTCTTTGGGATTGCAAAATTGCCAGAAACCAATGGGGGAACAGATCCTGTAAGAATTTTTATAACCAAAATAGCAATATTTTTTACATCAAAAATTTTTTGACTGTCTTCTGTTTTTGGAGGAAGTCCAAATAAACTTTTAATAGATATTTTTTCTTTGTCTAAAAGAGATGAATAATACATTTTTTTGATAGGAAAATCCACCATGTAAGCACCTTCTTCATCATCAATGAAAAAAGAATCTTCGCTAATCCAACAATGAGAAAATCCCCTACTATGCAAGCCGGAAACTGAACGAAGCACTGAAGAGGAGACCTTTAGCCTTTCACTATAACTTGGTTTTGTTTTAAGCCAATCTCTAAATGAGCAAAAATGACTTAAGCCATCTAAAACAAATCTGTATTCACCCCTAAAAGAATTTAAACCTCTAAGAGTTAAAACATTTGAAATTGGCTTGTTTAAAAGTCCTTCAAAAATCTTTTCTGAAGACTTCCATGCAAAATTTGGGCTCCTAACGGCCCAGACAAAAACTCTTTTCTTTTTAAGAATACCCTTATAAAAACGAAATTGATGCTCTCTAAAAAGCTCTTTAATAATCTTTACTTCAATTGAATTTTGCATTTGGTCTACTGTTTAAAAAATCTCTTCCCGTCATAGCTCTTTTTCCCTGAGGCACAATACAGTCAATAATCAAAACGCCTTTTGATGTTCCAAGGATCAAAGAATCTCCCTGTAATTCAATCTCTCCAGGATCAAGATTGAAGTCATCAGAAAAAGAGCTTCTTTTAAGGATAACCCAATTATCCTCATGCCTACACCTTGCTCCCGGAGAAGGGTCTAAAGCTTTGATCAAACTGTTTAATTCTTTTGCGCCTTTAGAAAAGTCAAGTATCCTTTCGTCCTGCTTGATGCGATTTGCCCATGTGACATCTCCAAATTGTTTTTTTGGATTTAGATTTAAATTAAAAATATTCTCCCAATTTTCAATTAAAAGCCTTGCCCCAACAACAGAAATATCCTTTTTTATGGATCTGTAATTATTATCTTTGTTTATGTAGTCAACTCCAACACTTTCCTGAAAAACAATAGGACCAGCATCCAAATCCTCTACCAGCCTTATCCAAGAAACTCCAATCTCCTCATCTCCTGAAATGATAGCTCTTTGAATAGGGGCAGATCCACGATATCTTGGCAAAAAAGATGGATGTAGGTTCAATGATCCAAATCGGTAATCTAGCATCTTTTTAGGAATCATATTTCCATAAGAGACCACAATCAACAAATCGGCAACTAAGTTGTCACTTGGCTTGCTAAAACAATCAATGTTTTCTTCACGAGCATAATTCATAATTAGATTTTCACTGAGCTTCATTTTTCTACCGCTCCTAGATGGTGGCTTTGTTAATATCCATGCTGGTTTAACTGGAAGCTTCTTCAATATACCTAATGACAAATCATCAGAACCAGCAAAAGCTATTTTAAAAATTTTCTTAAAACCTCTTCCTTCGAGAAGGGTTCTCCTCTGTAGAAAAAACTTCCATCAAGTCCCCTTTCAATAATCAACTTTCCATCCAGGTGATCAATTTCATGCTGCAAAACCCTTGCAAAATAACCTTCAACGATTATATTTTTCTTATTCATGTCCATATCTAAATATGTGACTTTTATTTTCGTTTGTCTCGGTACGTCAACTGCCAAGTCAGGTATTGACAAACATCCTTCAACATCTATATTCAAACCCTCTTTCTCTACTATCAAAGGATTTAAAAGAATATGTATTTTTTTCGAATCAGGATCGTCCTTGCACAAAATTAACCTCATGTCCAAGCCAACTTGAGGAGCAGCGAGCCCAACTCCATCATTTAGTTTTAAAATTTCTTTCATTTCTGAAATTATTTTTTCAGAAACCTTACTCGTTACAGCAACACATTGTTTTGTAAGGACTGAAAAATCTTTTGGCAGAGTTTTTAACTTCATTATTTTCCTTCGTAGTAAATTCTAATATTTTCATTTTTTAAAATTAAATTTTTAATGAATTTTTTAAAATTCTTTTCCATTTCCTTGAATTGAAAAACATACGCAGTGTGATTTTCTTCTCTTCCACGACTATTAAAAGCTCTAAAATGACGTAAATCGCTTGCGAAATCCCCTAAATCAACCCCTTCGTACGAGACCCCATTGATTTTTTTTTCTGAAATAACCATTAACATCTCTCCAAAAGGAGGATAGTCAAATTGCTTTCTTGTTTCGATTTCATCTCTGTAAAATTTAGAAAATTCACCTTTTTCAAAACATTTTACCGGAAAGAAAAAAGATCCCTTAGATCCTAAAAATAGATCTAAATCTTTTTTTAAACAAAAACTATTTATTGCATGTATTCTCCACCAACCGTTCTCGTAAGATCTAAAATCACTGCCTACAAATAAATACTTTAAATAAGGTATCCAAATCATATTTTGCCCATAATCATCTCTTAGAAATTCAAAATTAGTGGTCAGTAAAACCTTAGAAAGACCCTCTTTCATATTCTTTAAAGATTTTTTTATCTCTCTTGGTGTTTTCTCTGAGCTTATAACTTCAATGTCCTCAGAAGAAAACCCTTGCATCAAAAACCAATTGAAAAAATGATCTAGGCCTTTTTTCAGGTTGTAAACCCTCTCTCCGCACTTGTCACACCTATTTATTTTTGGCCAAGAATCATTACACTCAATACACTTCAATTCATGTTCATACAGCGTTAAAGTCTTTTTGCAAATTGGACATTTTGTATATTTTTTACAAGATTGACAGAAAAGATGCCCTATTCCCTTAAAGGGAACGAGGACACTTAATCTTTTGTTTTCTTTTAAGCATTTTTTAACTACTTTAATTCCGCCAGAATCTCCCTCTCTAATAAAATCAGAATTGGATTTAAAAAAACTCTGATAATCATTAGTTTTTATTTTCTCTAGATAATTTTCAACAGAAGGAGAAGAATTTGATTGAATATAAGAAATCTCACAATTGAAAATATTTTTACAGGATTTCAAGAATGTTTTTGAATCTCTAAACCAAGAATGTCGATTTTTTTTATAAAAACTTCTGTAATCAGGATGGCCTTCTTCAAATATGTTAATTTTTTTTAGATTATTGAAAGGAAAACCTATTGAATCTACAAGACCGTAAACCTCTGAATCATTTCCGCTTGCAATGTTTAAAATGCTTTTCTTGGACTTTGATGTCTTTTTTTTCCCTAACCTATCTAAAGTTTTTAAATTTGGAAAAATATTTAAAGTTTGTGGTTCTTTTTGCACTTCAGAGCGCTCTACTGGGACCTTTAAAGGCATAAGAGTGCTCAATAACGCTCCAGGGGGAATAAAAAAGCTTAACGACTTGAGGAAGAATTTATATCTTTTTGAATCCATTTTTGGGCCAATTTCTAAAATAGATTTTGATTCAGAAAAACACTCTGTCTCTCCAGAAACAACACCCCAGCTCTTTTGGTTATTCCAATTCTCCAACAACACCCAAGTTCCAGGATTGATAATCCCGTCAAAAGAATATACCCAAGACCTTAAGCTAAAAAGATCTGCTGCAACAAATACTTTGTAATATTTTGTTACAACTAACTACCTTCACCATCAGAATTTTCTTCAGATTCAGTGGATTCAGAATCATCAGCAAGCCCCAAGGTTTCTTTGACTGTGTTAAATAGACTGTAATCAAAACGAAGATTGTGAACTTTCAGCCTTTCTTTTACCCACTCAGAATATATAGGTTCAGCTTTTTGGTTGACAAGAAAATCCATAATGAAGTCTCTTTCATTTTCAAAAGGAGATTCTTTCTCTGCTTCAAAATTAAGAATTTTAAAGAAATAGAAAAGATTCTTTCCCAAGGAAGGAGAAACACTAATTGGCCCAACCCAAGAGCCCATTTCGGTAGATAAAATTTCACTTGCTGCAAAAGGAATTTGAGATTTTATAGCTGCTTCTGCTAGGTCTTGTCCAACATACCCCCCTTCTAAAGCTGATTGAAAATTTATTGAATGAGCAGCAGCCATTTCCTCAAAAGAACTCCCTTCAAGTAATTTCTTTTCGACTAGTTCAGCCTCGGAAGAATCATCTAATTCAATCATTGCTAGACGATACATTGAAGGTTTTGTAAATGCTGTTTTTTGATTTTCTATATAAAAATTCAACAACTCCTCTTCGGAAGGAATTTTATTGTAGGTTTCCAGCAACTCATAAGCTATAACTTTTTGGGTTGTTTCAGACAGGTTTCGAATCCTGAAATACTCTTTAACAAGCTTTGGATCAAATACTTCAGCATAATAGCTATACAACTTTGCATTTGTAGGATTTCCAAATAAAAAATCCTCGAGGTCTGACTCAGGATATTCCAACCCTCTTGAGTCCGCTTCTATTTCCATCAATCTGTAAGTAATAATGTCCATAAGGCTAAGAACCCATGGGTCTGTTCCCATTTGTAAATACCTAGAAGAATTAAGATATAAGCCTAAATTTATATGATCGAAATATATAGGCTTCGTGTTGTTTTCCTCTCCCAAATGTCCAACAATTTTGCTATTATCCTCTGCCCAAACTTTGAAACAGAAGAAACAAGCAAAAAATAAAAAAAATCTTTTTTTAATCATTTTTTATCTCCAATAATATTTAATATTTTTTCAGCTAAAATAATTTTATCTATACCCTTGAATTCTATTGAACTTAAACTAGCATCAAAAAATTCAACATCTGTATTCTTCTCCCCAAAACAGTTTGAAGAATTGTTTGTAATCACATAATCGGCACCTTTTTTAAAAACTTTTTTTGCAGCATCCAAAGAAGACCCTCCACTATAAACAGAAAATCCGATTACTTTTTTACAACTCTTATATTTTCTTGCCAATACGTCAGGGCTTTTTTGCAAATAAATATCCTCTTTGAACCAATCATCTTTAGAAGGCTTCCCTTCTTTTTTGTGTTTAAAAGAAAAATCAGTAACAGCAGCTGTAAAAAATCCATAATCATATTTACCCTGAATAGCGTCTTTCATTTCTTGAGAAGACTTAACGTCAATTCTTTTTATACCTTTTGGGGATTTTGGGGTTCCAGGGCCTGCGACCAATGTAACATCAGCCCCCTTGAGCCAAGAGTTTAAAGCAAAAGAAAAACCCATATTCCCTGTTGAGGGATTTGAAAAGAATCTAACATCATCAATAAATTCCTGAGTTGGACCAGCCGTAACTAAAACTGATTTTTTTTCAAGAATTTTATCCGTTAGATGAAAAAGTATTTCATATAATATCATTTCTAGATCAGGGAGTCTACCCAAGCCCTGCTCCCCACAAGCTAAAGATCCCTCGTCAGGATCCAAAAATATAAAACCTTGTTTTTTTAAATTTGAAATATTTTTTCTTATAGCAGAATTATTCCACATGTTTGTATTCATGGAAGGGACAAGAAGAACTTGTGATTTTTTTGCCAAAATGATATTTGAAAGCAAATCATCAGCCAATCCAGAACTTAATTTTGAAATGAAATGTGCAGTTGTTGGGCATACCACTATCAGGTCACAAGACCTTTCCAGATGAATGTGCGACATGGGATCTTCCCAAAGGTCAGAATAAACCTTCTTTCCAGTCAAACCTTCAAAAGAAGTTTTTCCTACAAACCTTTCTCCACCTCTTGACAAAACAACCTCAACATCAATATTTTTTGCTGTCAGTTTTCTAATCAAATCTGGAGTTTTGTATGATGATATACTCCCAGTAACCCCAATTAAAACTTTCATAAGTGAAACCTTAAGAATAGATTAAATTTCGTTTGAAGGAATCTTCTCGTAATCATCAGGAAATGCATTTTTTGGAACAAAGGCTTCATCAGGAATCTTAGGTTTGATTTGGCCAGCCAAAAATTCAGCAATTGCAACTTGAACATAGCCAATTTCCTGTAAATTCCTATCTCCCAAATCTACCCTGGGTAAATCAAGCCTTGTCTCAAGGTCGTTGGCCCTTTTTGCAATAATTTCAGTTACAACATATCGATTTGGATAAATTTTTAACAAATCTTCAATTGCAACAATGCCTCTGATGTTGTCAGTGCCAATTATGTCTTCGTATCTTGGTTTTTCTTCGCTCATAAGTTCCTTTATTGTACTATGAAGCATTTAAAAAATTTTCAACTATTTTCTTTAAATCAACCTTGCAACTTCTTAAATTTTCATTTACAACTCGATAATCTGCATTCGAGGCCCAAGAAATTTCACTTTCCAGTAACCGAATCCTCTTGTTTAAACTTTCTTCCGAATCCTTGTTTCTTTTTTCCATTCTTTCAAATATCGATTCTTTAGACGGAGGCAATAAGAAAATAACAATAGAATTTTTAAATAACTTTTTTATACTTTTTGAACCCTGCACATCAAGAATTATCAAAGAATTACAAAATTTAAGAGAATTTGAAATATCTTTTTTCAAAACACCGTAATAATTTCCATAAACATTTGCATGTTCAGCAAATTTTTCTTGAAGTATAAGTTTTTTAAAAAAATCTCTAGAAAAAAAATTATAGTCAACTCTATCAACCTCGCCATCTCTTATTTCTCTTGTGGTACATGTGATCACCCTTCTTAAACGAAGTTCTTGAAGTAAATAATCAGCCAAAGTAGTTTTTCCAACCCCAGAAGGTCCGGTTATTACAATCAATTTTGACATCTATTAAAAATATATTACACTTGAAATTAAATTTTGAGTTAGTTACAATGCTTTTAATGAGCCCTAATGAAGAAATAAACTTGAAAGGCTGGCAAGATATCGAAGAAAATCATTTGAATATTGGTTCTATTGTTAACCCTTTGATGGAGGAAATTAATGATTTAAAAAAATCCTTAGAAAAAATCAAGGATGAAATGACAACATTTGAATCATTTGAGGGAGCTCGAGGAGTTTCTCATTTGTCGGAAAGAGTAAATAATTTTGAATCATTTTTAAACTCATGGAAAGGAGAACTTGAAAAAGTTGAGAAGAGTAGAGTTCAAAAAAATTCCATAAAACCAATGCTGGTAGTTTTTGATGCGTTGCAAAGAGCTGAAGATTATTTGAAAAAAACAGGAAAAAACCAAGAAGTTTTATCAGGAATAGAAGATGTAACAAATCTTTTTGAAAAACAATTAACGACACTTGGGTTTTCTGCAATAAGGCCTGAGAAGGGTGATATTTTTGATCCAAACAAACACATAGCAGTTGGAACAGAAGACGGTCCAAAAGGAAAAATAGTCAAAATTTATCAAATTGGAGTCAGTCATGAAGGAAAAATAATGAGAGCTGCAGAAGTTTCAATAGGCAAAAATTAGAATTTATTTCAGTAATTTGCATACATTTTTAAAAATTAAGCATTTTTTCAACAACAAACTTACTTTTAATTCAAAATAAGAAATTTATAATCATCTAACTTAGGAGGTTTTCTTATGAGAAACATATTAGGCATTGATTTTGGTACAACGAACAGTCTGATTGGCTATTTAGATAAAGATGCGCCAAAATTAATTCCGAACTCAAGAGATTCTCTTTTGACCCCGAGTGTTGTCGGAATGTCAGAAACAGGAGATCTCCTAGTTGGAGAGGCTGCTAAAAACCAATCAATTGCATTTCCCGACAGGACTGTTGCCTCTATAAAAAGAATCTTGGGAGAGGATAAAGTAATAACCCTAGGAAAAGAACAGTTTACTCCTCAAGAAATTGCTGGAGCAATAATCAAAAGATTGAAACTAGACGCTGAAGAGTTTCTCGGAGAAATTGTTGAAGAAGCTGTAATAACCGTTCCTGCTTATTTCAATGATGCTCAAAGACAGGCTGTAAAGGATGCTGGAGAAATAGCTGGATTCGTTGTTGAAAGA
Organism: uncultured bacterium; assembly: GCA_964397735.1. Lineage (GTDB taxonomy): Bacteria > UBP7 > UBA6624 > UBA6624 > UBA6624 > UBA6624. Next base: position 15,031 of record CAYNKD010000001.1, on the reverse strand, counting down.
ATACTAAATGAGCCTACAGCTGCAGCCTTAGCATATGGCCTTAATAGCGAATCAAAAGACACAATAATGGTTTATGACTTTGGTGGAGGAACTTTTGATGTATCCATCATCAGAGCAAGAGAAGGAGCATTTAGGGTTCTAGCTACAAATGGCGATGTTCAATTAGGTGGAGATGACATGGACTGGGCAATTGCAGAATGGCTAAAAAAGAACTTTAAGAAGGCTGAAAAGGTTGATTTAGAGGGAAAGGAAATAGATGAAATACAAAAAAGAGTTGTTCAGCAAAGATTAAAAGATGCTGCAGAAACAGCAAAAAAAGATCTTTCAGAACATCTTGAAACAACAATAAACCTTCCTTTCATATACACCGAATCAGAAGAACCCAAACATTTGAAAACAACCTTGTCAAGAACTCAGTTAGAAGAAATCATTGAACCCCTGGTTGGAAGGACGCAAAAACCCTTAGAGCAATCTATGAAAGATGCTAAATTAGACTTCAAAGATCTTGACTCGATTCTTTTGGTAGGTGGAACAACCAGAATGCCGAAAGTAAAACAATTCGTTGAAGACCTTGTTGGGAAAACTCTTGACCATAAGGTCGACCCTGAGCAGTCAGTTGCACTCGGTGCTGCAATTCAGGCAGGAGTGAAAAGAGGGAAATTGGAAGAGATGGTTATTGTTGATGTTGCCCCTCACTCACTTGGAATAGAGGTAAAAGAGGGTAAGTTTTCAGTAATTATCCCCAGAAATACAGCAATTCCTTGTTCAAAAAAGAAACCTTACGTCACGACACAAGATATGCAGACAGAAGCACAGATAACAGTTTATCAAGGAGAACAAGAAGCTGCGGCAGCGAACCCAAAATTAGGTGATTTTGTTTTTTCTGGAATAGAGTCACAAGATGCTGGAAAAGCTTTAGTTGATGTCCTTTTTGACTATGACATAAATGGCATTGTTAAAGTTACAGCAAAAGACAGAGCTTCTAAGAAAGAAAAATCTGTTTCATTTAAAACAAGCCAGAAAAGATTATCTCCAGAAGAAGTTAGGGAAGCCCAACTTGAGATAGGGGTACGAACATCTCAAAAAGAAAGTGAAATAGGAGAAACCTCAGAAGCAAATGCATTGATATATGAGGCAGAAGCCTTTATAAGAGACAGAAAAAAATTCATTGAAAAAGTGACAAAAGATTCATTAAGAACAGCGATAGCAAACCTACAGAGAGCTATTGACCATGATGAAGACAAGATAAAAAGCGAAATTGAGCATCTACAAATCATCCTCTCTGATGCGGAAATAACCGTTATGTCTGCTGAAGATACAGAGAAAGAGAAGGCAGACGAGAAATCTGAATAGTTTCTCATGTCAAATTTAGATAAATTTAATACAAAAATAAAACAATATCTCGACCTGATTGAAGAATCCTTGGAATCAAGTGACGAGAATGCTGAAAAACTAATAATTCAAATTGCCCCATTGATAACAAAAGAATATGAAAAAAGATTCAAAAGTCTTGCAGCTTTAAATGCAATAAGAAAAAAAAATCCTACTCTTGCAGAAAACCTTGATGGAAAAAACCCTTCAATAAGAAATAAAGTAAAAAAACTCACTGCGCAAAGATTGGATTCATTATTGGAAAAAAGAAAAAAACAATTAGGTCTTTAGACTCTGAAAAATCAAATTAAATCTGAAAAAAACCCTTTCATCAAAAGGCTAAAATACTTAAGAAACGAACAAAAGCGCAAAAAATCTAATATTGTTAAACTGGAAGGAGAAAGACTTCTTGAAAACAGCATTAAACACGATTGGTGCCCTGAAATAATAACTACTGAAAAATATGCAAAAAAAATTCAAAATACAAATTTTCAAAAAATTTTTGTAGCGGAAGAGAAGTTGATTAAAAAATGTATGAGCATCCCAAAATTAGAACCAATTATTGCAAGAGGAAAAGATCCGATAAAAAAAAATATTGACTATAACAAGGACATCGTTGCTTTCTTCTCTCAAGATCCAACAAATGTAGGATCGATAATACGCACAAGCTTAGCGCATGGTATTAACAACTTTCTTTTCTCTAAAGATTCTCCAGATCCATACAATTTAATAGTTTTAAGAACGTCTGCAGGATCTTCATTTGGGATAAATTATTCAAAAATGGATAATCAGATATTTACAAGCTTGTCTGAACATAAGTTTATTCTGGCGACTGCTCATAATGGGAAAAAAATCGAAGACATAGAGGTTAGAAATAAAAAAATTTGTCTTATTTTTGGAAATGAATCGAAAGGGATTCCAGAAACATGGGAAGGTAGAGGAGAGAAAACAACCATACCAATTAAAAATGTTGAAAGTTTAAGTGTTTCAGCGGCTGCAGCGATAATAATCAATAAAATCACAAAATAATATATAATGACTGAACCTTTTTGTCTGTAAATTACAGATCATTAGACCATAAGGAGGAGAAAAAATGTCTTATAAGTTTCCGGAGAAAGCTGTTGAGAAGCGAACTTACGAATTAGCTCTCATACTTAGCCCAGAAGATAGTCAAGAAAATTTATCTATTCTTAAAAAAATAGAAAAAATAATTAAATCCAATAAGGGGAAAATCATTGAGAAGGATGCATGGGGTATGAAGAGAATGGCTTATGCAATTAATAAATTCAAAGATGGTGACTACACGTTCTTTTTAGTTGATATAGACCAAAAAACAAAAAAAGAAATAGAGACCTTCTTGAAAGATAGTGAGGGGATTCTGAGATTTAGATTTTTCAAAAATCTAAACTACAAATCTCCAATAATTCAAGAGAAGCCAAAGGAAGAAGAGAAGCCAAAGGAAGAAGAGAAGCCAAAGGAAGAAGAGAAGCCAAAGGAAGA
>CAYNKD010000001.1:0-12060 GCA_964397735.1 uncultured bacterium | reverse complement strand
AGAGACCTCTTCTAAAAAGGAGGAATAAGAGATGCCAAGAATTACACATCCATTAAGAACTTTAAAAAAGAAAAAAGAAAGAGAAAAGAAAAAGTCTCTTAGGACCATAAGAAAAAGAAGCTACTTCAAACTCAACGATTCTTTAGATTACAAAAACCTATTAAGTTTAAAGCCTTTCATGAATCAAAAATGGTCAATAAAACCAAGGAAGCAAACAAGACTTTCTCGTAGAGATCATGCCTTAGTTGTAAAAACAATCAAACGTGCTCGTGAAATGGCCATTATCCCTTATTACCAGCATCATGATGAATACGGGCTCAATGTGGGGTATAGAAGATGAAAGTTATACTTTTAGAACAAGTTCAAGGTGTTGGAGATACTGGAGAATTGAAAAATGTTTCCGATGGCTTTGCGCTTAATTATCTTTTTCCAAAAAATTTAGCTACAAGAGCAACTGGTGAAAAAATAAATGAACTCAAAACATTAGCTCAAAAACTTCTAAAAAAAGAAGAGGAAAAAAAGAAGAGCCTGAAAGAACTTACAAAAAAAATAAAAAAAATAAAGAACATCAAGATAGAAGCAAAATCTGGACCAAAAGGAAAGCTTTTTGGATCAGTTAATAAAAAATCAATTTGTAATGCAGTTTTAAAATTAAAAAAAATAGATTTATCAAAAAGTTACGTTTCTATGGATGAGGAAATTAAAAGTCTTGGGAAATATAAAATTCAAATCAAAATTCCAAATGAAAAAGAATTTGAAATATCGGTAGAAGTCGTTGAACAAGGATAAAAAAAATTCAATTCTTTATAACGAACTAGCAGAAAAATATATTCTTGCAACTTATATATCAGGTAAAAAACTCTTTGTTGAAGATGTTGGATTAATTCCACAAGTTGAATGGTTTTTTGAATATTCACATAAAGAAATTTTCAACTCAATAGAAGCCCTAGAAACACAGGGAGTTGAAGTTGATTTAATTTCATTAACAAGAAATCTAAGAGAAAGGAAAAAGTTAGATAAAATTGGCGGTGAGAATTACCTTTTACAAATCCTTGAAGATACTCCTATACAAAGCCGTGTTGAAAATGCACTTAAAACCCTAAGAGACCTCTACCTCAGAAGGCAAGTTTCAAATATAGCAAAAGAAACGGCTCAAGAAGCACTTGATGAAGGAAAAAGTATTTCTGATTTATTTAATAGCTTTGAAGAAAGAGTTACAAAAACAGAAACAATTAGATTTCCAACAACGTTACAACCTCTGAAAGAAAAGCTCCAAGATTTCATTGATGGCGTAATGAATCCCAAGAAACAAGATGAAATCCTTTGCGATCATGAAAAGCTTAACGAAATGTTAGGTGGTTTAAGGAGAAACAATCTAATAATATTAGCTTCAAGGCCTGGCGAAGGAAAAACTGCCCTTGCTCTAAATATGGGTTTTCAGGTTGCAGTCAAATCAATGCTTCCAGTGGCATTTTTTTCTTTAGAGATGGATCAAACTCAACTTCTTTCAAGGATACTTGCTAATGAAGGAACACAGCAGGGGCTTGATCCTGCATTTAAAGCTGAAACTCAAGAAATATACAGTTCAGAAGAAAAAGTGAAAGAGGCTTATTCTGTTCATAGTGCCGGAATATTAACATTAGAGGCAATCGAACAAGCAAGAAAGAAATTCAAGAATAAAAGAAATGTTTTTAATACAGCTCAATTAAGACAAGATGAGCAAGTAAGGGTAGGAACTCTTTTGAGTAGTAATAGATTTAGTAATTTTGAACACTTACTACATGTTACGGACAAGCCCGATCTTACTGTTGCACAAATCAAGATAGAGTGTTCAAGATTGAAAAGAGAGAAAGGGAAATTAGGACTTGTTGTAATTGACTATTTACAACTTTTGCGCAGTAGTGAAAGAAAGTATGGAACAAGAGTTGATGAAATTACAGCAATATCACGGTCTTTGAAAATGCTGGCTAAAACCTTAGACTGTCCTGTAATAGCCATATCACAACTATCGCGAGGCATTGATAGCAGGGAAGGAGGAAAGATGGCTGGAACATCTTTTGAAGTAGATCCCAGACCAAGACTTTCAGACCTTAGGGATTCAGGATCAATTGAACAAGATGCTGATAGCGTAGTTTTCATTTATGACCAATACAGAAAACGAAAAATCGGAAATGAAAACCAATCGAGGAATCAAGTGATACAGGAAAGGCATGGACTGGAAAGAGGATATGCCCCAATTTCATTAATGGTTGAAAAAAACAGGCATGGAAGAACGGGGAAGATAGATATGATATTTTTAAAATCAGCAATGTATATGCAAGAATTTGAATGGTCTAAAAGGAAAAGAGAAACCCACTTATGAGAATAGGGGTGATAGGCAGCGGGGGAAGAGAACACACTTTATCATGGGGATTTGAAAGATTTGGACACGAGGTCCTAGTTTCTCCTGGAAATGGCGGGACTTCGCATTTAAAAAAATTTGAAAAAAATATAGAAGAAGAATCTTTTGACCTTATTGTTATTGGTCCAGAACAACCTCTTGTTGAAGGTCTTGCGAATCGAATTAGGGAAAAAGGAATACCTGTATTTGGGCCAAATCAGAATGGAGCCTTACTTGAAGGAAGCAAATCTTTTGCTAGGAATTTTTGCAAAAAACATAACATTAAATCTCCTGAAAATATAACATTTGACAATTTAAAAGAAGCAATTCGTCACATAGAAACAACAAAGGGACCTTGGTTCATAAAAGCTGATGGTTTGGCAGGGGGCAAAGGAGCTTTTCCTGCAAAAAATTCAATCATTGCAAAAGAAATTTTAGTTAATTTGATTGAGAATGAATCACTTGGCGATTCTGGAAAAACTGTAGTTATTGAAGATTGGATGATTGGTCCAGAGCTCTCAGTACATGTTTTAGTGAACAGCAACTCGGAACCAAAGATACTTCCTTTTTCAAGAGACCACAAAAGACGTCTTGATAACGATAAAGGTCCAAATACTGGAGGAATGGGTGCGTATGCCCCTGTTTCAGATATGGGGAACCCCCAAAATAACAGCCTGACAGATCTTATCAATCCTTTAGTGCAAAATTCAATTAAAGGCTTAGAAAAAGAAAATATTGATTATCGTGGAGTTCTTTACCTTGGAATGATGCTGACAAAAGAGGGACCAAAATTGCTTGAATACAATGTTAGATTTGGAGATCCTGAAACACAAGTCTTAATTCCACTCATGAAGGGAGATCCTGCTGAAACATTTTTAGCAATTTCAAAAAATGAAAAAATTAAAGAAAAGGAAATCAATGACACATCAAAAGCAGCTTTGACAATTGTTTTAGCAGCAAATGGATATCCAGAAAAAACTGAAAAAAACATCAAGCTAATCGATCCTGAAAAACCAGGAAATCCAGATATAGGTAAATCTTTAATTTTCCATGCTGGAACAAAAAGGAATAATGGATCTCTTTTCTCCAAAGGGGGGAGGCTTCTCAATATCACCGGAATTGGCAAGAACCTCAACGAAGCTAAAAAAGTTGCTTACAGCGAGATCAAAAAAATACAGGTCAAAGAAACATCTTTCAGAAATGACATCGGGATAGATGTCTGAATGATTTATTTTATTCTTGGCAATCACTGGCTAATAACAAAGAAAAAGAGAGAATTAAGAAAATTAAACAATATTAATAAATCAAATATCAAGGATTTTAAATCTGAGGAAATTTTCTCTGATTCCTTTTCAAATATCACAGCTATCTTGAATCAATCTTCAATGTTTGGAGGAGGTTCGTGGATAGAAACAAACGATTTAACAGAGTTGATAAAGGGTTTTAGTCAGAAAAAAAATACACTATGTAAAGAGAAATTCAAATCACTTATCAACAACCCAACTGAAGGAAGTTGGATAATTTCAGAAGAAAAAAAAGATTATGAAGGTAATAAAAAAGTGAAAGAGAAGATAGAAGAATTTATAAAAAGATTTAAAAATGAAAAAAATATTCAAATTCATTTAGAGGAATTACCAAAAAATTTCAAAAACTCTCCAGATTTAGAAAAATACATAATGGAAATACTTTCTTCTAGCGGTTACCAATTTTCAAGGAACATTCCAAAAAAATTATTAAATCAAGTTGGTTTTAACCTTGCTTCGATAGACCAAAGCATAGAAACCCTAAAAATGCTTGGATATGAAAAAAAAGAAATCACTGAAGATGCGGTTAGCTACCTTCCCAAAAGCTCACAATCAACAGTTTTTAAAATTGTAGATTTGATAATAGGGAAAAGGGTTATTGAAGCAAAAAGATTAGCTTCTGACCTCAAAAGAACTGGGGAAGAGCCTTTCTCTATTCTGAATTGGATAATGCAAGAATGGAAAAGATTAGCTTTGGCGAAGAGTGGAAGCAGCTATTTTTTAAAAAAGGATCTGGGGCCAACTATGGTTTGGAAATCATCAAAACTAACATTGAAAGCAAAAAGTATATCAGAAAAAAAAATCGCAAAAGGTTTTAGCCTTTTGTCGAAAGCTGACCTTGATTTAAAAACTTCAGATGTTGATCCTTGGATAATTATCGATTCTTTAATCTACAATTTATAAGTACCATGTATTCAATAAAAAATTTAAAGGAAGAAGAAGATGGAAAAGAAATTTCTATCCTTTTATGGGTACAAACAATAAGAAACATGGGGAAAATATCCTTTATTTCAGCAAGAGATGGAACCGGTCAAATTCAGGTAGTTGTAACAAAAAAAACTGAAGGTTCGGAGCTTATTGAGAATATCTCAATAGAGTCTGCATTAAATATAACCGGCATATTAAAAAAAGATCCTCGATCTAAATATGGCATGGAGATAAAAGCTGAAAAAATTAAAATTCTTAATGAAAGTTCTAACGAATATCCAATACAACCAAAAGAACACTCTGTAGCCTTTTTACTAGAGAATAGGCACCTTTGGATAAGAACACCTAAGCAATCTGCTGTGCTTAGGATAAGGTCAACAATTCAAATTGAAGCTCAAAATTGGCTAGACTCTCAAGGATATTATCGTGTTGATTCTCCAATACTTACTCCAAATGCATGTGAAGGAACTACAACTCTTTTTAATCTTGAATACTTTGAAGAAGAAGCATACCTGTCGCAAAGTGGACAGCTTTACAATGAAGCAACTGCTTTAGCATTGGGAAAAGTTTATTGTTTTGGCCCGACTTTCAGGGCAGAGAAAAGTAAAACTAGAAAACACTTAACAGAATTCTGGATGCTTGAGCCAGAAGCAGTTGGATTAAATTTAAATGGACTACTGGAGCTTCAAGAAAATCTATTTTCAGCTTTAGTAAAGAAAGTTTTAGAAAAAAATTTAGATGATTTAAATATCCTTGAAAGAAATATATCTAAATTAAAAGAAATAAAAACACCTTTTCCAAGAATTCACTACACGGAAGCTTTGGAAATTCTTAAAAATTTAAATTTCAAAGTAGATTTTGGTTCTGATTTCGGGGCAGAACATGAAGAAGCCTTGGCTGATCATGTAAATCACCCATTTTTTATAACAAACTTTCCTTCAGATTGCAAAGCTTTTTATATGGCTATAGACCCAGAAGATGAAAGACTGACTCTTTCAGTAGACCTCGTAGCTCCAGAAGGTGGGGGAGAGATTACAGGTGGAGCAGTCAGGATAGCCAACCCTGACCTACTGATAGAAAAAATCAAGGAAGAGGGCTTAGACCCAGAAGTTTTCTCGTGGTATCATGATTTAAGGAAATACGGAGGGGTGCAAACAGCAGGATTTGGAATGGGCCTTGAAAGAATGGTTAGATGGGTTACAGGAATACATCATGTCAGGGCAACAATTCCGTTTCCAAGAACAATAGATAGAATTTCCCCATAGAAAAAATGGTTCTTGTAAATAAAAAATCAAAAGAAGATTTGAAGAAAAATCTCCAAGAAGAAGATTTTGAAAGAATCACTTGTTCTTTTTATAAATATGAAAAAATAAAAAATCTCGCTGATATTAGGGATCAAATTTTTTCTAGATTCTCAGATTTGAAGATACTAGGAAGAATATATCTTGCAGAAGAAGGGATTAATGCACAAATAAGCATTCCCCTATCCAATTTAAAAAAATTTCAAAAATTAACTGAAGAGATTAAGTTGCTAAATGGCCTTTCCTTAAATAGAGCAATTCAAGATGGAAATTCTTTTTTTAAACTAACTGTAAAAATAAAAAATGAGATTGTTGCTTATGGTATAAGCGATAATGAATATGATATTAAAAAAGTTGGGAAGCATCTAAGCCCTAAAGAATTTAATAAAAAAATAGAGCAGGGGAAAGCAATTGTTGTCGATGTTAGAAATTATTATGAAACCGAAATTGGAAGATTTGAGAATTCAGTTTATCCAGAAGTAAGAAAGTCAAATGAAATCCTTCCACAAATAAAAAAAATGCTTGAAGGTAAGGAAGATTCTGAAATACTTATGTACTGTACTGGGGGCATAAGGTGCGAGAAAGCAAGCTCTTATCTTATTAAAAATAATTTCAAGAATGTTTATCAATTAAAAAATGGGATCATCAATTACGGTAACTACGTTAAAAGTAAAAAAATAAAATCAAAATTTATAGGAAAAAACTATGTCTTTGACCATCGGCTTGGAGAAAGGATAACAAATGATATTCTGAGCAAATGTCATCAATGCGATAAAGAATCTGACAGTCATAACAACTGTGAAAACGATTTATGTCACATGCTTTTCATCCAATGTAGAAGATGTTCTAAAAAATATGAAGGATGCTGTTCGAGAGAATGTTTAGATTATTTAAAATCAGAAGACAAAGATAATGAAAAGGTAAAGAGAAATTTTGTCAAATACCTAAAAAAAAGAAATAAGGGTTTAGTCAAACCAAAATTGACGGAAATTAAAAAAACTCTTTAAGGGTTTTTGTATCTATTCTCGACACAAATTTTCGAAAGCAACCTGAACTGCAGATAGGTCATTATCATTTATACCTATATGGAAAACAGCTCTTAAATGAGTATTGGAACCTGGATGTATCAAAATATCCTCTTTCTTTAAAGCTTGAACTACATTTTCTATATCTTCATCCAAACCCTGGACATCAATATAAAGCATATTTGTTTCTACGGTATTAACATCATATCCAAGATGATTAAGACATTCCCCAAGCTCTTTTGCTCTCCTGTGATCATCTTTTAATCTATCAATATTGTTATCTAAGGCAAACAGCCCAGCCGCAGCCAATAATCCCGTTTGCCTCATTCCTCCACCAAACATCTTCCTAAAACGATGTGCTTTCTTGATAAATTCTTTTGAGCCACATAACAAACTCCCTATTGGGCAACCTAAACCTTTAGAAAGACAAAAAGAAACAGAATTAAAACCTTCTGCAATCTTTTTTACACTGTCTCCAGATTGAATTGAAGCATTGAAAATTCGAGCACCATCCAAGTGTGCTTTTAAATTTTTTTCTTTTGCAAGCCTGGTAATTGAGTTTAAAGTTTCGAGAGGATAAACAGTTCCTCCTCCAGCATTTGCTGTATTCTCTACACATATTAATTTTGTTTTTGGATAATGAGACAAGCCACCAGGAGGACGTATCGCATTCCGAACATCCTGAACATCCATAATACCCCTAACTCCTTGAACCAAACTAACTGACAACCCTGACAATGCTGCATAAGACCCTCCTTCATACATGTAAATATGAGAGCCTTTCTCAAGGATTATTTCATCACCAGGTTCAGTATGTGCCCTTAAAGCAATCTGATTTGCCATGGTTCCAGAAGGGACAAATAAAGCAGCTTCTTTTCCTAGAATCTTTGCAGATTTATTCTGCAAAGATAAAGTAATTTCATCATCTCCAAAAACATCATCACCAACTTGCGCTTCTGAAATAAAACGCCTCATTGCCTCTGTTGGCTTTGAAACAGTGTCAGATCTTAAATCAATTACCAAATCAGTTCAGAGGACTCCAATCAAGCCCTATCCCATTTTTAATTGCCTTTTTTAAAACTATATTTGCAGTTGCCATATCTTGTATAGCCAACCCTGTTGAGTCGAAAAGGGTTAAAGATTCTTTAAATGAAGAATCTTCAGAAGCCACAATTGTTCCAATTTCACCAGCAACCATGTCTTCAGAAAACCAACCCTCATGACAAGGAACATTAATCTCACCAGAATGACTTGTCTGTGTCCAATCATCCACAATAACATTACATCTCTTAATCAAACTTCCTGAAATCTCCTGCTTGCCTTCGGCATCAGCTCCTATTGCATTAATATGAGTATGAGGCCTTACGACCATCTCGTCCATAACAACAGGATTTCTTACAGGGGTTGTAGTTATCAAAACATCTGAATCACAAGCATCCTTTAAAGATGTAACTTCTAAATCCACACTTGGGGCAATACCTTCCAGCCATTCTGTTAATGACTTTACCGCCTCTTTATTTGGATCAGATATCTTTATCCTTTGAATGTTCATAATTTCAAAATGGGCTTCTATTTGGTATTTTGCCTGAACTCCAGCACCTATTAAGCCAAGCTCACTTGAAGATTCTTTTGCCAACCATTTAGAAGCTATTCCTCCAGCAGCACCTGTCCTTATTGCAGTCAAAAGACTTGCATCCATGATTGCAACAGGAGAGCCTGTATTTGGATCATTTAATACACACAAAGCCATCACTGTAGGTAAATCCTTGAATCGATTTTCCGGATGAACAGTAACAATCTTTACACCAGCATTTTTTTCTGGAATATATGCTGGCATAGATCTTAAATCTCCATTTTCTTTATCAAAAATCAAATAGGATTTTGGAGGCATTTGAACCTCTCCTCTACCCCAAGCACCAAATGCATCTTCAACAGCATGTAAAACATCTTTCATTTTTAAGATATTTTTTACTTCAGTTTGATTTAATAGTTTTAAATTATTCACAAGTTAACTCCTTTTTATTGAATTTTTTTTGTAAAATCTCAGGAAGAACAACAGACTTTCCATTCCAGCAATGCTCTAAGATGGCTGCAATCAATCTTCCAATAGCTAAACCTGTCCCATTAAGCAAACATGGATGAAAGTTTTTATTTTTATTTTTGCAGAAAACACCTGCTCTCCTAGATTGAAAATCGTCACAGATACTAACTGAAGAGATCTCCATCCAACTTCCATCAGAAGGCATTGGTATTTCTAAATCATATGTAGCTGAAGATGAAAAACCTAAATCAGCAGCACCTAACAATCTTCGCCTGTATGGAATCCCTAAAATCTCTAATAGACTTTCTGCGTTTTCTACTAAAAAATCTAATTCTTTTTTAGAATCCTGAGCCTCAACAACACTAACCATTTCTACCTTTTCAAATTGATGAACCCTAATTAACCCTTTTGTCTTCAGTCCATAACTTCCAGCCTCTCTTCGAAAATTAGGAGTCCAAGAAGTAAGCCTATAAGGCAAACTCTCTATATTTAAATTTTCAGAGGCAAGGAAGTTTACCAATGGAACTTCTGAGGTTGGTATCAGCCAGTAACCATCTTCAGTTCTATAGGCCTGATCAGCAAATTTTGGAAGTTGTCCACTTCCAAGCATAGTTTCTTCACTCACCAAAAAAGGAGGGCTTATTTCAATAAAACCCTTAGATATATGGTGCTCAATCATGAGATTGCCTAATTCCCTAGACAGTTTTGAACCAGCATTTTTCAACAAAGGCCAACCAGATCCAGATATTTTTGAAGCACTTTTAAAATCAAAAATATTTAATCTTTCAGCTATTTCCCAATGAAAAGGGGTTTTTTCTTTTTTTACGTCTCCCCAAGTTTTAACTACCTCGCCTTCAATTCCATCAGGAATCCATTCAGAAGGGATGTTGGGAAGTTTAATCAATTCCTCATAAAGTTGGGTTTTGTTTTCTTCCATTTCTTTTTTTACAGATTTTGTCTTACTGGAGACTTTTTTAACCTTTTCCATCAAAAGAGTTCTTTCTTCATTAGGGCAATTCGCTATCTTTTGTCCAATCTTTCTAGATTCAGACCTTAAATTGTCATATTCCAACTGGAAATTTTTTCTTTTCTCGTTAAGGCTCTTTAAATTTTTTGAGTTGAAAGCTTCACCTCTCCTTGAAAGTCCTTTTTCTAACTCTGGAAAAAATTCTGAAATATTTTTTAATGAATACATTTAATCTATAGTTGCAATTTCTTCGCCTACAAAAACCTTAAGGCCTTTGGCTTTCATTTTTGTTATTTTTCCTGTTCTATCAGATTCAATCGAAAAGGTGACTTTGCTAGTTTCAAGTTCCACCAATTCCTGGCCTTTCTTGACTTCAGCCCCTTCCTCCACAAGCCAAGATACTAAAATCACATCTCCTTCAACTTTTCCCAAGTCAGGCACACAAAAACTATTTGTCAATTTTAATTTGTTGTACAGATAGTATTTGCATTGGCAACCAAATTAATTCCACCTTGATCAACAAATTTACAAACACCTAACAAGTTAAACTGCCAAGAAGCTAATTGAATCCTAGGATATGTTGCCCAAAATCTGCCGCCGCCACCTAGTGCTGGAACCTGACAAGCTTGAGAGGAACATCCTTGTAAGTCTTGGAATGAATGATTATTGTTAGTTCCATCAATATATATGGCATTTGATATTGAACTTTCAAGCCCTACCTGAAATAGCATTGGGCTTGACTCTTGAATCCAAACCATGGATTCTGAAGATTCTCCACCATATTTCAAAACAGTATTCCATAACCTGCTTATCACACTGCTTGCTGGATTATCAGAAAAAGGAGTTTGAGGATACCAATCACACATCGGATCACAAGCCTCATCATCATCAGCAGTTGTTCCTTCATATTGATTTATTGGATGACTTAACCAAGGACCGAAAGGATTACATGCTCCAGTTCCTGCGCCTCTATTCTCTAGCTGCGTATCCAAGTTTCCACCAAAACCTTCAGAATACTCAGTTCCACCACCATTTGTGCCTCCAATGACAGCAACATCTGTCTCTGCACAAAGGCTATCAACATTCAACCATGATTCCCAAAAATCAAGAGATCTATTGTAGAAACGAACAGCACCCCAGTCTCCAGGAGTTGATGCTTCTTCATATAAACCAAGATTTGAATTTGGATAATCAATTTTCGTTCCCAGTAAAGGGTCATGAATACTTGTTATGAAACTGTTGTCTGCAATAAATAAATTATGGTTATGGAAATCAATCGCACCTTGACTCCAGTCAACATTTTCAGGCTCATCTCTAAGCTTGATGATTGTTGAGTCAACCTGTAGATAAACAGGTGAAAACTGTGTTCCATCTTCAGGATTTGCATAACCTTCATAATTATCTGCAGGCAAAATCAAAATATCATTTGTAATTACGTAAGGAATTGCATTCGTCTGACCTCCGCCACCAGTCTCTCCATTCAAAACACCAAGAAGAACATCTGGAGCAACTGAACCTGGATATGTATTTGTTGTAGCAACGGCTTCAGGATCAGATGTTGCTTGAGCAGTGTCATCAGTAAATGTATTGCTAACAACCCATCCATAAATTTCAACAGCATTCCTTATACATGGAGCATTGGCTCCATCACAAGGATCACTATCACTTAAAGTCTTTATAAATTGATTATTAAGTGATCTTGCTGGAACTGCTGCAGAGTTACCTACTTCAATATTAATAGGGATTCTCATTTGGTAGGGACTGTTGTCAGTCAATATCAAGTTTGAAAGAAGTGGAGTTGTTGCATTGATTTTCGTTGAATCATTTCCACTTAAAGTTAAATCTGCAGGATTCATGAAAGATGTCAAAGGTGTTGGGATGTTTTCCGGCCTATCTATATGAACATAAACACCATGACCAACCTGGGTGAATTCCAAACATGGATTCCCAGAAGAAACATTCAATTCTGGACAATCTGTTGGTAGAGGTTCAGTATTTAAAATCAAGGCAGAATTGTTTGCTATTTGAGAATTAGTGATATTAGGGCTTGCATGCCAAACAAGAACACCTCCACCAGTATTTCCTGTAATAGTGTTATTTATTAAGTCAGGAGTA